>JASLED010000040.1 GCA_030151255.1 Flavobacterium sp.
CTCACCTCTTTCCATTTCGAACAGAGTAGTTAAGCCCGCTAGCGCAGATGGTACTGCCGTAAGGTGGGAGAGTATGTCGCTGCCCTTCTTTTAAAAGCCTGATTACAGTTGTAGTCAGGCTTTTTTTTTGGAATTCATTTATGAAAATTATATGTTAGATTTGTCATGAGTAGACATATTATAGGATTTTAGATTAGTTATTTTTAGTAGTTTTGCCAATTATTAAATGAGTTGAAAAAGAAAGTGTATTGTTATAATATTATTTTATAAAATAACATATAATAAATAGTTAACTGTTTTGGTATAATTTAGAGAATAATCTTTAGTTTTAAATTTAGTTGAGATATTTATTATGTGTATTTTATATTATATTTGTGAAAATTAGTGTTTAATGGATTTTTTAAATGTTGTAAAAAGAAGATTAAAGAACGATATTCCTCGTAGTATTATTTTTTCTATAGATTTATTGATAGTTTTCTTTACGTATTTAGTCACTTATTTCTTTTTAAGTAATTTTTATGGTGGATTTGAAGGAGATATGATCTATCAGAAATTGATTATTGTTATTATATCATACATTATCAGTTTCTTGATAATAAAGCCTTATCGTAGTTTGATTAGACAAACATCTATTCGAGATATAGAACGAGTTTTTTTGAGCTGTTTATTGGCTAGTATATTAATCTGTATTCCATCAATATTAATTAGAAATTCTGTAGTTTTAACTACATTTGATACTAAATTATATTTGCGTCAGTCTTATTCATTTGTGATGATGCATATGCTTTTAACAGCTTTTTTACTTACTTGTTCTAGAGTTTTTTACAGCCAGTTTTATCGCTCATATATTATAGATGTTGGAAAACAAAAGAGAGTTTTAATTTATGGCGCAGGAGATTCTGGATTAATTACCTTAAATGTACTAAGAACAGAAACAAAAACCCGCTCTCAAGTAATTGGTTTTATTGATGATAATCCAAAGAAAGTAGGACAGCGTATTGCAGGTTATAATATTCTTTCAGTAGAAGATGTTGATGTAACTTTTGTGGTAAAATATCGAATTGATGATATTATTATTTCTATTCAAAATATTGCAAATGATCGATTAAATGAGATTGTTGAACAGTTTATAGATTTGCCTGTAACTTTAAAAATTATTCCTCCTGCGAGTGATTGGTTAGACGGAGAATATTCAAATAAGCAAATTAAAGAATTGCGTATTGAAGATTTATTGGGACGAAAATCTATTAATCTTCAAAATGAAATTGTTGCTGCTGATTTGAATAATAAAGTTGTTTTAGTAACTGGGGCTGCTGGTTCTATCGGTAGTGAAATAGCTCGACAAATTGCATTATTTAATTTTAAGAAATTAATTTTATTAGATCACGCTGAATCTGCTCTGTATGATGTACAACAGACTATGGTTTCTAAGAAAAAAGATGATATTGTTTATATAGTTGGCAATATTCGCGAATCTTTAAAAATGCGAAGAATTTTTGAGGAATTTAAACCAGATTATGTTTATCATGCTGCAGCTTATAAGCATGTTCCGTTAATGGAAGATTACCCTCAAGAGGCGATTCATACAAATATAAAAGGAACAAAGGCTATGGCTGATTTATCAGTTGAGTTTAATGTTACAAAGTTTGTAATGGTTTCTACAGATAAGGCTGTTAATCCAACCAATGTGATGGGAGCTACAAAGCGTGCTGCAGAAATTTACGTTTCTAGTTTAAAAGGTAAGGGAAATACAAGTTTTATTGTAACTCGTTTTGGTAACGTGTTAGGATCAAATGGATCTGTTATTCCAATTTTTAAACGACAGTTAGAAAAAGGCGGACCACTTACGGTTACTCATCCAGATATAACAAGGTTTTTTATGACAATTCCAGAAGCATGTCAATTAGTTTTAGAAGCTTCAGTAATGGGAAAAGCAGGTGATATTTTTGTATTTGATATGGGTAAATCAGTTAAGATAATTGATTTAGCGAAACGAATGATTAAATTGAGCGGATTGGAATATCCTACTGATATAGATATTAAAATTACTGGATTAAGACCAGGAGAAAAGATTTTTGAAGAACTTTTGGCTAACAATGAAAATACAGTTAAAACGCACCATGAGAAGATAATGATTGCTAAAATTAGAGAACAAGATCTAATAAAAGCTCAAGATGATATTAATGGATTATGTTTTTATGTTTTGAATAATGAAACTACCTTGGATCCTATGTATATGGTAGGGCAGTTAAAATTAATTGTACCAGAGTTTAAATCACAGAATTCAGTATTTTCTGTTTTAGATAAATAAAAAAAGCGCTTTAAGCGCTTTTTTTATTTTTGCCAAAGTTCTATGCTTTGAAATTTTATTTCTTTTACTGTATTACCTGTTTTTGTACCAATAGGATTTTCAAAAACAACCCAATACATCATTCTTTTTTGCGAATCTGGATTAGTATATATACAACTTAATAAAGAGGAAGTTGGATTATTTCCGTTACCATTTTTATACTTCATAGGAGTAGTACAAAAAGGAATTAAATCTTCATAGCTTACATTGTATTTATAATCTTTGATATCAAATTTTATTTTTCCTTGAGAATTAATTGTATAAGAACTTTTTAATAAAAATTGAGCAGTATAATAAAGTTTATTCTCTTTTTTTAATTGTTCTACTGTAAATCTACTTTCATCTGCCTTTGTAAAGGGAAGGTAATATAAACGGTCTCCTTCAAAATCATCATATATACTATAACCAAGATTGGAGAACTTCACTTCTTTATTATCTATATTTAGTAATTTAAGTGTTTTTTGAATCTTTAAAGTATCAGGTTTTTCTAAAGTCATTTGGTATAAAAGATTTCCAATTTGTTGTCCAAATGTGATTTCTTGTGCATTTATAGTTGCATTTGAAAATACTATAGTAAATAACACCAATATTTTTTTTACTGTTTTAAAGTTCATAGTTATACTTTTTTTATTAATTGGCATTTACGCGTGTTACTTTATCAACTCCTTCAATTTTTTTGATATTTGTAATCATACGTTTTAAAATATCATTATTTGGTACAATTACAGTAATTGATCCTTTGAATAAACCAGCATTTTCACTCAATGAAATACTTCTGATATTTACTGCCTTACTTTCCATAATAATTTTGGTAATTTCTGTGGTTAAACCAGCAGAATCTAATCCTGTAATGTTAATTGTAGCTTCAAAATTAAGTGATTCTGAAGAAGCTATCCAATTAGCAACAAGTACTCTGTAGGCGTAATTTGAACGCATACTAAGAGAGTTAGGACAATCTGTTTTATGCACTTTAATTCCTTCATTTATTGTTACAAATCCAAATACATCATCACCCGGAATAGGATTACAACAAGTAGCTAATTTATAATCTAGCTTTTCTTTATCTTTTCCAAAAACTAATAAATCAAGCGTGTTTTTATCTACAGCTTCTACGTATGGAATAGGAGATGGAGCTCTTTTTATTGTTTTTTTAAAGAAACTAAATAAACTATTATTTCGTTTAGAAGCATATTCTTTCAGTTGGCTATTGTCTATTAATCCAGCGCCAACTCTATAAAATAAATCCTGACTTGTTTTTAGTTTGAAATAGTTAACCATTTCATTTACTGTGTTTTCGTCAAAATTAATTTTAAGATGTTTTAATTTTCTAATTAATTGTTCTTTTCCTTCTTCTGCTATTTTCTTAGTGTTATCATTTAAAGCACTTTTAATTTTATTTCGCGCTCTGCTTGTTGTAACATAATCTAGCCAGTTTACATTTGGTTTTTTATTTTCGGATGTTATAATTTCTACCTGATCACCGCTAGAAAGCATGTGATTTAAAGGAACTAAACGCCCATTTACACGTGTTCCTCTTGTTTTTAAACCAACTTCTGAGTGAATGGCAAATGCAAAATCTAAGGCTGTAGCTCCTTTTGGTAATGATTTAATTTGTCCTTTTGGTGTAAATACATAGATTTCTTTAGCATATAAACTTAATTTAAAATCTTCAACAAAATCTACAGCATTTGACTCAGAATTTTCTAATGCTTCTTTTAGTTGGTTTAACCAAATATCAAGGCTGTTTTCTTCGCTTGCTCCTTGTTTGTATTTATAGTGAGCTGCATAACCTTTTTCGGCGATTTCATCCATTCGTTCACTTCGAATTTGAATCTCTACCCATCTACCTTTAGGTCCCATTACAGTAATGTGTAGGGCTTCATAGCCTGTAGATTTAGGAGAAGATATCCAATCTCTTAATCTGCTTGGGCTTGGGCGAAAATGGTCTGTAACAATAGAATAAATTTTCCAAGCGACAAACTTTTCCTCATGAGGAGAAGATTTATAAATAATGCGCAATGCAAATTTATCGTACACTTCGTCAAAAGTTACGTTTTGTGCTTTCATCTTTCTACGAATGGAATATATAGACTTTGGTCTTCCTTTCATAGAATAGTCAATGTGCTCTTCGTCTAAAGATTTTTTAAGTACTTCGGAAACAGAGGTTAAATAAGCTTCTTGCTCTTCTCTGGTTTCTTTCATTTTTCGTACAATATCTTCGTATACTTCAGGTTCTGTATATTTTAAGCCTAAATCTTCTAGTTTTGTTTTAATATTAAACAATCCTAAACGGTGTGCCAATGGAGCGTATATATATAGCGTTTCTGAAGCAATTTTAGCTTGCTTATAATCGGCCATACTTTCCATGGTTTGCATATTGTGCAATCTATCCGCAAGTTTTATCAGAATAACCCTAACATCGTCATTTAATGTTAAAAGCATTTTTCTGTAATTCTCTGCCTGCATAGAAATATGATCATCAGGCTCAAGATTTGCCATTTTGGTTAATCCTTCAACAATTTTTGCTATTTTGGGATTAAACCATTCTTCAATTTGTTTTACAGTAATATCGGTGTCTTCCACTACATCGTGCATTAGAGCCGCTGCAATAGAGGTAGCTCCCAATCCAATATCTCGGGCTACAATTTTTGCTACTGCAATTGGATGAAAGATATAAGCTTCACCCGATTTTCTTCTCTGGTGTTTGTGTGCTTCTACTGCAACATCAAAAGCTTTACGAATTAATTTTTTATCTTCTTCTGTTAGTGTTTGATAGCTAATTTTTAAAAGTTCTTTATACTCTTTTGCTATTGCTTTGTTTTCTAATTCAATTTCTGCTTCTGTCATACAACTAATTCATCAATAACTATTCCTCTAAATTTAATATATATTCAAAGAAAAAGCAAGGTTTTGGACTATTATTATGATGGATTCTCTTTAATTATTTGGTAGGAAGGTGATTAAAAATGAGAAAGCGAGTTGTGAAAAACAACTCGCTTTATTTTAATGATATATGAATTCGGTTTAGAATACGAAAAAGATTCCAGCAGAATATTGAACATTTGTTCCTGGTCCGCTGCTAAGATTTTTTTGTGCTAAAACTTCTAAGTTTAAACCAAATCTATTTATTAATAAATCTCTGTTATATTGTCCTACTTTGAATAAATTAGTATCCTTCATCCAGATATTTAATCCTCCACCAAAGTTAAACATTGCCTTGCTATCTTTATTAAAGTGCGTGTATCCAAGACCAGTTTCAATGTATGGATCTACAATTGGAATATTAATTGCTCCACCTAAACTATAAATAGCTAAAGCATCTACAGCAAAAACATTGAAATTTTCTCTTGCAATTAGCCCATTTACAGTATTGTCTGCCTTAACTTCGCTTGATAGAATAGACGCTTTAAAGCTAAAATTACTTCCTGCATAATATTCTAATGATAATTTAGGCAAAGTAGCCATATTTGCATGCTCTGTACTTGTAGGTTCACTTTTATTAAAGTTACGATTAATCATGCTCATTTGAACGTTTACTTTCCAAGGGTAATTGTAATGTAGTCTTTCGCCGTAATTATATTGTGCAGAAGCTGTATTTGTAAAACCAATAAATAATAATGCTAGAAGGAAAAAGTTGAAGAATTGATTACCTTTTTTCATAGTCTTGTTGGGTTGATTTTTAAATGTTAAAAAAAGATTAATAAAGCCAAATATAACTAAAAAATATATTTTAGAATAATCAAATGAATAAAAAATTACTACTTCAATATTATATCTTTTAAAGATAATTTTGTTTTTTTGATTTTGATGTATTAATTCTAAAAATAAGCTATTGTAATAACGCGTTTGACGAAGAGAAATTGTGTAATTAAACAAAAAAAAAGAGTAAATCTGTTAAGATTTACTCTTTTTTTTTCTCTTCTTTTAAGAAGAATTATTTCATGTCTTTCATTTCCTTCTCGATCATATCATAGAACTGATCAATTTTAGGCATTAAGATAATTCTTGTTCTTCTGTTTCTAGCTCTATCATCAGCATTGTCATTAGCAACTAATGGCACATACTCAGAACGTCCTGAAGCAACTAATTGTTTAGGATCTAAACCTAAATCTTTTTGTAATACTCTTACAATAGAAGTAGCTCTTTTCACACTCAAATCCCAGTTGTCTTCAAACATAGCAGTTTTGATAGGCACATTATCAGTGTGTCCTTCAACCATCAACTCAAACTCAGGCTTGCTCTTAGCAATTTTAGCAACTTTAGCTAAAATAGCTTTCGCTTTGTCATTTACTTGGTAGCTACCAGATTTGAATAATAATTTATCTGCAATAGAGATATATACTACTCCTTTTTCTACGTTAACTTCGATATCTGGATCGTCAAACCCAACTTCTTTCTTAACGCTTTTAACTAATGCTAAAGTAACTGAATCTTTTTTAGTGATAGCATCTTGAAGTCTTGAAATTTTCAAGTCTTTTTCTTTCAAGCTTTCTAAAGATTTTTCTAAGTTATCAGCACCTTTTGAAGATAACATTGTTAAGTTACCAACGTTGCTAATTAAATCAGATGTGTTTTTCTTTAAATCATTCACTTGGTCAGATAAAACTTTTTTCTCAGCAATTGCAGAGTTTAATTGAATTGAACAAGTGTTTAATAAATCTTGAATCTCTTTGTTTTTTGCCTCTAAGTCAGCAATTTTTTGTTTTGAACCACACGATGCAAGTGTAAGTGCCAAAACCGATAAACCTAAAACTACTTTTTTCATAAATAAAAAATGATTGAATTTCGGGTCAAATATACCAAAACGGCTGATATCTCAATATACTTGACTAAAAAATTATTATTATTTTTTGAATAAAATTCTAATATGTTTTTTTTCCTCTTACAAAGTAAGAGATTATAATAGAATTAGATGTAAAATATTTGTTAATCTTTGATGTTTTCTCTCTTTTTCTATAGATTGGTATTCGTTTGTAAAATGCAAAATGTGAGCGTACTATGGCAAAACAATGAGCAGGTTTTAGCATAAGTATAAAACGTATTCCTGCAATTCCGTCTAGGCATAAACGAATAAAAATTGTAGTGAATTTCCCTTTGTTTGGTAAGTTTTTATAGAGTGTGAGTAGCGAGTTTCTAAAGTTTAAATATGTTTTTCTAGGATTGTTATATTTTAGAGTTGCTCCTCCGATGTGAAAAACGGTTGAAAAACCACAATATTTAACTGTAAAGCCTTTGTTTTTTGCGCGCCAACATAAATCTATTTCTTCTTGATGAGCAAAATAGTTTTCGTCAAAACCATTTAATTCATTAAAAACTTCGTTTCGAATAAATAAACATGCGCCACTTGCCCAAAATATTTCAATAATATCATTGTATTGACCTAGGTCTTCCTCAATAGAATCAAAAATTCGACCTCTACAATACGGAAAGCCATATTTGTCTATAAAACCACCAGCTGCGCCAGCGTATTCAAAATATTGTTTGTTTTTATAATCTAATATTTTAGGTTGAACAATTGCAGTTGAAGGTTCGTTGTTAAAAAGTTCGCTTATAGGTTGTAGCCAGTTTTGAGTTACTTCAATATCCGAATTAATTAAAATTAAAATTGGTTCTTTTACATTTTTTAACCCTTCGTTATACCCTTTTGCATATCCGTAGTTTCCTTTATTTTGAATTAAAGTAATATTTGGAAAGGCAGTTTTTACCAATTCTTGACTTCCGTCTGTAGAATCGTTGTCTATTACATAAAGGTTTGCTTCTGGAGAACAGTTTGTTAAATTGGGTAAGAATTGTTCTAATAATTGTTTTCCGTTCCAATTTAGTACAACAAGTGCAAATTGTTTTGTCATTTATTGTTGAGTTATTTTGAGTTATAGTTGGCTAAAGATGGTAAAAAATGATAGGTTTCTTTTTCGTAATCCATCTGGCAGTAATAATTTTGCAAACCGTTGGTAACGTATAAGAAATCGGCTCTTAATTGAAAATTGTATCTTGCAATTTGATCAAATGTAGCTTGATTAATAGTTATATTCGGGGCTTTACATTCTATTAAAACACTTATTTCGCCATTTGGTTTAAAAATTACTACATCATATCGTTTGTTCATTCCGTTTATTTTTACAATTTTTTCTACACTAATTAATGATTTAGGATAACCCTTATTTTCAATTAAATCATGTACCACATGCTGTCTTACCCATTCTTCTGGCGTAAGTAGAATAAATTTTTTACGTATAACATCAAAAATGGCTATTTTATTTTCACTATTTTTGAATCGAAAATTAAAAGATGGGAAGTTTAATCTTTGCATAATACAAAGATATTTCTTTATAGGAACAGAACAATTTTAACTAAAGTTTATTTTGGAAGAAATAAAAGAGATTATCAGAAATATCAAGAAAAAAGATATTGCTCCGGTTTATTTTTTAATGGGCGATGAGCCATATTACATCGATAATATTGCCGATTTTATTGAAGCTAATGTACTAAATGAAGAAGAAAAAGGTTTTAACCAAATGATTCTTTATGGAAGAGATGTAACTATAAATGATATTGTATCAAACGCGAAACGCTATCCGTTAATGGCAGATAAACAAGTGATTATTGTAAAAGAAGCACAAGATTTGGCGCGAACTATAGATCAATTGGAAGATTATCTAGAACAGCCTCAACCTTCAACAGTATTAGTGTTTTGTTATAAATATAAAACAATAGACAAACGAAAAAAACTTTACAAATCACTACAAAAAAATGCAGTTCTTTTTGAAAGTAATAAGTTAAAGGATTATAAATTAGAAGATTGGTTGAAACAAATGGTACACAAAAAAGGATATCATATAGAGCCTAAAGCAACGGCTATGTTGATTGAATTTTTAGGAAACGATTTGTCTAAAATAGCAAATGAAATAGAAAAACTGACTATTATTTTGCAACATGAAAAAAGTATTACAGCCGAAATTGTTGAGCGAAATATAGGCATAAGTAAAGACTATAATAATTTTGAGTTGATGAAAGCAATTGTAGATAGAAATCAGCTTCAGGCATATAAAATAGCAGGATTTTTTGCTCAAAATCCAAAAAACAATCCGTTTGTAGTAACAATTGGAACGGTTTATGCATATTTTTCAAAACTATTGCTTTATCACGGACTAAAAGATAAATCTCCTCAAAATGTAATGAAGAATTTAAAAATAGTTCAGTATGCAATTAAAGATTATGAAATAGGTTTTCGTACCTATCCAATGAAACACGTAAGTAAAATATTAGCACATTTAAAAGATATGGACTTAAAAGGAAAAGGAGTAGGAGCAAACCAAATGTCTTCTGACGATTTATTGAAGGAAATGCTAATGAAAATATTTAATTAAAATGGCGAATAATTTAAACAAAAACAAAGTTTTAGGATATGCAACCTTGATAATGATTTTTATGGGAATCTTATTAATAGCATTAGGTCTTTTAAAGTATTCTGAAATTGCTGGCTGGGGATTTTCAGTTGTAGGCATTGGTTTTTTTGCTATTGCATGGGTGTTTAATGCCTTAAAAGGAAGAGTATAAATCAACTTCAAAAAAGAAATAAAAAATCCCTGTCAATTCAGATAGGGATTTTTTTTATGCTTAAATAAAATTACGTTGTCTTTTTGCTTCAAAAAGCAGAATAGAAGCTGCAACAGAAACATTCATAGAATCGATAACTCCACTCATTGGAATGATAATATTTTGGGTACAAGTATCTCTCCAAGGTTGTGTAAGTCCGGTAGATTCTGTTCCTACAATAAAAGCAGTAGGCGCGGTATAGTCTTGTGTATGATATGAACAAGAATTTTGCAATGTTGCCGCATAAGAATTAATACCTTGTAATTTTAAAAATTCAATAGTTTCTTCGGTTGTAGCCGTTGCAATTTGGTTGGTAAAAATACATCCTACACTAGATCGAATAATATTCGGATTATATAAATCTGTTTTAGGATTGGCAATAATAACAGCATCAATATTTGCGGCATCAGCTGTGCGTAGCATTGCGCCTAAATTTCCTGGTTTTTCGGTAGCTTCTGCAACTAAAATAATCGGATTTTTTGGTAGCTTTAATTCTGCCAAAGTATGCATTTTTGTTTTTGCAATTGCAATTACACCTTCTGTAGTATCTCTGTAAGCTAGCTTTTGATAAATTTCTTTTGAAATTTCGATTAGGCTAATATTTGGAAGAATAAAAGGTTCTAAAGCTTGCAATGAAATAATTTCTGGGCAATACAAAAGCGTTTGTAAAATATAGTTCCCGTTGGTTGCCAATTCTATTTCTCTAACACCTTCAATGATAAAAAGTCCTTCTTTTTTTCTATTTCTTGCTTTATCTTGTAATTGAATAATAGTTTTTATCAGCGGATTTTGTGCACTTTCAATTCGTTTTATTATCATAGTTTTAAAAACCTTTAGCTTTGATTTTTAGATACATATTAATCGTTTTTATC
>JASLED010000028.1 GCA_030151255.1 Flavobacterium sp.
CTACGCGATTGTTTGGATAACGATGAATATTATCAACGATGAAATAATCGTTCTTTCCATCGCCATTAGGGCTAACTAAGTTGTAAATAACGACATTGCCATCTTGGGCCCAATCTTTTTTAACTGTTGCTAAAGTGAAAATACCTAGTCCTTTTACATTTAGAGGAGTAGTTATTGTTTTTTCAGACATATCTACCACTCCACCTTCGTCAACCCACAATTGTTGTGGTTCGTCCCAACGAATAATGTGTAGATCATTTTCTGGATCAGTTAATAGATTTAAAGGTGTTGTTCGTTCATCCCACGATAATGTTAAAATTACTGAACCTTGAGTTTCAACACTTTTATTCAATATCCAATATTCTTTATCATTAATAAAACTTATTATCCCCGCGCTACCTGAATGTGGGTATTTCAAATCGGAATTTTCATATATATACTCTCCGGTATATTGAGAAGATTTACCAATAGGTGCTGATATGCTTGAAAATCTATAATATTTATCCGCCCCTATAGGATATTTAAAGAACTCATTTCCTTCTTTAATAACTTCACCATTAATAAAGCTTTTATCTGATGTATTAATATGACTTGATCCCTGTAAAAAGATAAAAGCCCCTCCTGCTTCTTTATCCATTAAAACAACTCCATCATATAAATTGACAACACCTTTATTCTCAATTTCATTTGTTATATGAAAAGAATGATTATCTCCATATTTATTAAATAGAACATTATAAAAATGACTGGGTAAATTTCCACCTATTTGTTGTATTACGTTATTTTTTCCTTCAAACACCACGTAACTTGTGGTACTATTTATACTATAACTAAATAATCCGTCATTCATATAATCACCATAAAAATGAAATTCTCCATCATTGAGTACATTACCATCACTTTGATTCTGAAAATCAAAAAAAGTAGAAACCTGAGTACCTTTTTTAGTTGCTAATAATCCTTTGTTAACCAAAATAGTTTCTTGGGAATACATATGAATACTAAAAAATAATATACTAGCTTTTAAAAATATATGTTTCATAATAGATCAATTAATTAGATTAATACGTCGAAAATCACCACCAGAAGGCAGCTGAGGATTAACATGTCCTCCACATTTAATTTCCTCTACAACAATTTCATCTGGTACAGAATAATACTCATCTTGATTAAAGGGTCCTCCTAAAGAAGCTGTTCCTTTAGCTGTATAGAAAATTTTAGCTTTACCAGAAAATCCTATACTAGGAGTAAATTCAACTAATCCTGTAGTTTTATCGTACGTCCAAATACCTTGATTAAGTTCATTATAAGTAAGAATATTCCCACTCCAACTTCCTAATTCATTAAAAGGAATAATATCTGAATCAGTAAACTTAAAAGATCCGTAATCAATATTTTGTGGTCCATTCCCTTCAATTGGAGGACCGTAAATAGGACCGTTATAAACAAAATCATTTGCATAAACATCAATAACAGCTTTACTAGGTTGAGTAACATTCTCACAAAAAACAACATAATCAGGTTCAAAACGAGGGGTGTACGCTAAATCAACTACTAAATTTTTTACCAAATGAAATTGAGTAGCCGCACCAGTAGAAGCTCCAAAACCAATTTTAAATTCAGGAGGTACTGCAGCATTTAAACTATATATTTTTGAATTTAAATGAGGTACTGCATCTGAAGTACTATTAGCATTCTCTTCATAATAGAAAGATTCTTTATAATGAAAATTTTCTACAACCCTTATGGTATTAATACCATTCTGTAAATCTACCGTAATATAATACCCTCCACCAATTAAAGGATCTGCTGGTCCAAGCGTAATGACTACCTTTCTATAATTTAATGATGTAACTGGTGGATTAAGTTCTCCCCCTCTAATTTCAATATTTACTGGTAGATTACTGGTAATATCATTATATGTTACATTTGATGACGAATTATTATTCATATCTAAAACTTGACCTCTTGGTCTAAAACTGACTCCAGAAAAATTGGTAGTTCTTGAAAATAAAACTGGATAACCTTGATACCTTGGATCATCATAAATAGTTGGATTACTACTGATATTCGAGGTAGGTTGCCCTTGAGCGTTTACAGCATCTGCACCTATAGCTGTATGTCTCATTCCTCCTCTCAAAGTTAAACTACTATAATTTGAGGCAAAACTTTCAGTTAATCCAATATTAACACCCGCTCCTTTAAAGTTACCAAATTGATCAAATGCAACAGCTAAATAAGCTTTATTCAATCCTTGATGCAAAGCATTTGGAGCTCTATTGTAGATATAAGACAAAGCGCCTGCGCTATAACCAGGTAGATTAGTTAAAGGAGCAGAAGCATCGTATAAAAAAAGGCACATTCCGTCACCATAAGTCATACCAGGATATACAGAACCTCCATACATATCATACTCGAATTCTAAAGTTAACCCTTGATCTGATGTAAAACTTACATCATCTAAAACAACAGCTCCACTGCGATATATACTTCCATTTGTCAACTGAATCCCATTTTCTGTAAATATTTGATCTGGTCCAACACCTACAATAGCATGCGGATTAGGTCCTTTTAAATCGTTTTGATAAGGAAAATTTACTACCTGAGCAGAGATTGAGTTTGTCCCAAATAAAACAATTCCTATAATAAATAAATATTTCTTTCTCATTAGTCTTTCACTTTAAAAACAATATTCATAAAAGTTTTAGATGTAGGAATTACATTTTGCACTTTATAGTTTAAAATTCCATCTGAAGAAATAGTTACATCAAAAAAAACATCTGCATCATACCATGTAACGAAAAACTCTAGATCGTCTTTCTTTAACGTTGGTAAAATAGAAGAGGGATTACTAGCGATAAAAGTAGGATTGTTAGTTCCTCCAAATTGCTGTAGATAAATCATATATAGATCAATAGCAGGTGCTCCGTTGATATATGGAGTTCCTTGCCCTGTATTTTGATCCACTAAATGAGTAGGTATGTATACAGCTGGCGCATAAAAAAACTTTGGCATAACTGCTTTTACTTGTTTTAACACACCATTAGAATCGACTACCAGAACTTGGTCTGCAGTAGAAACGTAAGTTACTGAACTTTGATCAGGGTTGTTAATATCTATAGATGAAGGTTCAATGGAAGTTACACTATTTCCTAGTTGTAAACCTGTAATAGCTAACGTATTTGTTGAAGTTGTACCTATAGCTGTAGCTCCTGTTAATAAACCACCTAATTTTATTTTACTGCTGTTAATTTGTAAACCATTTTCAACATTTACAGCAACTTGATAAGGTGAAACATCTGTACCTAATCCAGATATAGTAATAGCCGATCCAGTTGCTGCTTCAGTCTTTCCTCCAATTCCATCTAGTCCATTTGTTCCATTTGTCCCTGGAAGTCCTTGAGGTCCTTCTAATCCTTGTGGACCAACTAAAGAAGCCAAGAAATCATCTTCTGTTTTACCTGTATTACCTGGTTGGCTCTCCCAAATTTCATAAGCAGATTCTCCATCTAATCCATTTGTCCCAGGAAGTCCTTGAGGTCCTTCTAATCCTTGTGGACCAACTAAAGAAGCTAAGAAATCATCTTCTGTTTTACCTGTATTGCCTGGTTGGCTCTCCCAAATTTCATAAGCAGATTCTCCATCTGATCCGTTTGTCCCAGGAAGTCCTTGAGGACCATCTAGTAAATTTATAGTTACAGGATCCTTAGCTTCATTTATATAAGTAAAAGACGTTCCGTCTGGATTTAGAGTTAAAGTTGTAATCGTTTCATTAGCTTGAACGATTTCTTCGATATTTATTACTTGCGTATCGCCGTTCTGATCTACATATGTGAAATTATTTCCGTCAAAATAAACGTTTCCACCAACAACAGTATTCGTAATGTTTTCGATGATTTGATTTAATACATTTTCGTTTTGAATGATTTCTTCAAAATTATTGATTACATCTCCTGGAACATCAATAGTTGTTATAGTGCCATCTTCACTAGTGTAAGTATAAGTTCCATC
>JASLED010000029.1 GCA_030151255.1 Flavobacterium sp.
CTACGCGATTGTTTGGATAACGATGAATATTATCAACGATGAAATAATCGTTCTTTCCATCGCCATTAGGGCTAACTAAGTTGTAAATAACGACATTGCCATCTTGGGCCCAATCTTTTTTAACTGTTGCTAAAGTGAAAAATCCATAGCCGCGAACACTTGCCATTGTGGTAACTTCTCGACTAGACATATCTACTACTCCGCCTTCGTCAACCCACAATTGTTGTTTAGAATCCCAACGGACAACGTGAAGTTCATGCTCTGGATCAGTTAATAGATTTAAAGGTGTTGAACGATTGTCCCAACTTAGCGTAACTAAAACATCGCTAGTTATATTATTACCTCTGTCTATTAGCCAATATTCATTTCGGTTTAGCTCTTTGATTATGCCAGCTGTAGTTGGACGAGTTTCAAAAAACTTAGGATCTTTATAAAAATATTCTCCAGTAAAAATATCACTGCTCTTTGAAGGAGCTGTCATATGTGATGGTCGAAACATATTGGATTTTCCAACAGGAAAAGTAAAAGCTTCATTGCCTTTCTTTTCTACCAATCCATCTACATAACTACTATCATCAGCGTTGATATAGCTCGCTTTGGGCATGAAACTAATCATACCGTAACTCAATTTTGTTTCAGGATTTAATTTATCATCAACTAAAATTATTCCATTCGCAAAGTTGGCTTGTCCATATATATCTATGTTGTTTTTTAAAGCAAAAGCAAAAGCTACATCAGATAAATCACTGTTGAACTCTACATCGTAAAACGAAGCAAAATTATTGCCTAAGATACTTTTGTAGTTACTTTTAGCAATAGAGTGAAAATAAGCTTTTGACGTTTTTTTACTACGTGTCCAATCATAAATACCATCGTTGCTAAAATTGCTAAAATAGTAAACACTACCGTCATTGATAAAATCACCACTGTTACTATTGACAAAATCACCTGTAGTACTTACTAATGAACCGCTTGAAATATAAAATTTACCTTCGTTTTTAAAAACCAAGGATTCTTGAGCTTGCACTATACCAAAGCCTAAACTCATCAAAAATGCAAGCAATACTTTTGTTTCTTCTCTTTTCATACTAATACGTTTTCAATGCGTTAAAACTATTGTTTGCGAATAGGTAAATGAGGATTAACCATGATGTATCTTTGACATTGCTTCAATAACACCTTTAATTTAGTAGGTTCAGAACGATAATTCTCATCATCAAAAGGTCCGCCATTAGCTAAACCTTTAATTGAATAATATATTTGTATATTCTCATTGCCTGGAACCATTGATGAATTGTTTACTAAATCTACAGTAACTTTCCCTGTGGATTTATTGTATTTCCAAGTTCCAATATTGGGTTGATTATACGTTAAAATATCGCCTGAAAAACTAGATGCTAAGTTATTTCCACGCTCATCTTCAAAACGAAAACTACCATAATTAATAACATCGTTACCATTACCTGACCACGGATTGGCAATTGGCCCTGTGTAAACATCATCATTTATAAAAGGATCAAGCTGGGCAACCATATTACTTGAAGTACAGATAGTAACAACATCTTCACGAGTTTCTGGGAAATAAGGTAAACTTACCAAAACATCTCTAATTACTTGTCCTTGATAATATCCTCCCGTTCCTCCTGCAAAACCAATACTGAACAAACTTGGCATAGAAACATCAAAATCATATAGATTCCCATATATATCATAGGTTTTGTAAGATCCTTTGTATTCGTAGTTTTCCAACACTGTAGTAGTTCCGTGAGAATGTTTTACCTTTAAAGTAATTAAAACATGAACGCTATTACCCACTACCTTGGGAATAAGATCTAGAATTACACGATTATAAGACAATGTATTATTCTCGGCATTTTGATCGCTATTCTCTGTAATCATTGCAAAATCATACGAGTTCCCTTTTTGACTAAATAAATAACTTCCATCACCACCATTTAACTCGGCAACAGTACTCTTTGATCCAATAGATGCATATTCATCAAATAATTGCGAGTAAATAACAGGATAACCTTTATAAACGTCATACCCATTAGCATCTTTATAAGCTCCTCCTCTTAAAGAGATAAAACTAAATTGAGCTTCAAAATTATCCTTTAAATCTACCGGAATACCTTCTCTTCTTTCAGATGCTAAATTTAAATTAAACTTAAAATCTGTATAAGCATCAAAACCTATCCCTAAATAAGCTCCTGCTAATCCTTGTTTTATATAGCCCTCTAAACCGGCATCTGTAAGTCGAGGTGCATAGCCTAATCCTGCACCATGACTACCTACATGAAAATCTTCATTGGCATCATAGATAAAAAAGGACAATCCATCTCCTTTAGGACTACTTCCTCCATACATGGCATAGTCAAATTCAATATGAGTACCATAAATTGTAGTTAGCTTAATCTTATCTAAAGCAATGGCACTAAAATCTCCTCTAGCTTCCTCTGTCGCTCTTGTTAAAAGAACACCTTTAGAAGTAAACATTTCTGCATCTGAAGGAGCTAAACTTCCTTTAGAAACAGTAACATCTGCTGGTTAAGAATCTCCCGTTAGGCTAATGTAATAAGGAAAATCCCTTACACGTTGACCTAATGCAGCTGATGTTATTAGCAAAACGAGTAATGTGTATAATATGTTTTTCATTTATTTTTCTTTCGTTTAAAGATTACTATAATCCTACTACTTCGATAACAACATTGATAAATGTTTTTCCTGTGATATTTGGATTGTTATCAATTTTAAACTTCAATACACCTGCACTGCTTAACTCAGCATCTTTCATCACAGTATCATCATAATACGTAACTGAAAAGTTTAAATTCTCAAGATTATAAACAGGTAAGGCACTATGAGGATTACTTCTTAGCCTTGGTGTTTCAAACTGTTTTTTATACTCTGCATATAAATCAACTGTATTAGGACCTTCAGAAAATTCGATAGCAATAGCTGGTAAGTAAAAATATCTTGAAAAATATGCTCCAGAATTTCCACCACTTGCATTCTTGAAGGATACATTTCCGTTGCCATCAGCGGTTAGAACTTGACCATCACTAGCTCCTGATGTGCTAATTTTATCTGTAGTAACTGCCTTATTTGTTATTTTTGAAGTGTTTACAGCATTATTCTCTATTTTTGAAGTACTTACTGCATTGTCTGCAATTTTTGAATTATTTACTGCATTGCTAGCAATTTTATCTGTTGTTACCGCTGAGTTATTGATTTTAGCTGTTGTTACTGCCGCATCAGCAATTTTTAAATTGGTTACTGCATTATTAGCTAACTTTGTATTTGTAATACCATTATCTTTAACTCTAATTGTAACATCTTTTAATAAAGCATCATTACCTGCTGTTGCTCCACCAACAACTTCAATTCCATCGTTTGCAGTAAGATTATGAGATTGTGGTGTAGAACCTCCTCCTCCAGTAGGTGCTTTAAAAGATACATTTCCGTTGCCATCAGCAGTTAGAACTTGACCATTACTAGCGCCTGATGAGCTAATTTTAGCTGTTGTTACCGCTAAATTATCTATTTTAGCTGTTGTTACCGCTAAATTATTTATTTTATCTACTATTACAGCATTATCAGCTAGTTTAGCTGTTGTTACTGCATTAGCAGCTAGTTTAGCTGTTGTTACTGCATTAGCAGCTAGTTTAGCTGTTGAAACACCAGAATCTTTGATTCTAATTGTAGCTTCTTTCAACAAAGCTCCATTTCCTGCGTTTATACCTCCTGCAACTTCAATTCCTTCGTTTGCTAAAAGATTTTTTGCATCATTACCCAAAGCTGTTCCGATAGAAACAAAATCTGCTCCTCCACCGCCATTTGCCGTTAATACAAAACCATTTGAACTGCTACCTGAGTTAATTTTAGCCGCTGTTACTTGTTTATCTTTAATATGCTTCGTTAAAAGACTGTTTTCTTTTACCTCTATAGTCATATTGTCCAACAACGCTGTTTCACTTCCTCCAAATGTTAAAGTAGCACTTTCTTCAAACGTTGTTCCTGCTAAAGCACTCAAATCAGCTAAAGAAAGAAAATCTGCCCCTCCATTACTGTTTGCTACCAATACCTTATTTTCATCAGCTACAACAGAACCTATTTTTGCTGCGGTAACCTGCTTATCTTCAATATGTTTATTTTTAACACCGTTTACATTTATACTAGCTGTTAATGGTTTTAATAACACCTTATTTTCACTAGTTGAAAAAGTTAAAGAGCCGTCTGAAGACAATTTAGCTCCTTCTCCCTCAAGCGCATTCTTGTTTAACGATGTATAAGCTAAATTGCCTGAACTATTAACCATTAAAACATCATTTTCTGATGATCCTGAAGTTGATAACTTACCAATATCGATTCCTTTATTTTTAATACCAATTGTAGTGTTTACAAATACTGCTCCTACTCCATTAGTACCTGAAGCAAAATCTAATCCATCATTTAACGATAAATCCATTGAATCTGCAGTTACAGCATCACGATCCATCAATTCAAATCCTCCATTATTATTCACTACTAGAATTTTACCATCATCTGCTGGATCTGATTTTAATTTACCAATATCAATACTCTTATCGTTAACACCTAATACTATGTCTTTTAACACAGCACCTTCTCCAAAATTTAATTGTGATGAACTTGGATCTTTAACATAAATAATTTCATCAGTTATTATATCACCTGCAATATAGGAAATTAAACTAGTTGCTTCTTTCCAAGAAACTGTGTTACCTTCAGAAATCAAAACTGTTCCACTTGTAGTTACACTATTAGGTTTTATTTTATCTGTTGTTATTGCTTCGTCTTGAATATGACTTGTTGCTATACCATCAGTTGCAACTGCTATACTAACATCTTTTAATAAAGCATGAGCTGCATCGGTAGAAAGCGTAATTGAGCTATCTGCTATAAGTGCTTTACCTCCATCAGTTGCAAAATTTTCAGCTGTAAGTAATTTATAATCTACAGTTCCGTTTGCATTAGCTGTTGCAACGCTATTAGTTGGTTTTCCATCAGCATTTAATTTTGTAGCCTTGATTGATTTATCATTTATTCCTAAAGTAGCTGTAGACAATAAACTTCCTGTTCCATTTGTAACTTTGATAACTTCTTCGGCATCTGTTACTAAATTGCCTTTTGTAGTAAATAATGATCCGTCTAATGGTTTGTATGTAATAGCTCCTGCAGCATCAGACACTGCAAGTCGATTGTTAACACCTGATCCACCTGTTAATTTGCCAGCTGATACTTGCATATTAGCAATATGCGCTTCTTTTACTCCGCCTTCATTAATTGTAATTTCAACTTCTTCTGTACCCAATAAAGTATTTCTTCCATCACCAGTTTCAAATTTTAATGCATCTGAAACTTTTAAATCATGGGTGATACTAGATACTAGAATATCATCGATACTAACAAATTCTGCATTTCCAACACCATCCGCAATAAGAATTGAATTTGCTATTGAATCTCCAGAAGTAATTTTATCAACTGTTACAGAAAGATCAGCTAATTTATCTGTAGTAATTCCACCATCTTTAATTCCAATCGAAGTAGCAGCTAACACAGAAGCATCACCTCCTGTTAAAATCTCTAATCCACTTGTAGCTGTTAAATCTTGTCCTTTATTAGCAACTGTATTATAAACTTCGTTTTGTACGTTGGTATCTCCTAAAATAGTTGTGATATTACTTATAACTACATCTGGAATATCAATTATAACTTCATCGCCATTTTTGTTGATAAAAGTATATTTGCCATTTGCATCCGGACCTTCAATTATCATAGTATTGGCATCGAAGGTTACACCAGCTCCGCCATTTTTGATAGCATCTTCATTTCGGTAAGTAAACGTTCCGTCACCATTATCTATCAACGTAGTATTTGTTTCATTGCCGTGAACAATTGTATTGATATTTGTCCAAGTAACATTGCCGTTATCATCGGTGATTAACATTGTGTTATCATCGCCTTTTTTGAACTTATCTGTGGTAATTCCACCGTCTTTAATTCCAATAGAAGTAGCTGTAAAAACAGATTTCTCACCTCCTGTTAAAATCTCTAATCCACCAACTGCAGTTAAATCCTCTGCTTGAGCTTGAAGCGCATTATAAATCTCATTTCTTACTGAATCATCGTTTAAGATTGTGGTAATATTTTCTATCACTACTCCAGGTACATCAATTACTGTTCTAGTACCATGTTCTGATGTATAACTGTAAACACCGTTGCCTTGATCTGTTATAGGAGTATCGATGTTTATATTTATTATAGGTACAGAAACTATTTGCTCTCTAGAATCTTTTACATATAAAGTTTTACTAGCAACATCTACAGCCATAGATTCGTTATAAATCAACTTTTCTTCAACGTCTTCATGATGCATTAATCGAACCCAACGTGTAGAAAACCAATAATAAAACCCTTCTGTTAACTCGTCATTAACTGTTGTATTATAAACCAATAAACTATTGGCTATAGCTCCATTGTTAAAACCTGTTTTACTAGTTAAAGAACTCAAACCTACTCGAGGTAATAAAACACCTTTTTTATCCGTTTCATCAGATTTTAATTCCAAAACCGCAGACTTATCCGGAGTAATGGTACCTATCCCGACCTGAGCAGTAGCATAACCAGAGGCTAAAAGTAAAGCAATTGAAAGTACATTTTTTTTTCATAAGATTTAGTTTAAGTTTTTACCACTAATAATAATGTTAATTAATTTATGATTTTATAGTTTATGTAATATTAAATATTAACAAAACAAATAATAGCCATTAACTGTTTATAAACAAATATAATATATATTTTAACTTTAAATAATAATTTTAAAATTATTATTTTAACAAAAAAAACATATTATATTAATTAATTATAAAATTTACTAACACAAAATCATATATACAATTTACAATAATCATTGTTTTTAGATAAAAATTAAACAATCAAAACAATCATATTCATATAATAAAATAACAAATAATCATTTTATTAGCATTTTACACACAATAAGTGAAAAATGAAATTTATAAATAAAAAAAGCACCTCGTTTTGAGGTACTTTTCTATATTTACTTACAATACGCGATTTTAACAAAAATAAATTACTATATATCTTAAGTTTTATATTTTTTAGCAAATAATTTAATTAAATTATATCAATATAACAACCATGAGATCTACCAACATCCTTTATGTTATTAACTAATGAAACCATATAAAAAGCTGTTGTTATCTGATTAAGGAAGCTTATTATACAAAAGTTAAATTATTTAACTTTTTATCAATTTAAAAAAACAATTTACTGAAGAGGTTTTTAAATACCCATTTTAAGCCATTTTAATTTTGGCTTCAACATATACTTTTTCAAAAAACCTCGTTTAAAAAAGACTTAAACGAGGTTGAATATTTTAGTTTTCTACCTTACAAAGGAGTTGTGCAACAGTTACAAATGTTGTGCGATGTTTTTATTTTTCTAATTTTTTCAATCTATCATCCACATTCTTCATTATTGTAAAAACATTTTTGAAATAATCGGAAGCAATTTTTTTAGAGTAATTTTCTTGATATAATTGAGAAATTGCAGATGAGTATGTTGTAATTTCTTTTTTTCCTCCTTGATACATCGTTTTTTTTCCACTTAACACATCGTTTAAATCACTTAACTTAAACATATAACCAGTAAATTTATTTGGAGCATTTTCTAATATTTTCTTTAGTTCTGCGTGTGAATATGGATTTCTAATCTTATCACGATAATTATCCAATAGTGCATATTCCTCGTTGGTAATTAGATTTTGTTCTTTTATAGATTTAAGATTATTGTATAATTTTTGTCTATCATATAACTCAATTGCTTCTAAAGTTTTTTCATTATACATTTCTACATTTGAATAATTATAGTTTATTGTATGATGATTGATTAAAGAGAGTTTAACAAACCTTTCAAGTAAATGATTTGTTGATGAAATTGCAGTTTGATCTAATTCAAATATTAAACATTTTATAATTTCGAAACAGATTGACTTAAGTGAGACGAAGTAATACAAATCATCGTTAAGGTATTTATTCCATTTTTCAAAATTCTGATCAATAGATAAATTAATACTCGATTTAATCTGTTCTTTCATTTCTAGAGTTTTAGAAGAATTGCACATAACATTGTTATTTCACGAAACAAAACACAGCGTAGTTTCATAAAATAAAACTTATATACGTAGTTATTTCATCTGTTCGCTACGCTCGAGTCGTTTAATTACGTACTAATATAAATAAATATCACCGATTACACTTTTAAAAAGATTATTACTAAAAATATTATTTTGAAAAATTTTGAGTAGTCCCCAACTTTTGAAATTGATTCATTATTTTGAAAAAAACTTCTAACTATATTACAAAAAAAAAGACTTCTGAAATTTCAGAAGTCTTTTTATACTGTGGGGAGAGCAGGATTCGAACCTGCGAAGGTTTCCCAACGGATTTACAGTCCGTCCTCGTTGGCCGCTTGAGTATCTCCCCTCCTATAATATCGATAAATTATTTTTAAGCAAGCTTTTGTGGGGAGAGCAGGATTCGAACCTGCGAAGGTTTCCCAACGGATTTACAGTCCGTCCTCGTTGGCCGCTTGAGTATCTCCCCTTTTGACGATTTCGTCTCAATTCCTTATCAGAACGGTGCAAAGATAGCGCTGTTTTCTTAATCTGCAAGGCTTTTGATTCTTTTTTTCCTATTATTTTTAAATCATTTATTTAACTATTTGATTATAAAAAGATAAGA
>JASLED010000056.1 GCA_030151255.1 Flavobacterium sp.
A
Source organism: Flavobacterium sp. (assembly GCA_030151255.1). GTDB lineage: Bacteria > Bacteroidota > Bacteroidia > Flavobacteriales > Flavobacteriaceae > Flavobacterium. The sequence goes on from JASLED010000056.1 coordinate 2, forward strand.
ATTTTGTTTGTCATTTATTGATTTTATCTAAATTTTCTAATTTAACAAAAATATGTTTCCTAATTTTGGACTCAAATATAATGAATCGCTTCCGAATAGGCTATACTATTTTATATGAATATCATCAAACTCGATGCCACTGCATCTACAAACACTTATTTAAAAGAGCTATTGAGTAGTTGTGAATTAGAAAATTTCACAATAGTTGTTGCTGAAAATCAATTTGCAGGTCGTGGGCAGCGTGGATCAGAATGGGTTGTTGAAACTGGTAGTAACTTGACTTTTAGTTTGTTGTTGGAAAATTTAACCGAAAGTTTCAATGGCGTTTTTGATTTAAATGTAATGATAGCTTTGTGTGTTGCAAAGGCATTAAAAAAAAATATAAAGCTGACATTTTTAGTAAAATGGCCAAATGACATTTTGGCGCAAAATAAGAAAATAGGTGGCATACTTATAGAAAATATTTTAAGGGCAAATGGAAGTGTTATTTCTATTGTTGGAATTGGGATTAATGTAAATCAAACGAATTTTGATCAATTAGGACAGGCAAGTTCATTAAAAGTATTGAGTGGAAAAAGTATTGATAAAGAGTTTTTATTTCATCAAATAATAGAAGAAATTCAACAAGGTTTTTCTAATTTAAAAAATAAACAAGAAGCTTTAATTTGGCAAGAATATAAAGAATTATTGTTTCGGAAAGATAAAGTTTCAACATTTGAATTGCCTTCTCAGCAAAAGTTTGTGGGTATAATTAGAGATGTTACAAGCTATGGGAAACTTGTGGTAGAATGTGAAGATAGTGTGTTGAAAGAGTTTGCATTAAAAGAGATTAAGCTTTTATATTGAGCTTAATCTCTTTTTGTTTTTTATTTATTATGTTTTATTGAAATTGAATTTATACAGTAGCGATGTCCAGTTGTTTCTTGCGGACCATCAGGAAATACGTGCCCTAAATGTCCGTTGCAATTAGAGCAAACTACTTCAACGCGAACCATTCCGTGCGATAAATCTTTTATGTAAGTTATACTGCCATCGATTGCTTGATCAAATGATGGCCAACCGCAATGCGAATTAAATTTGTTTTCGGAACTAAATAACAATTGTCCGCAACCAGCACATGTATAATTGCCAACTTCATAAAAATCATTGTAAAATCCAGTAAATGGACGTTCGGTTCCTTTGTTTCTCAAAACATGATATTCCTCAGGAGCTAGAATTTCTTTCCATTCTTCACTCGTTGTGTTTTTGTCCTTTTTCATACTGTATACTGGTTTTGGTTATTATTGATTGATAACAAAATCTCTAATTCGTTCGATCACTTTTTTATCACCTAAAATTTTTCGATGTCCCAATCCTTTAGTAATCATTAATTGTGCATTTTTGGCATGTTTTTTAATTTGATAAGATGCTTTTACAGGAACATCAACATCATCTTCATCGTGAATAATAAGAAGTGGAATATCTAATTGTTCTACCGCTGTATGTACACAATAACTTTCCATTGTTGTATTGAATTGTTTTTCGAACCTATTTTTAATAATGGTGGCTATTTTTGGATTTAGTTCTAATTGTTGTACAAAATCATCAATTACATCTTGTACCACATCGCCACTTCCTATAATTATAGCTTTGTTTGTTTTTAATCCTTCTTTTAAGGCGTTTATTGTTGTCATGCCGCCTAATGAATGCCCGACAATTAAATCAAACGGACCAAATTGTTTTTCAATTTCGTGTGTGGAAGCAATAAATTCGGTCAGATTTGTTTTTGTTTTTGGAGATAATCCATGTCCGGGAGCATCAAAACTTACAATATCATAATCTAATTTAATAAGCATATTGGCAATAGTAATTAGTTGCGTGCCTCTACCGTTCCAACCGTGAATTAGCAATGCTTTTTTATTTGCTTTTTTATTTATACCGTATTCGTAAACGGTAACATCTTTTTTAATTTTATTGATAAAAATTTTTCTTCTTTTACTTTTGGCAAACATCTCCTTTTCGCGTTTAGGAGTGTGAAATTTTATAGGTGTAATAAATAAGTTTTGAGCAAATTTACTTGCTAAAGAAATGGAAAAGAATTGTAAAAACTTTCCTGTCCAAATAATGGTTTTTGGTATTTCTAATGAATGTTTTGCTTTATTTGACATTACTTTTAATCATTTGATGTAAAAGTACAAAATATTGCATGGAGTTTTGAAATAAGTAATGCAATGTTTTTGTTAAGTAAAGTATGTTTTTTGAAATAAATTTTTTTATAAAACTGAATTTATCAAGTCAATAAAAAATTTCAGAACTAAATAGATATGTTATATTTTTGGCGCAAAGTATAAGTTATGAAAAAAATAGTTTTTGCGGTTGCAAGTTTAATGTTATTAGCAGGTTGTAAAACCAATCCGTTTAGCGGAAAAAGTACTTTAGCATTGGTTTCTGACGATGCTTTATTTCCTTCTTCTTTTCAACAATATGGCGATTTTTTGAAGGAGAATAAAGTAATAAAAGGAACGGCAGATGCTAAGCGAATTGAAGATGTTGGAAATAAAATTAGAATTGCTGCCGAAAAATGGCTAAAAGCAAATGGTCATTCAGAATATTTAGCAAATTATAAATGGGAATATAATTTAATTGACAGTAAAGACGTTAATGCTTGGTGTATGCCAGGTGGTAAAATTGTTTTTTATACAGGTATTTTACCGATATGTAAAACAGATGCAGGTATTGCAACAGTTATGGGACACGAAGTTTCACATGCTTTAGCAAATCATGGGCAACAGCGTATGAGTAATGCTATGATTCAGCAAGCAGTTGGAGCAGGGGTAAATGCTGCAACAGCAAATAAAAATGAAGGAACAAAACAAGCAATAGCAATGGTTTACGGATTAGGTACAGAATACGGTGTTATGTTGCCTTTTAGTAGAAGTAATGAAACTGAAGCTGATAAAATAGGACTTACTTTAATGGCAATTGCAGGATATAATCCAGAAGAAGCAGTTACATTTTGGGAACGAATGGCTGCAAATAGCGGCGGAGGCGGTGTAGCAACATTTATGAGTACACACCCATCAAATGAACAAAGAATAGCAAATTTGAAAAAATTAATTCCAGAAGCTAAAGCAGAAGCAGCTAAGTTTGGAGTGATTTATAAATAATCAACAGTATAAAAACAGCTACCAAATTATAAAAGGTAGCTATTTTTTTAAAATATATTTTATGATTGATCAAAACTTTAAAGGAAATAAAAAAGTATTAAATGCATGGGCATTTTATGATTGGGCAAATTCAGTTTATGCTTTAGTCATATCATCATCTATTTTTCCATTGTACTACGGAATGTTATTTCGTTTAAGAGAATTAAATGGATATTCTTTTTTTGGTGTTGAAATTAACAGCGAAAGTATTGTTAGCTATATTACTGCCATAAGCTTTATAATTATTGCATTTATTTCGCCATTGTTGTCAGGAATTGCAGATTATCTTGGGAATAAAAAGTTTTTTATGAAACTGTTTTGTACAATTGGCGCAGTATCTTGTATGCTTTTGTATTTTTTTAGTTTAGATCATTTTGTTCTTAGTTTATTGATTTATATGCTTGGATTAATTGGTTTTTGGGGAAGTTTAGTTTTCTATAATTCTTATTTGCCAGACATTGCGTTTGAAGCTCAACAAGACCATATTAGCGCAAAAGGATATGCTTTAGGTTATATAGGAAGTGTATTGTTGTTGTTGATTAATTTAGGAATGATTGTGAATGCCAAAGCAATTGGTTTTGAAAACGAATTGGAAGCAATGCGTTTTTCATTCGTTTTGGTCGGAATTTGGTGGCTTGCTTTTAGTCAAATTACTTTTATGCGATTGCCAAATTTAGAAAAAGGAAATACGTTAAATAAATCGGTTGTTTTTAAAGGATTTAAAGAACTGAAAAAAGTATATTTTCAAGTAAAAGAAAACACAGTTTTAAAAAGATATTTAATTGCTTTTTTTGTTTATAGCATGGCTGTACAAACAGTTATGATTATAGCGGCATTTTTTGGCGAAAAAGAAATTGCGTGGAAAGACGATAGTCAGCGTAGTAGCGGGTTAATAATGAGTATAATGCTAATTCAAATTATAGCAATAGTAGGAGCTTATGCAACATCAGCGCTATCAAAAAAAATAGGTAATATTTACACTCTGTGTATTTTAAACTTTTTATGGGTAATAATTTGTGTGTATGCGTATACAATTATTACTCCAAATGAGTTTTACATTGCGGCATCAGCCGTTGGATTGGTAATGGGAGGAATACAGTCTTTGTCTCGTTCTACTTATTCTAAAATATTACCAGAAACAACCGATACTACATCATTTTTTAGCTTCTATGATGTAACAGAAAAAATCGGAATTGTTGTAGGTATGTTAGTTTATGGTTTAGTGAGTGATATTACTGGAAAAATGCAGAATGCTATATTGTTTTTGGTTGTTTTTTTCGTATTAGGTTTCTTTCTTTTACTTAGAGTTAAGAGAGTTAAAACTAAAAAAATAAATAGATAACATATTTTTGTTAAAATATATTTAAAAATATATTAAAATATATATATTTGGACTTGTAACAAGTTATAGAATTATGAAAAGATTTTATTCAATACTATTAGGATTGGGAATTATGGCACTTGTAGGTGCTTCATTTACAGGATGTGATTCGAAAGATGATTCAATTGATGATCCAAATCTTCCTGGAAATGCATATTTTAAAGTTAATATGTTAGATACAACTTTTGTTAAAACAGAAAATATTGAAGCATATTTAAAGTCTGATGGTACTTTTGAATTAAAAGTAGAAGGATTACCTGATAGTGGTCTTTTAGGGTTTGAGTTGATGAGATTTCAAGAGGGTACTTTTCCAACAAATGTAAATCCAATGTATTACTTTCCTTCTGGATCCGATGAATTTTTTATATCACAGGATATGAACGATCCTAAAAGAAATAATGGTTTTATAAAAATCACAAAAATTGATAAACAAAATAAATTAATTAGCGGAAATTTTAATACTCGTTTATTAGCAAGTCCATTAAATTCATTGATGAATTTTCCGTTAAAAGTAGATGGGGAATTTAAAAATATACAATATACTAGAGTGGCGAAAGACGCATCAGGAACATTTTTTTATGCATATATAGATGGAACTGAGGTAAAAGATTTTGAAGGAAAATCAAATTCAGCTGGAGATATTAGTAATGGACAAATTGTTATACAGGCAGAAAGTAAATATATGAGAAAGAGATATCTTACTTTTAGTTTCCCTAAAGATGCTGGAGTTGGAAGATATGAGTATAATAATTTAGATGTAACTTATTCGTCAACTGAAGGAATTATCTATAAATCTGATGTGGAAGATGCTTCGTTACATGGAAGTTATTTAGAAATTACTGCAATAGATAATACACCTGTAGCAAATGTAAAGATGTTTTCAGGAGTTTTTTATTATAAAGTGAAAAACAAAGATGGTAAAATTATCGAAATTCAAGAAGGAGATTTTAAAACTCCTGTAACGATGAAGGAACCGTCTAAACCAACTTTACCAGGCGGCGGCGGTGGACCGATTCCAATTTAATAACAATATACTGACAGGAAACCTCGTTTTTGACGAGGTTTTTTTGTGGCATAAAGATTGTCTTATATCATAAATAGAAAGAGTAAATCTAAATTAAGGTGTTGATATATAGATGTATGCTAATAATGAGATTAGTGTTTTTATCTACAACACTGACAAAATGACACAATAAACTGATATGGCAAACCAAAAAATAATAACACTTGATAATCTAATGTTAGACGATTTCTTTGATGGAGATTCTGAGTTTATTCCTTTGTTAAGTCAAGAGGATGAGGAGGAAATGAATAGTGAAGAGCTTCCTATAGAATTACCTATTTTGCCATTGCGAAATATGGTACTTTTTCCAGGAGTTGTAATTCCTATTACGGCAGGTAGAGATAAATCTATTAAGTTAATAGAAGCAGCTCACAAAGCAGGAAAAAATATCGGAGTAGTTGCTCAGATAGATGAAAGTATTGAAGATCCAGTTCTAAAGGATATATATCATCAAGGAACTGTGGCTCGTATTATTAAGGTACTAAAATTACCTGATGGTAATATTACAGCAATTATACAAGGAAAGAAAAGATTTGAAATAGTAGATATCATTACGGAAGAACCTTATTTAACAGCTTCTGTAAAAGAATTTACTGAAATTAAACCAACAGAAGATGACGAAGAATTTCTTACGTTAGTTGATTCAATCAAAGAAATTTCGATAGAGTTAATTAAAGAAAATCCAAATATTCCTACAGAAGCTTCTTTTGCTATCAAGAATATTGAAAGTAATTCGTTTTTAATCAATTTTGTATCTTCAAATTTAACGCTTCCTGTTATCGATAAGCAAAAACTTTTAATGATAAATGATTTAAAAGAAAGAGCATTTGATACGTTGCGAATGATGAACTTAGAATTGCAAAAATTGCATTTAAAAAATACAATTCAAGCAAAAGTTAGAGTTGATTTAGATCAGCAACAAAAAGAGTATTTTCTTCATCAACAAATGAAAACAATCCAAGAGGAATTGGGTGGGTTTTCTAATGAAGAAGAGTTTGAAGAAATGCGACAAAAAGCTACTAAGAAAAAGTGGAGTGCTGAGGTAAAAGATCGTTTCGAGAAAGAGTTAACGAAATGGCAACGCATGAATCCGCAAGTAGCAGAATTTGGAATTCAGAGAAATTATCTTGAATTAATGTTGGATTTACCTTGGAATAAATATTCGCAGGATAAATTTGATCTTAAACGTTCGCAAAGAATTTTAGATAAAGATCATTACGGTATAGAAGACGTTAAAAAACGTGTTTTAGAACAAATGGCTGTTCTAAAGTTAAAGAACGATATGAAATCGCCAATTTTATGTTTATACGGTCCTCCAGGTGTCGGAAAAACATCAATAGGTAAATCTATCGCAAAAGCTTTAGGTAGAGAATATGTTCGTATTTCATTAGGCGGATTACGTGATGAAGCAGAAATTAGAGGACACCGAAAAACGTATATTGGTGCTATGCCAGGACGTATTATTCAAAGTTTGAAGAAAGCTGGTACATCAAACCCAATTTTTTTATTGGATGAAATAGATAAATTATCATCAAGTCATAATGGAGATCCATCTTCTGCTTTATTGGAAGTTTTAGATCCTGAACAAAACAATGATTTCTATGATAATTTCTTAGAAATGGGATATGATTTGTCTAAAGTGATGTTTATTGCAACATCTAACAGCTTATCTACAATTCAGCCGGCTCTTAGAGATCGTATGGAAATTATAGAAATGACAGGTTATACCATTGAGGAGAAAGTAGAAATTGGTAAACAACATTTATTGCCAAAACAGCTAAAAGAGCATGGTATTGAAAATAAAGATATCGTTATAGGCAAAAAACAAATGGAATACATTGTTACGCATTATACACGCGAATCTGGTGTTAGGGGCTTAAATAAACAATTAGCAAATATTGCTCGTGGCATTGCAAAAAATATTGTTTTAGAAGAAGAATTTAATCCTAAAATGACAGAAGAAGATATTCGTACGATTTTAGGTATACCAAGATTCGAAACTGATAAGTACGAAAGCAATGATGTAGCAGGAGTTGTAACAGGTTTGGCTTGGACAAGCGTTGGTGGAGATATTCTTTATATCGAATCCATTATTTCTAAAGGAAAAGGAGGATTGAGTATTACAGGAAATTTAGGTACTGTAATGAAAGAATCAGCAACAATTGCTTTAGAATATATTAAAGCACACGCAGACGAATTAGGGATTGATTACGATATTTTTGAGCAATATAAAATACATATTCACGTTCCAGAAGGAGCAACACCAAAAGACGGACCAAGCGCAGGTATTACAATGCTAACATCTATGGTTTCTACATTTACACAACGTAAAGTAAAAAAGAATTTAGCAATGACTGGCGAAATTACTTTACGAGGTAAAGTATTGCCTGTTGGTGGAATTAAAGAAAAAATTCTTGCTGCAAAAAGAGCAAATATCAAAGAAATTATTCTTTGTAAAGACAACAGAAAAGATGTAGAAGAAATAAAAGAAGAATACATCAAAGGACTTACTTTTCATTATGTAGATAAAATGGAAGAAGTTTTAAAAATAGCTTTATTAGAAGATAAAGTAAAAAATGCAAAAAAACTGATAGTTGAAAAAAAGTAAACTATAGTAAATAAATATTTAGAGTACAGTGCAAATGCACTGTACTCTTTTTTTGTGTCTGTTTTTTGAAAAATGTAATATATTAGCATTTTAATTTATATAAAACATGACGGCAGTAAAATGGTTTATTAGTATAATCATATTTAGTCTACTGACAACAAAAATATATGCTCAAGTAGGTAGCGATTATACATATCATTTTCTAAACCTGCCAACTGCGCCTTTACAAGCTTCTTTAGGAGGTAAAAATCTTATTAATCAAAGGCAAGTATCTCAATCTTTTTGGAATCCGGTACTTACAAATCCATCAATGGACAATCAATTGGCTGTAAATTTCAGTAAAGTTTACGGAGTAGCTAATTATGGCTCTATTGGATATTCGAAAACATTTCGTTCTAAAAAAAATATTTTCATTGGCGCAAATTATATCAATTATGGCGATTTAGACGGATATGATATATTTGGAAATTCTACTGGAAGTTTTACCGGAAGTGAAGTAGCCTTAGTTGTTGGATCTTCTTATCAAATTGAACAATCTAATTGGTATGTTGGAGCAAATGTGAAATTTATATTTTCAAAAATGGAAATGTATAATTCAATTGGAGCAGCAATCGATTTAGGATTTCTGTATAAAGATGAAGTTGAGGGATGGAATATTGCACTTTCTGCCAGAAATATGGGCGCTCAATTAAAAACTTATAATGATATACGAGAAAAATTGCCAATAGATGTGGCAATTTCAATTTCGAAACAATTAGAAAATGTACCTTTGCAATGGTATGTTACAATTGATAATTTGCAACAATGGAACTTGTCTCCTGTAAATCCAAACAGAGGGCAAACATCGATTGATGGAAATAAAATAGAGCAGAAGGTTAGTTTTTTTAACAATGCACTTCGCCATCTTATTTTGGGATTAGAATTTTTTCCCGAAAAAAAAATATCAGCTCGTTTAGGATATAATTTCCGAAAAGGAGAAGAATTAAAAATTATAGATCAAAGGCATTTTGCTGGTCTAACATTTGGAGTAGGATTTAAAACAAATCGATTTAGATTTGATTATTCTTATGCACGCCAAACCACAGCAGCCAATACAAGTATGTTTGGTGTTGTAATAAATATGAATTAATTATAAATTTTCAATTTTGAAAAAGATAACTATAGCTATTGATGGTTTTTCTTCTACAGGAAAAAGTACTTTAGCAAAAGCCTTAGCAAAAACCTTAGGGTACATTTATATTGATACAGGAGCAATGTATCGTGCCATTACTTTATATGCTATGCGAAAAGGCTACATTACGGCAACTTCTTTTAATAAAAACGGATTAATAGAAGTGTTGGAACTGGTAAACTTACATTTTGAGTACAATGTTTCAAAAGGATATGCAGATATTTTCTTGAATGATGAAAATGTTGAAGAATTAATCCGAACTTTGGAAGTATCGAAATATGTAAGTCAAATTGCAGAAATTTCTGAAGTAAGAAAAAAATTGGTAGAACAGCAAAAATTATTCGGAAAGTCGAAAGGCGTTGTAATGGATGGAAGAGATATTGGAACCGTAGTTTTTCCTGATGCTGAATTAAAAATTTTTATGACTGCTTCTCCAATGATTCGTGCAGAAAGAAGATATCAGGAGTTAAAAGAAAAAAATCAAGATATTACATTTGATGAGGTATATCAAAATGTAGTACAACGAGATGAGATAGATACCTCTAGAGCAGATTCTCCTTTAGTTAAAGCAGTAGATGCAATAGAAATAGATAATTCAAATTTATCTAAAGAGCAACAATTCGATAGTATTTTAAGCTTAGCAAACGAAAAAATTAAAAATTAAAAATAATTTAGCACATATTTTTTAATCGCACTTACACTTATGAATATCAAAATGAAATTAACGTTTATGAGTTTCCTAGAATTTGCAGTTTGGGGAGCTTATTTAACGTCTATGGGAAATTATCTTGGCTCGGTAGGGTTAGGACCTAAAATTGGTTCGTTCTATGCTATGCAAGGAATTGTATCGATTTTTATGCCTGCAATAATGGGAATTGTAGCCGATCGTTGGGTGCCAGTACAGCGCCTTTTAGGTATTAATCATCTATTAGCAGCTTTATTTATGTTTGCTACTGGATATTACGGATTTATGGCAGGGGATGCTGTTGATTTTACAACTATTTTTTCCTTATATACAATTAGTGTGGCGTTTTTTATGCCAACTATTGCCTTGTCTAATTCAACGGCATATACTATTTTAAAACAAAATGGTTTAGATGTTATTAAATCATTTCCACCTATTCGAACTTTCGGAACAGTAGGTTTTATTTTCGCAATGCTTTTTGTAAATTTTGCTGGATTTAAGAATGGATCGTTTGGATTTAATTTTGCTACGGATCCAGATTTTGTTAGCTTTCAATCTAATTATTATCAGTTTTATGTATCTGGATTTTTGGGAGTTGTATTGTTTTTCTATAGTTTAGTATTGCCTAATTGCCCAATCAATAAAAGTTCAGAGAAAAGAACATTAACAGATGCTTTCGGTTTAAAAGCTTTTGCTTTGTTTAAGCAAAGAAAAATGGCAATATTCTTTATTTTTTCAATGTTATTGGGTGTTTCTCTTCAAATTACAAACGGATATGCAAATCCATTTATAACAGGGTTTAAAAATATTCCAATGTATGCTGATACTTGGGGAGCTAATAATGCAAATGCTTTAATTTCGTTGTCTCAAATTTCAGAAACACTTTGTATTTTATTAATTCCATTTTTCTTAAAGCGCTTCGGTATTAAAATTGTTATGTTAATGTCTATGATTGCGTGGGTACTTCGTTTTGGATTATTCGGAATTGGAGATCCAGGTAATGGTGTGTGGATGTTTATATTATCAATGATTGTTTACGGAATTGCATTTGATTTCTTTAATGTATCAGGTTCTTTGTATGTGGATAATGAAACAAGCGAAGATATTCGTTCGTCAGCACAGGGGGTTTTTATGATGATGACAAACGGATTTGGTGCAACAATTGGGATGTTCTTGGCTCAATACGTTGTAAACAGCTATGTGTACGATCAAATAGATGTAATGGCACAATTGGAAGGATGGAGACATTCTTGGCTTATATTTGCCTTGTATTCTTTAATAGTAACAATATTTTTTGCTATTATTTTTAAATATAAACACAAGCCAGAAGATGTTCAAAATATATCGCATTAAAATAAAAAAAGGGTTAGTTTTTAAAACTAACCCTTTTTTTATTTAATCGTTATCGTTATTTGATTTTCGTTTATTAGCACGTTTTGCTTCAACGGCTCTATTTCGTGGTTTTGTTTTTCTAGGTTTTCTTTTTCCTGGACCTCCTAAATTAACTTTCTGATTTTTATCTTTCTTAGCATGAAAAGCAGCTCCTTTTTCAATAGGTTTCTTAGCTTTTACTAATTGTTTTGCTTTTAATTTAGATTTCTCAAATTCCATTAATTTGTCAGAAATTTCTACTTCTTGCGGAATTTCTACTAAACGAAGCTCTTTGTTCATCAAAGTTTCTGCTTCTAAAAGCATATCTTCTTCTTTCGGGTCTACAAATGATATTGCAATACCATTTTTATCTGCACGTCCAGTACGTCCAATTCTGTGGATATATTGTTCTGGCGAATCAGTAAATTGTAAATTAATTACATGGCTAATGTCTGAAATATCCAATCCACGAGACATGATGTCCGTTGTTAATAATCCTCTTAATTCATTGGCTTGAAACTCTGCCATAGAACGCAAACGGAAGTTTTGCGATTTGTTGGAGTGAATTACGGTGAATTCTTCTGGATAAGCTTCTTCCAACATTTCCATTACAACATCTGCCAAACGTTTACTGTTAATGAAAATTAGCACTCTATTAAAGGTTTCTTTATCCTTTAATAAATGCATTAACAAGTTCATTTTTGTATAAAAGTTTGGAACTTTATATAATTGTTGATCGATATTTTCTAACGGTGTTCCTGATGCTGCTAATGAAACCTCTTCAGGAAAATCAAAATAATCATCTAATACTTCGTCAACTTCTTCTGTCATGGTTGCAGAAAATAAGATGTTTTGCTTCTTATTTTTCATCATAGATAGAATAGAAGTAAGTTGAGTTCTAAATCCAAGATTTAAAATTTCATCAAATTCATCGATTACTAATTTCTGTAGATTGTCAAAACGCAATACTCCATCCAAAGCAAGATCCATCATTCTACCTGGCGTACCTACAGCAATATCTACACCTTCATATACCGCTTTTCTTTGTGTATTGATGTTTGTGCCTCCGTATATACCCAAGGTACGAATAGACATAAATTGAGTTAACTTGTTTACTTCTTCCACTACTTGTACCACAAGTTCTCTTGTAGGAACAATGATAACAACTCTTGGTGTATCTATGGTAGCAAATTTCCATTGCTTTAAAATAGGTAGTAAATAAGCATAAGTTTTTCCGGTACCTGTTTGTGCAATTCCCATCATATCTCTGCCTGATAGAATAACAGGAAAAGATTTTTCCTGAATAGGAGTAGGTGTGGTTATTTGCAGTAAATCTAATGCCTTTTGTAAGGCTTTTGGGAGATTAAATTGCTCGAAAGTATGCATAAAAATATCTTATTTGTGCAAAGATACGTTTTTTATGCTTGTGTAAGAAATTCAAAAAACAGGATATGAAATTTTATAAAATTACAGTATCTTCTTGATTACTCTTAGTTTATGTGTATGCCTGCCAGAATCTACGTTATAGATTCCTAAATGATCCAATCTGTCAATTCTAACTTTTCCGTGTGCGTGTATAATGTAGTTGTTGTCCATTATAATTCCTACGTGAATAATATTTCCTTCTGCATTGTCAAAAAAAGCTAAATCACCTGGTTCACTTTCTTCAATAAAACTAAGGGCTTCGCCAATGGTTGCTTGCTGAGAAGCATCGCGCGGAATTTGGTGTCCGTTGATGCGATAAACCATTTGTGTAAATCCAGAACAATCAATGCCAAATGGAGTTTTTCCTCCCCATAAATATGGCGCATTTAAATACATAAATGCAGTTTTAATGAATTGATTTTTTGAAAATATTCCTGTAATATATCTTCCCTCAAAGGTAAATTTGTGTGGATTTGTAGAAGGTTTTTTCAATACATTTAAGGTACTACCTAACGGAATAGACATTAATTCATCGTCAGCTGAATGTAGAAATTCTACCATATCGCCAGCATAAATAGGGGCAATTTGATCTAAGTTGTTAAATTCTTCGCTTGAGATGATTTGATATTGTTTATTGTCTATCCAACCTTGGTATTTATCGAATGCTAATTCTATTTTAGACCATTTTTCGGTTTGTTCTAAAATTGTAAAATGTTCGCCAAAAAGTAATTGAGAAACAAGTTCGCTTTTATCGCTTGGTTCTGCACGCAAAGGAACAATAGAAAGATTACAGTAAGCAAACATCATAGAGAAGGTGATTTTTTTGATAGCACAAAAATAAAGATGAGTTTGAATATATCAAACTCATCTTTTATTAAAATTTGTAAGAGATGTAATTATGCTCTTTCAAGTACAATAGCAGAAGCACCACCGCCACCATTACAGATAGCAGCTGCACCAATTTTAGCATTGTTTTGTTCTAAAACACTTAGTAAAGTAACAACAATACGCGCTCCAGAACATCCAAGAGGATGACCTAAAGATACTGCACCTCCGTTTACGTTTACTTTATTTGCGTCTAGATTTAAAATTTTAGCGTTTGCTAATCCAACTACAGAGAAAGCTTCGTTAAATTCGAAGAAATCAACATCAGCCAATTCTAAGTTTGCTTTTTTCAATGCAATAGGCAATGCTTTTGCAGGTGCAGTTGTAAACCAAACTGGCTCTTGTGCAGCATCTGCATAACTTTTAATATAAGCTAAAGGTTTTAAACCTAAATCATTTGCTTTTTCTTCGCTCATTAAAATAACTGCCGCAGCACCGTCATTAATTGTAGAAGCATTAGCTGCAGTTACTGTACCTTCTTTTGTGAAAGCAGGATTTAAACTAGCAATTTTATCTAATCTAACGTTTGTGTATTCTTCATCTTTAGCAACAATAATAGGCTCACCTTTGCGTTGAGGTACTTCTACAGGAACAATTTCCATGTTAAATTTACCTTCATCCCAAGCTTTTGTAGAACGCTCATACGATTGCATTGCAAAAGCATCTTGTTCTTCTCTAGTAATATTGTACTCTTTTGCACATAAGTCAGCAGCAACACCCATAGCTTGTTTGTCATAAGCATCTACTAAACCGTCGTTTTGCAAACCGTCAACTAGAGTTGTTGGTCCAAATTTTTGACCGTTTCTCATGTGTACATAATGAGGTATTAAGCTCATGTTTTCCATTCCACCAGCAACAACTACATCAGCATCTCCAGCCATAATAGCCTGAGCACCTTGCATAATTGCTTTCATTCCAGAAGCACAAACTTTGTTTACAGTAGTACAAGCAACAGTATTTGGTAAACCAGCATAAATTGCAGCCTGACGAGCAGGAGCCTGTCCAACACCAGCCTGAACTACGTTGCCCATTAATACTTCGTCTACTAAATTTGCATCTAGATTAATTTTATCTAATGCTCCTTTAATAGCAGTTGCACCTAATTTAGTTGCCGGAACTGTCGATAATGCACCAAGAAAACTACCAATTGGCGTTCTTGCAGCAGAAACGATAACTACTTTTTTACTCATATCTCTATAGTTTTTAATTTTAGTTTCGTGATTTTTTTATAAGATGGACAAATATACATTTTAAATTGTTTTATAGTAAATACCAGAACAATTAATTGTAGTTGTATTCTAGCTAAAACAAGATTAGTATTTAGTTTCAATGAGAAATTTAATGACGATTTTACAGGGTTTTTAGGAAATATTTTATCTTTTCAAGAAAAAAAATATTTTTTATATTATTCTATCTATTTGATTGATAGTGGATTTGAATTTTAGTTTGATTTTTTTTGAAAAAATGTTTTATAAATGTTTGGATAGAACGAAAAGTCGTGCTACTTTTGCATCCGCAATAGGGAAGTAATTCTCTTGAGCAACGGAGAGGTGCCGGAGTGGTAACGGAGCAGATTGCTAATCTGTCGACTGGTAACGGTCGCCAGGGTTCGAGTCCCTGTCTCTCCGCATTGAATTTTCGGGGTGTAGCGTAGCCCGGTCATCGCGCCTGGTTTGGGACCAGGAGGTCGCAGGTTCGAATCCTGCCACCCCGACCGCTACATTTAGTGTAGGGTCCAATAGCTCAGCTGGATAGAGCAACTGCCTTCTAAGCAGTAGGTCTCAGGTTCGAATCCTGATTGGATCACATTTTAAAAACTCAAATAACTCTATGTCAGTTGTTTGAGTTTTTTTGTTTTATTATTTGCACTACATTTGCACAATTACTAGTAGTGTTAATGATTGGTTTTAAGTGAATAGTCCTATATTACTAACCCTACCTGAGTACTTGGTAGAGCATTTTAATATTACAAAAGTTGAAGAATTAAATAGTTGTTTAGATATCTATTTCGAAGAAAAGAACGATTGTGGTAATCAACTTGCTGATCGACAACTAATTTTAAAAGGATTCTATCTTATGGCTATCATTGAAGATTTTTCTGTGCGAGTAAAATCAGTAAAACTACACATTCAGCGTCGTCGTTGGGCAGATAAGCAAACAGGAGAAATCATTGCACGAGACTGGAATGTAATTGTTGAAGGAATACAAATGATTCAAGAGTTTTCGTCGTTCTTAAAAAAATTAGCCTATACTAAAATGCTTAGTTATAAAGCTGTAGGTGATGATGGTAAGAAATTTCAACGTCAATACAAAAATAAAATCAGCGATTTCAAGACTTGGAGTCAGTGTGAGCGCGCAAAAGATTGGCTCTTATATCCGAAAAATATAGCCGAAAAGCTATCTATAGATGAAGTCTGCTTGTCTAAAGGAGAGTTATTATCATACTTACTTCTAAAGCTGGTAAAGACAAGAAAAACACTATTGTTGCTATTGTAAAAGGAACAGAATCTGAAACGGTTGTAGAACATTTGTCAAAACTACCTAAATCCTTTAGGAACAAAGTAAAAGAAATTACTTTAGATATGGCAGGATCAATGAAACAGATATCAAAAAAAATGTTTTGTAAAGGCTATGCAAGTTATCGATCGTTTTCACGTACAAAAGCTTGCTAGCGAAGCTTAGAATAAAACATCGTTGGATTGAAATGGACAATGAAAATACGTCCATACTATAAGTTAAATCCAATAACAAAACGTATCATCCTGAGATATTGATCAATGGAGATGCAAAAAAAACAATTATTAGTCTGATCTAGACATTTATTATACAAAAGCTCTAATAATTGGACAGCAGATCAACAATAAAGAGCTAAACTATTATTTGAATTATATTTAGAAGTTGAGCAAGCTTATATCTTAACTAACAAATTAAGAGCAATATACAATTTATATATCCCTAAAGAATTAGCGATAAATAAACTTACCTATTGGTTTAATTAAGTGGAGAATACAAATTCGAAATAGTTTAGTACGGTTATCAGAATATTTATGCAACATTACGTAGATATATTAAACTGCTTCTGCGGAATCATTTAATGCTAAAATTAAGTACTTTAGAATGATGTATAGAGGAGTTAGAGATAAATCCTTTATTCTCTAAACTTTTTGAGTAGTCCTTAATTTTTGAACTCAATTTGGTTTATCTTATTGATAAATAATGAAATAGCTGAAAATAAAAACGGAAGAAATGAACAAAAAATTCAATTCTCCCGTTTAGTACTCCCAAAGGGACAAATATCGAACAATTTTCTTGAAGATGTCGAACGTTTTCAGGAATTGTTTTAAGAATGATATTAAATAGAAAAACCTACACCTAAAATTAAGGTGTAGGTTTTATATTGTTTAAAATATTTTAATTTTCTTACAGATAAAGATGATTTACCCCTTTTACTCTGTATGCTTTATAGTTTTTTTTAATTGTTGTGAGCACCTTATTACGAAAGTTTCAAACTATGATTAGAATCATTTAATTATAAAGCAAATATAGAATTTATATTACTATTACTTCTGAAATTTCATTGTAGTTTACTCTAAAACTCTGCATTGAATAACTTGTTTAGCATCTGCAAATCAATAGTTTTCTTAACAGATTACGTAAGTTTTATCCCATTTAATACAAAAGTAATACGATTAATAAGATTTATTCTTCTATAATTACTTCTACCATTTCTTTTGCGAATGCATCGTTAGCGATTAAATTTTCTAGGGTTGTTTTAAAATTTCTCAACTCTCTTTCTTCTAATAACTTTTGTTGATCAGTCTTTCCAATATGACCTTTTCTCATAAACATTTCAATAGCTTTATCTATACCTCCTATAGTTGTAGGCATATCATATAAATGCAAAATATCGTCTGTAGAATTTTCATCAAATTGAATATGTATTGGATAATTTCTTGACGATGTAGGTATTTCAATTTCAATTAGACTTTTTTGTTTAAAATAAATTTTAGCTCTCTTTTTGATATTAGCATCTAAATCTTTAGGAATGACAATAGTGAATTTAAATTTTTTATATTCTTTACCACTAACTTCCAATTTAGGTAACATATTTAGTGATTCGCAGATAATATTTACTAAATTCTCAAAATATCCGATTGCTAAAACAGTAGATGGTAGAAGTCCTAATTCGCCTAAATGAATCTTTTCTTTGATAGAATTTATAATTTTATCTATTTCTTTGTTTAGCGTGTAGTTATTTTCAAAATTATCTGTCAAATCAAACCTAGGAACAGTTATACCATACAAATCCGATGGCAATTCAGAACCTTTTTCTTGTAATACGAAAGCTCTATTAACACCTAATCTTCCAAGAAATAAACCAAATTCGAAAACAACATTATCTCTAGGAGTTTGGAATTCGATATCCTTCTTCGTAGTATAATC
This sequence comes from Flavobacterium sp., assembly GCA_030151255.1. Lineage (GTDB taxonomy): Bacteria > Bacteroidota > Bacteroidia > Flavobacteriales > Flavobacteriaceae > Flavobacterium. The sequence continues at coordinate 18,219 of JASLED010000056.1, forward strand.
ATCTTTTGTGGCTATCATTAAGCCAAAATCAAATAAACTAGCTTCTTTAAGCAAAGTTTCTAAAACACTATTATTGGCTTTAAAAATATCATCTGTCCAAATAAAAACATCGAATTCTTCTTTCGACAATCTATGTTTAATGTATTCAGCAATTTTTAATCCTTCTGACGAACTTCCTATAAATATTCTTGGTTTCATATTAGCTATAAATTCTAGTTATTAATGTGTTTTTTTCTAACTCTTTTCTTAAATCATTAATTTCTGATACAATTTGGCTTATCCTTAGTAGTTTATCTTCCTTGCCGTAAAATATAAATTCACTACCATCAACAGACTTAATAGAATTTCTGTAATTTTCATCAGTAATTATTTTGCAGAATTCATCGTAGATGACTTTTACTAACTCGAAATAGATTTTATCTTGATATTTATCAATAGGGATATTGAAACAAATAGCATTGATATCAAAGCTTGATAGATTGATATCAACTTCGCTATCGGCTTTAATCGTTTTAATGAAACGAATCATTTTCTTTAATCTCCCATTTACATAAGCGTCTTTGGTATTAATTAAATCAATACTAATAAAAGGAGATTCGACTCTACCTAATTCATGCTGATGGTAATCATAGATTTTAATCTTATTCTTTTTATTGTTTGCTTCTTTAAGACCTTCAAACGTTTTATGCCAAGAAGCAAATACAATATCTACATCTCGATGTACATTTTGGTTTGTTATCTGAATACATTTTGGTTTTTCATTATTAAAGATTGTATAAACAGATTCTAATTTAGTCTCAGAATTGATACGATTATTTCGTAAATCTTGTAATGTATCACCTGAATAGGAAGTTGCATTTAAATGTTCATTAACTCGTTGTTTTTGACTTTCATTTAAATTAAAATACCTAATTGCTTCCTCGTATTTTGGTTTAATATCATAATCAAAAAAATACGATCTGTTAGATATCACTAATAAATCGATATCACTGTTTCCTTTAATATGCGTGTTGGTCATTACTGATCCTTGATACTCATAATTAACTGACGATAGTACGGATGATAAATGAGTTTTGACCGCATCACCAGCTTGAAAACTTTTATCAGTGTATTCTTTACCTACACCTTGCATTGATAGTTTTATGTACTCTAAGATTTTGTTCCCAGATACATTTAAATAATCTCTGTTAAAATCTTCACCAAACAATTTTGTGTAAGATAGATTTTCTGGATTTGACCTTGATTTAACTCGGTCTACTAAAAAAGAATAATTCTTTGTCATATAGTTTTTATAAATGTTATAAATGATTTTTACTAAAATATTACGCCATGATGCCAAACTATGTCGCTATACTATTAAAAACTCAAATAATGATTAATATTCAAAATCAATTTAATCAGTACCAAATTATTAATCTGAATTTCAACTTAGTCTTGATTTAGGTACTTTAAATTAATAATTGACAGCTTTTAAGAAATGATGAATACAACCTACAAATAGTGGCCTTATTTAATTATGATACAAGTTTACAATCAATAAGTGCAGTGTAACTGCACAGTATTTAAAACATGCTTAAATTAAAAAAATCCCTATAAGGGGATTTTTATTAAGAAACTAACTGAGCGTTATTATTTACTTTATCAATAAGTTGGATTATTTTGACAATTTTAGAGGTGTCTTCAAAAACGCCCATAACACCTTGGTCACTAAAGTCTGTAAAAGGAGGTTGCGTGAGCATAGATTTATCTAAAACACCATTTTTAGAAAGATAATCAATAATTTTTTGTATGAAAAGTATTTGATTGGCATTCAAATTTTCTTCTTGAATAAATTGTGCAAAATGTTGATTTGCAACTTCAACATCTAATCCTAAAATTTTTCGAACAAAAACCCCTAATGCAATACCATTATATTCTTTTTCAATTTGAGAGACAGTAAATTTTTCTTCGTTTAAAAATTCTTCTAAAAGTTTTAGTTCATCGCCTGTAATTGGTATGTTTTTATACAATTTATCAATTACTAAATGATTTTTATTTTTTCTAATGAAGTTTTCTACACGGTCTTTATAACTTTGCAAAGAAGTATAATTCGCTAATAAATCATACTCTTTTACACCTGATTCATCTAATAAATCTTCAAAATTTGAATAAATAGGTTTTTCTTTTTCTTCATCTTTTAGAAAATGCAACAAATCACGTAGTTCTACACGTAAACTTTCTAATCGAGCTAATGTAATCGTTGCCCAGAATTGATCATTGGTTACATTATTTATTATAGACTCTTTTTGTTTTATAGATGGAATATTGCTTTTTTTCTTTAAAGAATTACCAATACTCGCAATATTAGCAATGATGTTTTGCTGTCTTTTTTCACCATTTAAAATGGCTAATTCTAACTGATAAATCATTAAATCGAATTTCTTAGCCATCTCGTCCCGATCTTCTGAATACGAAATTAAATGTGACAAATGATTTTGAATTTCGAGTATTGCTGAGTTATTTAGGTTATACCAGTTTTCTTTATTTTTATATTTTTTTACATACTCCCAATTTTTACGTACTTCAAAACGAGCTTCATCTAACGATTCTATTTTAGCATGTAATTGATCGATATACATTTGTTCAAAAGCTTTTTCATCATCTGATGCTTTTGCATTGGTTTGCATTGTGAAAATAATTTCTAACTGTGCTTCAAATAGGCGTTGTTGTAAAGGTTTTGTTATTTTAGAGCTAAAACCTTCTGGTTTATCTTCAAAAAACTCGAAATTTCCACAAATATCAAAAATCAAAAAACATTCTTTGTCTTGTCCGATTCCAAAAATATTAGGACATAAGCGTGTTCCTCTACCAATCATTTGCCAATATTTAGCATACGATTTAACTTCTTTAAAAAACACCAAATTCAAAACTCTAGGTGCATCAACTCCTGTATCCATCATATCAACGGAAACAGCAATTTGAGGGTCTTTTTCTTTTCCTTTATCAAAACAAAAACGTTCTAATAAGTCTTGAGCTTTGTCTGAATAATTATCAATAACTTGTAAAAAAGAGCCACCATATTCGGGATAATTCTTATTAAATCGCTCTTCAATAAACTTAGCATGTTTATGACTTTTTGCGAAAATTATGGTTTTACCTAGTTTATCACCCGATTCAATTTTGAGTCCGTGGTTCATTAAATACTCTAAAACTAAATCGACTGTTTTTTTATTAAATAAAAAACTATTGATCTTGCTTTTTGGAATTTCAATTTTATCTAATTCAGCGTTTTCGTCTGTGGTAATACCAAATAATTCTTCGAAATGATTTTTATCTTTTTCTGATAATTCGCTGTATTTTAAGCCTTCTCTTGGAAATTTAACAGGAACCGTAAATGCTTTTGGTGATACTAAATAACCTGCTTGTACAGCGGCATCTAATTCATAAGCAAAAGTGGGATTATCGTCTTCAATTTCGAAAAGTTGATAGGTGTTTTTGTCAATATCCTTTTTAGGTGTAGCCGTTAAACCAATTAAAATTGCATCGAAATAATCGAAAATAGCTTGGTATTTTTGGTATACCGAACGGTGGGCTTCATCAATAATGATCACATCAAAATGACCGATGCTAAACAATTTTTGATCATTATTTTTGGTATCGTCTATTCTATTAAGAATTGTTGGATAGGTTGAAAAAACTACGCGAGCTTCAACATCTTCTTTTTCTTTGGTTAAATCTATTGCCGAAAGATGTGGTAAGTGTTCTTTGAACGCATTTTTGGCTTGTGTTACCAACGCATTACGATCGGCTAAAAACAAAATACGTTTTGCCCAGTTGCATTTGGTAAACATATCTACCATTGCCGCTGCAGTACGTGTTTTACCACTACCTGTTGCCATTACCAATAAAGCCTTGCGATGACGACCGCTTAACTTGTTTTGAGTAAGCGTTACCATTTCTTCTGCTATACGTTGTATGGCTTGCAATTGATACGGGCGTCCTGCAATTTGTTGGTTGGTTTTAAAAGTACGTAAGTCGGTACGCTCTAATTGGCGACGAATGAGAACTTGCAATTCTTCTTTGGTATAAAAACCATACACTTCTCTTGAAGGGTAAAAACGGTCATCCCATAAATAGGTTTTATAGCCGTTGCTGTAAAAAATTACAGGGCGCTGACCAAATTTTAGTTCTAAAGCATCTGCATATAAAACCGCTTGATGTTTTCCTTTTGTTGCGTCGTGCAAAGTACTTTTGGCTTCTACAACCGCTAAAGGTTTACCATTATCATCCCATAATACATAATCTACAAAACCTTTACCTGATGGATTGGTAGAAAGCGGCATACCCGAAACTTCAAATTCGATATCTCTACCTTGCTGAAAGTTATTCCAACCGGCTTCTTTTAATAGTAAATCGATAAGTTGTTTTCTAGTCTCCTGCTCCGAGGTTAATTCGGGAACAGGTTCTGTATTTTTGTATTCCTCTACACGTTCTTGTTTACGCTCAGAAATGATACGAAGTTGCTCTTCTAACTTTGCTTTTAGCGCTTCGTTTTCTTCTGCTAAAAGCTGATTTGTTTTTAAAACTTTCTCTGCGTCCTTACGTTTTTTATCGTTCTCGGCAATTAAAGCTTCCAGCTGTTTTGCAGATTTGTCTTTTTCATCACCATAAGGAATGAAACGCTCGTCGAAAGTAGGTATTTCGGGGTCTGTTTCACTATAATATTTACTTAACCACGAAAGAAATCGAAAGGTGTTTTTTAATGATTGTAAGGCTTCTAAGGCTCTTACTTTTTTACCATGCGCGGCATCATTCCCAATACGTCGTACAACATCTAACTCTGTAAACATGGAAGGTTTGATGATTTGCTTGAATGAATCGCTAAAAAGCAATGACGCTAGTTTGGTGTCGTAGGGAAATTCTAAATCTTCATCGTTCTTGTATAACCAAAACAAAGATTTTTCTAAAACAATGCGACATAATACAGCAGCATGACGAGGAGCAGTAAACGTAAATTTTTCTGCTTCTATCATTTCTGTATATAAAGAGGGAAACTCAGTTTGTAAAAAAGTAAAATTAGTATTCATGTATTCATAAGTATTTTGACCAAAATACAATTATAATTTAACATTTCATAAACGAAAAATCAAGAACTAAATTTTCTTTTCTATCAACATTTCTATCAACAATTGTTATTTATTTCATGATGTTTTGTTGATAGAATATGTTGTCCATCTTTTTTCTCCTTCTTTAATTAATAAAGCTTTTTCAACCATTTCATCTAATTTAGATTTAATAGTTCTTTGTTTTATTTCTTCACCAATTCTTTTACAAATATCTCCAATAGAGCTTTTTGGATAATTTTTTAAATCTTCATAAATCAATTCTTGTAATCTATGAGGTTCAATTCTTTTGAGATTAGTTTTTTCAATATATTCCGCGTCTCTTAAAACCTCGGGATTTACATAATAAATAGTCCCTTTTGTTTTTCCTTTAGAATGTAATATTTCCAAATCTAATAATCTACCTAACCAAGTTTGTAATCCATTAGGTTTATTTACATTTAAAACTATAGATAATTCTGTTGCAGAGATTCCATCATTTTGAGCAATAATTCCTAAAGTAATTAATTCTCGTTGTCTTAAACTAAAGGTTTTTGATGCTTTGTCCATCAATTGAAGAACTTCGTTATTTACAATTTGTTTTTTTACTGTTACAACAACACGATCATCACCTTCTATTACTTCAGGTAAGTTTTTTCCATTAGCTAATAATAATTCATACACCTTATCATAACCACTACCTTCTTTTTCCATTAATTTTAAATCATAAAACAACTTCGATAATAATGGGTTACGTTGAATAGATTTCGTTAAGATATTCTCTGGAGTTACGCCTAGAGGCAAAAGACCTGGACTGTGTATTTCTAATCGATCATGATATAAATTGATAAAAATATCTCCTCTCATAGAATAATTTCTATGTGCCAAGGCATTGGCTATTAATTCTCTGATAATTTCAGGAGAATAATTATAGATGTTTTTCCGAAACATACCATCTGAAATTTCTACAAATTCATTCCAATCAGGTATTTGAGTTAGAATTTCATTGATTAATTCTTTTGGATTTAAGGCATAATCATCCCATAATCTTTTAAAAATTTTATTTTCATCGGCATCATATTTAATAAATTGAATTGATGGAGGATAATGAATAACCGCTCTATCTTTTCGCTTTCCAATCCATAAAACACCTAAATTAGTCAAAACACCATCTCTTGTAAGAAAATAATGATCCACAATCTCTTCATCTGACATTTCTTTAATAAAGGAACTTACACGTTCTGAAGTGCGAACATCTTTTACAAAAGCATTTAATTTAATTAAATCACAATCATATAATGGAATTTTACGAACAATTTTATCTTCCCAAACAAAAGCGTTTTTTTCTGAAAACAATCGTTCTATTTCATCGGGAAGAATAGGCTTGCAATCATCAGAAACTCTCATATAATACTTACCGTCTGTTGTGCTAGCAATAGATTGCAAGTTTCTAAAAATACTTAACTCTATGTATTCACCTCCGTTAGGATGTTGTATAATTTTGGGAGCAATACCTACATTTATAGTTAATGCTGAAATTCTTTTCTGAATGTTTTCTATGAAATCTTCTGGTATTTTTTGTGCATGATATGGCTCATCAACATCATCTTCAATGCCAATCATTATTTTACCACCATAACTGTTGGAAAAACATACGCAATCTTTTGCTAATTCTTTCCAATTTGCTGTTTTTCCTGAAATAATGGCTAATGACTTTTTATCTAAAATACTATTTTCTTTCATAGAGTATATTTTTTTAATTCTTGAAACTCTCCTTAAGCAAACTTTGGAAAAGTTCTTGGCTTTTGGCTAAAGATGCTTGTGCCAGTTGTTTTTGTGCTTCTATTGCCGAAACACGTTCTGCAAATTGGTTTTGAAGTGAGATAGGGGGTGCTATTCCAATATATTTTTTCATTTGTTCTTTATTAGCTTTCGGAATATTTGTTCTTGTACTATGTGACAAAATAAAATCTAAGAAAGATTCAGAACGCAATAAATAAGCAAAAAAGACTCTGTTAGAATTCTCTTTGTTAATTTTTAAAGGATAAGAATCTGCACTACAAAGTCCTTTAAAATCTGGTAAAGCAACTTTGTTTAAGTTAGGTCTTATCTTACTATAAATAATATGAGTCTCATCAAACAAGTATTTTCCACTTGACAAATCCTCCTCTTTTACAAGTTTATAATCTAATATTTTACCAGAATCTTTTTCAATACTTGCAATTCCAATATGAGGATACTCAGCATATTTTTCAAAATCAGACGTCATTTTAGTATCAAATCTTACAAAATACTCAAACTCTTTTTTTTTCCATCCCTTTTCGTTTTTTACGGGGTCGCCGAACATTTCTAAGAAAAGCGATTGCGTCAACGCATCGTATTTGGCAATGATTTCTTCGTTGTAACTAATAATTTCTTGTGCCTTGTCTAGCTTTGCTGCAATTTGTTTTTGTATTTCTAGGGAAGGTTTTAATACCTTCACTTTTGATAAGTTTTCTCTTGTAATCTGTGGTTGAGCAGAACCTGAAATAACATCATTAAATCCTCTTTGTAATAAATAATAATATAAGAATTTTAAATCACAATCTTTTGATAAGTTATCTAGAGCCATTGCATTACCGTTTACATATGATTTAGGTAATGATATATTTAAGGTTCCGCAAGTAGCTCCTCGACAAGTTATTAATAAAGTAGGTTCTTCGTGTGTATATTCATCATAAAAACCAATTATACCGTTTGCACCAAAAACAGGAAAACCATTATCGGATAATTGAGAAGTAGAAATAGTCTTCCATTGTTTTGGTCGGCAAATATCTGTTAATAATACTTTCTCCATTATCCCAATAGTTTTTCCAGTTCTACAATAGCGGCTTGGCGTTTGACATCTAAGACTTTTATGGCAGCGATAATGTCTTTTGGTACATCGTAGTGTACTTCTTCGTAGACTACTTCTTTGTATCGGTTGATGCTTAGGTCATAAGCGTTGGCAACAATTTCGGATTTAGGTACTAAGAACGATTGTTGGGTACGATCTGCAAAATCTTGAGTTTTGAGTTCTGAGTTTTGAGTAGAAAGCTTTTTCCAATCTAATAAAATAGAAGGAATATCAGATTTACCTGTTACTTCGTCTAAAACATTTTCTGGTTCCGAGAAAATTTGTGCTAAAGCCTCTTCAGAAATTAATAGATTGCGTTTATCGTCCAAACTATAGCCATCGGCTTTCATATCATAAAACCAAACGTTATCTGTACCACCCGAATTGGTTTTAGTAAATAACAAAATAGCAGTACTTACTCCTGCATATGGTTTGAAAACACCACTCGGCATAGAAATAACTCCTTGTAGTTGTTGGTTTTCTACCAACTCTTTACGAATGTTTTTGTGTGCTGTAGAACCCCCAAACAATACGCCATCTGGTACAATAACTGCTGCACGACCTCCCAATTTTAGCATACGCAGAATAAGGGAAAGAAAAAGTAATTCGGTTTTCTTGGTTTTGGTGGTTTGCAACAAACTTTTTTCGACTTCATCATAATCCAAGGCTCCTTTAAAAGGTGGATTGGCTAAAATTAACGAATATTGATTGGTAATCTCGTTGCTTTCTGCTAATGCACTTCCGTCTATCGCAATAGGATTATCAATACCGTGCAGTTGCAAATTCATGGTAGCAATACGCATCATGGACGGGTCTATCTCGATCCCGTTGAACATTTTGGTGTTGTAATGGTAGCGGAATTCTTTCTCTAAAAACCAATCGTTATGTACATCGTGTAAATACTGACTGGCATTAACCAAGAAACCCGCTGTACCCATTGCAGGATCGCAAATGGTATCGTCTTTTGTAGGTTGCATCAGCTCCACCATCATACGAATAATGTGACGAGGCGTACGGAATTGCCCATTAGTCCCTGCTTCAGCAATTTTAGCCAACATATATTCGTACAAATCTCCTTTGGTGTCTTTTTTATCCAATGGCAATTTGTCTATTTGTTGCACCACTTTGTCTAATAATTTAGGTGTTGAAATCATAAAAGTTGCCCCCTTCATGTATTCTGAAAATTTACCACCATCGGCACCAATTGTTTTCATAAAATCGAATGCGGTGATGTTGTCTAAATCTGCATTTGGACGCGTAAAAATTTGGAACATGACTTCGGGATCTTTGTCTTTGAAGTAATTCCAACGCAAAGAAGCTTGTGCCTCGGTATAGATGTTCTTTTTAACAGAAGAACCTAATAAGGCAATTTCTTTTTCAATTAAGATTTGTTTATCGTCTAACTGCTTTAGAAAAATAAGGTAAGTAAATTGTTCGATTACCGTTAATGGGTTGGAAATACCTCCTGTCCAGAAGTCGTTCCATATTTTATCTATTTGAGATTTAAGTTCTCCTGTTATCATGATTGTTTTATTAAGACCGTAAAATTAGGTATTATTTAATTGATTAATGAAAAGTTATCATTGCCTGAATAAAGTGTTTATTATTAATAACCTTAAATAGCATTTTCTGAATTGGTCACAAAAGGAAATTCATAAATTAAATTTCTTACTGCTTACAAGTTGCTTTGTTTTTTTAGCAAATATAAATATAAACTGTGCAGCTGAAGTACACTATTACTTATTGAGCATTTTATTCATTTTATCATTTAATATATCAACTAATTCTTGAGGTTCTCTAACTTTCATATTTTCAGCGTATGAAAAAATTAAACTAATTAATTCATAATTCAATTTTACCTTTAATTGTAAGATATTTTGATTTATTTTTTGTGAACCATGTAATGGTTTCGATTTGATATAAGGTATGATACTTTCTGACAATTGTATTTTTATATCAAATACTTCTTTGGTGTTATCATTGGTTACACCAACTATATCCTCAAAATATTCGTCGAAATCGATCAATAAATCTTGATATTTTTCAGTTGTTAGTGCAAGTGATTTAATACGATCTAGTGCTAAATTCTGAAGAAATTTACTTTCATGATTCCATCCAAATAAAAACCATCTATTGTTGTACTGTTTAAGATGATAGGGAGATATTAAGTATGTATGTTGCTCATTGTATTTAAATGCTTGATAGTTGATATTTAAAGTTTGTTCATTTTTAATGTAATTATATAAAGGCACTAAATATTCTAATCCCACTAAAAACTCATTTTCTTCAAATGAAATAATGTTTCTATCAGCTATATGATTGTTTTTTACATCAATCAATTTTGTTTGTAAACTTTCTAATGCAATTAAACCAGGTATACCTTTAATACGAGATAAAAGTTCTACGGTATTTTCTAATGCCATTTGCTCTTCATTTGTTAATGGTTTATGAAGAATAGAAAAAGTTAAATCATCATATCGATAAAATACTTTTCTCCCCTCTTTAACTGAAACAATGGGAGCTTGATAACCAGCGTCACTTTTCATAAAAGTAATGTCGTCAAAAATTTGTCGTCTTGAAACACTAAAATCTTCACCATAGTATTCAGAAAGCACATTTGAACATTCATTGATTAAATCTTGAATATAAAATTGACGATATCTATTTGAAAAGCATTTATCTAATGTTTTGTATCTAATTAAAGCGTTTTTGTTTACTGCCATTACTAAAAATGTTTGATGTAAATATACCTAATGTAAAATTTAAATGAAATATAAGATGTCGTTATTCAAGCATTAAGTTTATAGAATTCTTATTTTTTATATCTAGCTCAAAACTTTCATCTAATATTTTTTTATTCAATTTGTGATATTTTTGAGACCTGAGTAATTAAGGTTGAAATTTCTCTTTAATTAAAATAAAACAGGCTGTAAATAAACCACTCTTTAGTCACTTACTATGAAAAAAGTATTACTATATTGTATTCAAATCAATTAAGATTTTCTTTAATCTTATTACGGGAATCCGTAAACTCCTCAATATTTTGAGTCTATCTACTATTTCAACTAAAAACAACGACTTCGGAGTAGTTTTCCAGCCCTCTGCAAGAGCAAGTCGTTTTGAAAACTCGAATCTTAATTTCGAGTGCCTCAAAACATAACTTGCTGTTATCTTTTCGATAACTTTTTCAACTTATTTACAATATGTTTTTTCTAATGCAAACACTTTGTGTAACTATATGATTTAACGCCAATTACGCTACTTAAGTGCCTTTTTATCTATTATTTGTCTCTATTTACAGTTATTTGTCAAAGCAATCAATGCTTTGGTTAGACAAGCGTAAAATCGTAGCTATGACTTTACAGAGCTCCCAACGATTAAACGTACAAATAGACTTGTGATAAAACCTTTATACAGTTTAATGTCTGAAACTTTGGAGTTAGAGCTAAACAGACAAAATTGCGATTGGTTAACAACATAGAGAAATGAACGGAATTATAAACAGATAAAAGAACTAGAAATTATGGAAGAGGAATTTAAAAAGAAACAGAGAATTGACGAAGAGGCAATGATGGCACTAATGGTTGATGGACTAAGACCTAATGGATTTACAGAGGCTGAACTCAATGCCCCTGGTATAAGAGATGAGCAAGAAGAAACTAAAGAGATACCAAAGAAGCAAAAGCGTGTAAAAAAAGAACAGAACTCTACTAAAGAATATAAAGTAGTAGATTATGAAGAATTCTTTTTTAAAGATGTCAAAAGCACAGCACGTCATGGAAAGTCAGTTTACATAGATCCCGAACACCACAAAATCCTTTCTCGTATTGTTCAGGTCATTGCGGATGATAAACTGACTATCTATGCTTATCTCTATAATCTACTAGAGCATCATTTCAATGAGTTCGAACAACAGATCACTATAAGCTTTAATGAAAAGAACAAACCTATCTTTTAAGTATTTCACTAAAAAAATAAAGAAGTAAAATTGTAAAAGCATCTTTACAGTTTTACTTCTTTAAAAAAACAAAGGCACCTTATAAGATGCCTTCATCTGCAAAAGGACACTGTACCAAAAACTGTGTAAGTATAAAATTCTGCTTGGGTTAAAACCGAGCAGAATTTTTTTATATATTTAATATTTACATAGTTATGGAAACAAAAGACCTATTTCCGGATGAGTTTTTCAAACAGTTTAAAACTG
>JASLED010000085.1 GCA_030151255.1 Flavobacterium sp.
GCCTGATTACAGTTGTAGTCAGGCTTTTTTTTTGGAATTCATTTAAAAAAGGAATCTTCAAGGAGGGAGATCTCAATATTCAGATTAAAACAAAAGAGCTAGAAACTTATACGTTTTCTAGCTCTTTTGTTTTTTCTATAAGATGTTGGAAGATTTTCTTTTATGTTGTTTTGAAAAAAACTTATTTTATTTTGTAACGTTTTAGTAGTTGATAGACTTACATGTAAATATTTAAAATCTATAATTTATGAAACGTTTATTTCTTATTGTGTTCATTTTTAGCTCAAATTTATTTTCTCAATCGAATTTGGAAAAATCTTTACTTTGGGAGATTACAGGAAATGGTTTGAAACAATCATCTTATTTATTAGGTACTTTTCATATGGTTTGTAAGGAGGATTTGAAGTTAAATGAAAAAGTAGTTAAGGCTTTGAATAATGTAAATCAAGTAGCATTGGAAGTTGATTTAACTGATCCAAATGAAATTACTAGTTTTAAAGAATTAATGTATTCTCCTGTTTCCTTATCTTCTCAATTAAATGAAAATGAAATAAATGAACTTCGTGAATTGTTAAAAAAAGATTATAATTTAGATTTAAATACAGTTGATCATTTAGCTCCAATTGGTTTAATTGGGTTTATGGCAAGTAAAGTTGTGCCTTGTGAGGTAAAAGGATTTGATATGGAAATTTTAGAAAAAGCTTTATTAGCTAAGAAAAAGGTTTTAGGTTTAGAGCAAATTAAAGAACAAATTAAAGAACAAATAGAAGTGACAACATCTTTTTATTCCGCAAAAGAAATTCTTAAACAAATGAAAAAGGAAGAAGATTTTGAAACTAATTATAAAGCAATGGCAAAAGCTTTTTTTGATGAAAATGTTGTTGAAATGTATAGTTTAGTTACTGATTCATTGTTTATGTCCAATGAGGCTAAAATAAAGATTTTGGATGATAGAAATAGAAATTGGATTGTAAAAATGATGAATATTATGCCAAAAGAATCGACAATGTTTGCAGTTGGAGCAGGTCATTTAGGAGGCGAACAAGGTGTGATAGAATTATTACGCCAAAAAGGTTATACAGTAAAAGCAGTTTTAAATTAAGTTTTGTGCAAGTCAATATAGAGAAGGAGTTTTTAGAACGGATGAATCAGCATAAAGGTATTTTATTTAAAGTATCTAGGCTGTATATGGATAAACACGAGGATCAGGAAGATTTATATCAAGAATTGGTTTGTCAGTTATGGAAGTCATATAGTAATTTCAAAGGAGAGAGTCAATTTTCTACATGGATGTATCGTGTGTGTTTGAATACAGCAATTTCTTATTTTAAAAAAGACAGTAAAGTATCTAAGATTACTTTTCGGTTAGATATAGCTGAATATAAATTAAGAAGAGATGATAGTGATTTAGAGATTGAGAATCAAGTAAATTATTTGTACAAAGCGATTCACGAACTTAATGATGTTGAGAAAGCTTTAATATTTCTTTATCTCGAAGGATTTTCTCATCAAGAAATAGGACATAATCTTGGAATTTCAGAAGGAAATGCAAGAGTTAAATTAAATAGAACAAAAAATAAATTACAAGAAATTATAAAGAAAAATGGATATGAATTTTGATGATATAAAAAAATCTTGGGATAAACAAGAGGTTAGTTCACCTAAGCTAACAGAAGAGTCTTTGGTTTTGTCTATAAATAGATTACCATTGGATAAAATAAGAAAAAATACATTAAAAGATATTATACTACAAAGTGTTTGTGTTGTTCTTATTGCTTTTTTTCCTGCAACATATAACATGCCACAAGAAAATAGATTTTTGTTTTATGCTATATATTGTTTGTTTGCTGTTGTATCATTTTATTACATTATAAAAATGATAATTTTTTATCGTATATCAAGTTCTTTTGAAATGAATTCTCGAGATAGTTTGTATGAAGTATATTTTAGTGTACGAATGTATGTTCAACTTTATGAGAATTTCTGTTTTTCGTTAGCGCCATTCGTATTGTTTTTCATTCCTTTTTTTATAGGATTTTCTATTGATAAAATAGGATTGTTATTTACTAACATATTTTTCGTAATTTATTTTGTATTAGTTTGTATAGGAATTGGTTTTTTTACTAAATATTGGATTAAACGATTATATGGTAGATATTTAAAACAAATAAAAATTACATTAGATCTATTTAAAGAAGAATAAAATTTAGTAATATATTTTTATTATCAGTGTCTGTATTAACTAGATTATAATAAATAGTTATTTTATTGAATAAATAAAAAAGGAATGAGATTTAGTCAATAAATTTCAATAAAAAAGCACTGTAATCATTTAGACTACAGCGCTTTTTCCTCAATCAACTAAAAAAATATTTTATAAAGTGTTTTTAAAAACCTTTCCATCTTTAATAATCAAAAGAATATTTTTGTTTGGATCTCCCATTACGCTAATATCTTTTAAAGGACTTGAATCTAAAACAATAAGATCTGCATAAGCATCTTTACTGATTTCACCTAGGTTTGCAGGATAAGGGTTTCTATGACCAGTTAATTTTAATAATTGGGCATTATCATAAGTAATCATTTTTAGAATTTCGTAATTGTTGAACCATTGTTTCATGTTAACTACTAATTCATTTTGTCTTAAAGGGTTTTTTGGTGGAGAAACCAAATCTGTTCCCCAAGCTAATTTTATTTTGTATTTTTTTGCCCAAGTATAAATATCAGTTGTTCCTTTTCCTACTAATTCTTTGTTTGCATGTTGCTCAGGATTAGTATAAGCACTTGCGTCTTCATCAAAAGGTTGCATACTTAACCAAATTCCTTTTTCTGCTAATAATTTTACAGTAGCTTCATCTAGTAAATGACCATGATCGATGCATTTTACACCTGCTTCAATTGCTTGACGCACTGCTTTTGGTGTATAAGCATGCACGGTTACATATGTTCCCCAGTTGTCTGCCGCATCTACAGCTGCTTTAATTTCCTCTACTGTATATTGCGTAGCATCTAACGGATCGTATAGTGTTGCTACACCGCCACCAGCCATTACTTTTAGTTGAGAAGCACCATTTCTTAGTTGCTCTCTTGCTGCAACGGTTACTTCATAAACTCCATCTGCAATTACGCTTCCTCCTAATACTTGAAATCTGGGAGGAGTATGGTCTATCATTCTTGGTTCTTGCCATGGAAAGCTAGCGTCACCGTGTCCGCCAGTTTGAGAAATCATTGCTTCACTTGGATAAATTCTAGGACCTTTATTTAAACCAATATCATTAGCTTGTTTAATACCTGTTGTATGTCCACCTAAATCACGTACAGTAGTAAAACCTCTTTGTAATGTACGTTCAGATTCTTTTGCAGCGTTGATGAATAAAAAACTTTCATCTCCCAACATAATTGCTTGATTAGAATTGGCAGCTAAAAAACTATGCCAATGTGCATCAATCATTCCAGGCATTACAAATTTTCCTTTTCCATCGATTACTTTTGTATTTGCATCATTAGCAGATAATTTTGTATTGGTAGAAATTTCAATAATTCTATCTTTCTCAATTACAATCGATCCATTAGTTGTCTTATTGTCTTTGCCATTAAATATTTCAACATTTTGTAAAATTATTCTATCTTGAGCAAAGCCGCTTATGGATAAACTTAGTGCAAAAACAAAAGCACTAACTTTTAGGATTTTTTTAATCATATATAAAGTATAAAGTTTTTTTAAGTATTTGGTCTAAATTATTTGTCATTTATATCGTCATCGTCAGATAAATATTGATTGAAAATTTTAATACTGTCTAACGGATCTGGCATTCCCATTGGTGCGTTATCTCTTTCGTATTTTTCAATTAATATGTTCCAGATTTCTAATTCATCAGCAGCAGCATTATCTAAATCCAGACCTTGTAAGAGTTGTACTCTAATTAAAGCCATATGATAGTCTTCTTCTGAACGGATTGGTTTTAATTTCATAATATAAAGAAAATTTTATTGCTAAATAGCGTATATTTTATAAATATACGTTTTGTTAGTTAATATTTTTAATTTTTTTACTGACTTTAAATTAATTATATGTAAATATATAGAATATATAACATTTGGTAAAGAAAAATCAAGGGTAATTCATACCTAAAATCACTTGCTATTTTATTACTGTATTTTTAGATAATTGAATTACATTTCATTGGATAAAAAACAAAGGGAGATTATTTGTAGGTAATAGCTATTCCGTGAAGTGCTTAAATAGGTAAAATGCTAAATAAAAAATATAAAGCTTCGATATAAACAAATAGTATATTTGCAACTTGTAAAAAAGTATAAAATATGATTACAGTAAATGATATAGCGGTACAATTTGGAAGTACAACGCTTTTTAGTGGAGTAAGTTTTTCTATTAATGAAAATGATAAAATTGCATTGATGGGAAAAAATGGAGCAGGAAAATCAACTTTGTTGAAAATTGTAGCTGGTGAAAATAAACCAACATCCGGATCTGTGTCGGCCCCAAAAGATGCAGTTATAGCTTATTTACCACAGCATTTACTTACTGAAGATGATTGTACAGTGTTTGAAGAAACATCAAAAGCTTTTTCACAAATTTTTTCGATGAAAAATGAGATAGAAAAGATTAATGAAGAATTAACAGTTCGTACAGATTACGAAAGTGATGCATATATGAAACTGATTGAGCGTGTATCAGAATTGAGTGAAAAATTTTATTCTATCGAAGAGGTAAATTACGAAGCTGAAGTAGAAAAAGTATTGAAAGGATTAGGTTTTGTAAGAGAAGATTTTACCCGACCAACTTCTGAATTTAGTGGTGGATGGAGAATGCGTATTGAGTTAGCTAAAATTTTATTACAAAAGCCAGACTTAATTCTTCTAGATGAGCCAACAAACCATATGGATATTGAAAGTATTCAGTGGTTAGAAGATTTTCTGTTAACACAAGCAAAGGCAGTAATTGTAATTTCCCATGATAGAACTTTTGTAGATAATATTACCAATCGTACAATTGAAGTTACAATGGGTAAAATTTACGATTATAAGGCAAAGTATTCAGATTATTTGGTGTTGAGACAAGACAGAAGATCGCATCAGCTGAAGGCTTATGAAGAACAACAAAAAATGATTGCAGAAACAACGGAATTTATCGAGCGTTTTAAAGGAACATATTCTAAAACTTTACAAGTGCAATCTAGGGTAAAAATGCTTGAAAAACTTGATATAATTGAAGTAGATGAAATAGATAACTCTGCCTTGAGATTAAAATTTCCTGCTGCAGCGCGTTCAGGACAATATCCTGTAATTGTAAAAGAAATGACTAAAGCATATGATGATCATTTGGTTTTTAAGGATGCAAATATGGTTGTAGAGCGTGGCGAAAAAGTGGCTTTTGTAGGTAAAAATGGTGAAGGAAAATCAACCATGATTAAGGCTATTATGAAAGAAATTGATTTTGGAGGAGAAATAGAACTTGGACATAATGTGCAAGTAGGATATTTTGCTCAAAATCAAGCTTCGTTACTTGATGGTGATTTAACTATTTTTGAAACGGTTGACAGAATTGCCGAAGGGGATATTCGCACACAAATAAAAAATATTTTAGGTGCATTTATGTTTTCAGGCGATGATATTCACAAAAAAGTAAAAGTGCTTTCTGGAGGAGAAAAAACCCGTTTAGCTATGGTAAAGCTTCTTTTAGAGCCTTATAATGTTTTAATTTTGGATGAGCCAACCAACCATTTAGATATGAAAACAAAAGATATTATTAAAGCCGCATTAAATGATTTTGAAGGAACAGTAATTCTTGTATCTCATGATCGTGACTTCTTGAATGGTTTGGCCAAAAAAGTATTCGAATTTGGAAACAAACGCGTAAAAGAACATTTTGAAGATATTAAAGGATTCTTGGCTTATAAAAAAATGGAAAATCTTCGTTAAATCGAAAAATAATAAACAATAATTTAAATCTCATTTTGGTTAGTGGCATGTAATTTGATTTAAGCAATCGATGTCTTTATAAAGAAATATAGATTGAGTATTGATTTATATTAATACCTTAGCAACAGTAAAAAAGACTGTTTTTATAAAAAATATATGTATTTTCTTTTTGTTAAAAAGACTTTGTATTATATTTATTGATATTTTTATGTTAATTAATAAAAGTAGGTGAATGAAAGTAATGAATTCGAAAAGTATCTTTTCAATTATTAGCGGAATTTTGTGTTCTGTTTCTACAGTATCATATGCTCAAAGTTTGACTTTAGAAAGTGCAATGAGTATTATGAATAAAGAAAATAGTTTATTAAAAGCGATGGAAAAGCAAGAAGAAGTGCACCAATTTCAATGGAATGCCATGAAAGGATTACGCTCTCCATCGGTTAAAGCTTTTGGAATGGGACTATATACAGATCGTTCATTAGGTTTAGATTTTAATGGATTAAAAAGCGGTTTAGGTAATTTTATTCATTTGCCAAATCCAGATGTTTTAGGAGATTGGTCTGTAGATTTTAATAAAAGAGATATGGTTTTTGGAGGTGTTATGCTTACTTGGCCAATTTTTACTGGAGGTAAGATAAATGCAGCAGTAAATGCAGGACGTATTGAAAGTGAAATAGGTAAAAAAAATGTAGAAAACACCCAAAATAAATTAATCACAGAACTAGTTCAGAGATATTATTTGGTTAAACTAGCAGAAAAAGCGTTAGATGTTAGAAATGAAGTTTTGAAAGGAATGGAGAAACATCAAAGTGACGCTATTAAGCTAGAAGAAAACGGAATGATTGCGCCAGTTCAACGTATGGCCACAGATGTTGCGGTTTCTGAAGCAAAAAGAGAATTTGAAGCAGCAACAAAAGATGCGTCGTTATCTCGATTAGCTTTGGCTAATACAATGGAAGTAGAAGAGGTAAAAGATAATTTAATAACAGATTTTTTTCTTGCACCAAATCTAGAAAGCTTAAGTTATTATCAAACATCTGCCATAAATAATTATCCAGAACTGCAAAAGTTAGTACTTCAAAAACAATTAGCAGAAGAGGGAGTAAAAGCAAAAAAAGCTTCTTATTACCCAACTGTAGTTGCTTTTGGACAATCTATTCTAGCGCATAATAACCCAATTAGTGGATTAGATATTTTATATAATAATAACAAACCATGGACAATAGGTGTTGGGGTAAGTTATACTTTATTTGAAGGCTTCAAAAATAAGAATGAAATAAGAGCTGCAAAAGCAATGAAGCAAAGTGTTGAGTTATTTGAAGAAAAAGCAAATTCTGATATAAAAACGCTAATTGCTAAACTCTATCAAGATATTGAAAAACAAGAAGAACAAATAACTAATTTAACTACACAAGAAAATTTGGCAAAAGAGTTCTTAAGAGTAAGAAACAAAGCTTTTATTGAAGGTTTTTCAACCTCTACAGATGTGGTAGATGCCGAATTAGCATTGTCAGTAGTAAAATTAAAAAAATTGCAAGCACATTTTGATTATGTAACAAATCTTGCTACGTTGCTCGAATTTGCTGGCCTAAGTAATGAATTTATACAGTATACAAAATAATATATCATATAAAATGAAAAGTAAAGTTGTTAATGCTATTGTTGGAATTGTAATAGTTGTAGTAATATTGGTAGTATCTATTTTTTATATGAGTGCTCCAGATGACAGTTATATTCAAGGGCAAGTTGAAGCCAAACAAATTAATGTTTCTTCTAAAATTCCAGGACGAATTGATGGTATATTTGTTAAAGAAGGTGATCGTGTAACATCAGGACAAGTGCTTGTACAAATAAGCACACCAGAAATTGATGCAAAATTAATGCAAGCAGAGTCTTTAAAAAAGGCAGCAGCAGCAATTGATACAAAGATTAATAAAGGAGCTAGACAAGAAGAAATTCAAATGGCTTTTAATATGTGGCAACAAGCAAAGGCAGGTTTAGAGTTAGCAGAAAAAACATATACAAGAGTTGAAAATTTGTACAATGAAAAAGTTATTCCTGCTCAACAAAGAGATGAAGTAGAAACAAAACTAAAAGCAGCTCGCGAAATTGAAAAAGCAGCAAGTGCTGCTTATACAATGGTTAAAAAAGGCTTAAGACCAGAGGATAAGGAAGCTGCATTAGCTGTTGTAGATCAAACTCAAGGTGCAGTAGATGAAGTATTAGTTTATAAAAGAGAAGGTGAGGTAAAAGCACCTCAGGATGGTGAAGTTGCTACAATTATGCCAAATGCAGGAGAGATTGTAAACTCTGGATACCCTGTGGTTAATTTAGTAGATTTAAACGATATATGGGTGAATTTCAATATCCGTGAAGATTTAATGGCGAAGTTTAAAATGCATTCTAAATTTGAAGCTATAATTCCAGCATTAGGTAATATAAAAGTAACTTTAGAAGTAAGATATATTGCCGTACAAGGAGATTATGCTACTTGGAGTGCAACAAAAACAAAGGGAGATTTTGATATGAAAACATTTCAAATAAAGGCTTATCCTGTTGTAAAAGTTGATGGATTAAGACCAGGAATGAGTGCACTTGTATTGGAGAAAAGTTTGAAATAATAGCATTGTGAAGAAAGGTTTTTTTATCATATTTAAAGAAGAGCTTGTAAGGATTTTTACTTCAACAAGATTGTTGTTGTTTATTTTTGGATTTCCTTTGCTCCTTTTTGTTTACTATGCTGCTTTATTCAGTAAAGGAGTTACTACAGATTTGCCTATTACTCTCTTAGATTTGGATAAAAGCCAGTTATCTAGACAGCTTGCTTTGATGGTTGAAGCCAATCCTTCAATGAAAATTAAATATGAAGTAACAGACGAGTTAGAAGGAGAAAAAACTGTTAGATCTGGAAATTCATATGCATTAGTAATTATTCCTAAAGATTTTTCAAGAAACATACAAAAAGGATCTCCAACCAATGTAACGTGTTATTATAATGGTGAATTTATTTTACCTGCAGGATTAATAATGCGCGATTTTCAACTTACAGCAGGTATGCTAGCCGCTGGAGCTCATATTGAAACATTAGAGCAAAATCAATTAACTCCTACTGAGGCGTTAAATATGGTACAGCCAGTAAATATAAATGAGCATATTTTGTATAATCCTTATACTAGTTATTCGTATTATTTAGGAACAGCTTTTATGCCAATGGGTTTACAATTGATTGTAATTGTGGTTTCTATTTTTGCTTTTGGCGTAGATTTAAAGTATAAAAGAGGGAAAGAAATGCTAGAAAGTGTAGACGATAAAGTGTGGAAATTAGTATTAGCAAAAGCTTTGCCTTATACTATTTTATTTTTTATTGTTGGCTTTTTTATGA
The DNA here is from genome assembly GCA_030151255.1 of Flavobacterium sp. Classification (GTDB taxonomy): domain Bacteria; phylum Bacteroidota; class Bacteroidia; order Flavobacteriales; family Flavobacteriaceae; genus Flavobacterium. The sequence goes on from JASLED010000085.1 coordinate 9,326, forward strand.
ATACTTTTTTATTTTACAAGTTAGGAGTACCGATGAAAGGAAGTTTTTTAGGTACTAATTTGTATCTATTAGTGCTAATTCTTGTTTGTCAAAGTATGGGCTTTTTTGTATCTACAATTATGCCTAGTCTTCGAGAAGCTTTAACGGTTGGTGGAGCATATGGAGCTGTAGCATTTTCTTTTGCAGGATACACTTTTCCTGTAGAAGGAATGAGTACTTTTATAAAGGCTCTAAATTATGTTTTTCCGTATCATTCATATATGCGATTTTTAGTTAATAATACACTTAAAGGGGTTGTTTATAATCAGGAGCAAAAAGGGTATTTAATTACAATGGCAGTTTTCATTTGTATTGGTGCACTAGCAATTCCTTTGTATTATAAAAAATTAAAGAAAGGAGGATATAGTACATATGAATAATGGTATTATTTCACAGATAGCAATTATTTGGGAGTCTTGTAAATTTGAATTTAAACTGATTTTTAAAGATCCTGGTGTTTGGGTTACTTTAATAGGAGAGGTATTGTTGGTAGCTTTTTTCTATTCATATATTTATAATAATGAAACATTCGATAGTTTACCTATTGTAGTTGTAGATCAAGATGGTAGTGTTTTGAGTAGACAAGTTTCTCAGATGATTGATGCTACTCCACAGTTAGAAGTAGCAAATAAAGTAGTATCTTATGATAAAGCCAAAGAACTTTTTTACAACGAAGAAGCCAAAGGGATAATTCTTATTCCAAAAGATTTTTCAAAAGATATACAAAAAGGTATTGTACCTACAATCTCTGTTTATAGTGATGCAGCATATATGTTGTATTATAAAGAAACTCTAGAAGCAGCAATGTTAGCGATCGGTACGTTTAGTGGACAGATTGAAGTAAATAAAATGATGTCTAATGGAATGCCAATGAATCAGGCAATTGCTCAAAGACGTCCTTTTGATGTTACAGCAATTCCGTTATATAATCTTGATGTTGGTTATGATACATTCTTAATGCCAACTGTATTTATTATTGCTTTACAAACACTTCAGTTAACAGCAATGGGAATATTAGGAGGTACATTAAGAGAGCGCAGAGTATATGGTAGTACATTTAGTTTTGCAAAAGGTAAGTTTTCTTCTTTTTTCTTAACAATAGGGCGTTCATTACCCTATTTGTTTATTGCATTATTGTTGATGGCTATTATGGTTATTGTAGTTTCTCATATTTATATATTTCCACAAAGAGCTAATCTGATTGATGTATTTGTATATTTAGTTCCTGTAATATTATCTATAACATTTTTAGGAATGATATTAGTTAATCTTTACAAAACAAGAGAAGATGCACCGATGGCCATTACAATTTTCTCAATTCCAACTTTAATGTTGACAGGAGTTTCTTGGCCTATTGAAGGAATGCCAGTTGCAATTCAAATTATTGCTGACTTTGTACCGAGTTCTTTAGGAGCAAGAGGATTTGTAGCTTTAACACAATTTGGGGCTTCATTAAGTGATATCACAGCTACATTTATGAAAATGTGGGGATTATGTTTATTCTATTTCTTTTTGGCAGTTTGGACCAATTGGAGACTAAGACAGAAATATTAAAAAAAATAAAGAGGGTGATCCGAAAGATCACCCTCTTTTATTTTAGTAAATCTTAAACCGTTTATCTTTTATTAAATAGCTTATTTATTTTGCTATAGTTAACTCAAAAATTGATGTTGGAAGTTTTTCATTATCAGGATCAGTACATAATAAAAATGTAACCTGATCTTTGGTATTGCGATAAACTGTAATTCCTTCAAACTTTTGGTCGTTAGTAATAATCTTTGTTTTATCTAGTTTCATTTTTTGTTTATTAATTTTTCCAATCAAGCTACCATGTACTTTTCCATCATTATAGGTAGAATTAACATCTTCTGCAGTAGCCAAAAAATAAATATCATTATTTACTAATACTGCATCTGTAAATGACGATTGAACATTGTTTATTTTAGGCAATTTTACAGGAAAAAAAGTTATTCTAAAATTATCAAGTATACTTTCACCTGTTACAATAAAAATTCCATTTTTTTGCAGAGGTCCATTACCTCTATTAAAAAAATACCATGTTTCATTATCAAAAATAACACCTTCTATATTAAAATTATCATCATCAATATTGGCAAAAGACTTCATCGAATCATATAATAAATCTAATTGATTTTTACTTAGTGTTACATTATTTTCTTGATGTACTTCATATAGATCAGTTCTATTTTTTGCTGATCCTGATCCAAAAATGTAATAGTTTATTCCATCAGATGTAATTGATTCTAAATCGGGTTTATCTATTTTTTTAATATTTTCTGTAGCTTGGCCATCTTCATTTAGTGTTGTTTTAGTTAATAGTTTAGACGAAATATCATAATGATAGAAATAATTACTATTATCAGTAATTATATGTAATTTGTTTTCGTTGTAAAACAAACCTGATGCAGCACTAATACCTGCAATATGATATAGAAATTTTAAAGTAAACTTTTTCATAATTTAATATAATTGTTGCGTAAAAGTAATAAAATGATTAAATTAAATGCTAAAAAATAGGTTTATGAATTTTGAGAAAAAATATAAAGTTAATCACGATGTAAAGTTAACAGAATTAAGTACAATTCCTGACTTTTCATTAAGTCCGAAGAAGGATATACGAAAATTGGATGATTTAAGTCGAATATTAAGTAATTTTCAAGAAGTATTATATGCACATAGCAAGTACAGTTTTTTGATTTGCTTGCAAGGAATGGATACAGCCGGAAAAGATAGTTTAATTCGAGAAGTATTTAAGTCTTTTGATGCTGGTGGAGTAGTAGTCCGAAACTTTAAAAAGCCAACAACAACCGAGCTACAACATGATTATTTGTGGCGACATTATAAAGCACTTCCAGAAAAAGGTCAATTTACTGTTTTTAATCGATCACATTATGAAAATGTGTTAGTTTCTCGTGTACATCCAAATATTATTTTAAACGAACGTTTGCCACATATCAATTCAATAGAAGATATTACAGAGGAGTTCTGGAACAAGCGATATGACGAAATTATCAATTTTGAAAATCATATTTCTAATAACGGAGTTGTTGTTGTTAAATTTTTCCTTCATTTAGGAAAGAACGAACAAAAAAAACGAATCTTACGTCGTTTAGAGAAAGAAAAGCATCAATGGAAATTTGCACCAGAAGATGTAAAAGAAAGAGAATTTTGGGATGATTATCAAAAATATTATGAAGAAGTTTTGAAAAAAACCTCTACCGATCTTTGTCCGTGGTATGTTGTTCCTGCAGATGACAAGGCGCTTTGCAGATTTATTATAGCTAATATATTATTAGAAATAATAGCGAAATTTAAAGATGTAGATTTTCCAACTTTACCTGAAGATATTATGGAAGATATTGAAAAATATAAGTCACAATTACTTAGAGAATAAAAAAAGCGATCGAATTTCGATCGCTTTTTTTGTGTTATTTATTTTATTTAGCAATGTTAATTGCTCTTGTTTCCCTAATAACAGTAATTTTTACTTGTCCTGGGTAAGTCATTTCTGTTTGAATTTTTTGTGAAATATCGAACGATAAATTAGCAGCCATTTCATCAGATACTTTTTCACTTTCTACAATTACACGTAATTCTCTACCTGCTTGAATAGCATATGAGTTTTTAACTCCTGAAAAATCATTTGCAATTCCTTCTAAATCTTTTAAACGCTGAATGTAAGAATCTAATACTTGTCTTCTCGCTCCAGGTCTCGCTCCAGAAATAGCATCACATACTTGAACAATTGGTGCAATAAGTGTTGTCATTTCAATTTCGTCGTGGTGAGCTCCAATTGCATTGCAAACCTCAGGTTTTTCTCCAAATTTTTCAGCCCATTGCATACCTAAAATTGCGTGTGGTAATTCGCTTTCTGTTTCAGGAACTTTTCCTATATCATGAAGTAATCCTGCTCTTTTAGCTAATTTTACATTTAATCCTAATTCAGCAGCCATTAAACCACAAAGTTTAGCAACTTCTCTTGAGTGTTGTAGAAGGTTTTGACCATAAGATGATCTATATTTCATTCTACCAATTATTTTAATCAATTCTGGATGTAAACCATGAATACCTAAGTCAATCACTGTTCGTTTTCCAATTTCAATTATTTCTTCGTCAATTTGTTTAGCTGTTTTAGCAACAACTTCTTCAATTCTAGCTGGGTGAATACGTCCATCCGTTACTAATCGATGTAATGATAATCTTGCAACTTCACGACGCACAGGATCAAAACAAGATAAAATAATTGCCTCTGGTGTATCATCTACAATAATTTCTACTCCTGTTGCAGCTTCAATTGCTCTAATATTACGTCCTTCACGACCAATAATTCTTCCTTTTACATCGTCAGATTCAATATTGAATACAGATACACAGTTTTCTACTGCTTCTTCTGTACCAACACGTTGAATTGTGCTGATAATAATTTTCTTTGCTTCTTGTTGTGCAGTAAGTTTAGCCTCTTCAATTGTGTCTTGAATATAAGCCATTGCATTTGCTTTAGCTTCTGTTTTTAAACTTTCAATGATTTGGTTTTTTGCTTCATCTGCTGTTAAGCCAGAAATGATTTCTAATTGTTCAACTTGAGAACGATGTAAACGATCAACTTCTTCACGTTTCGTTTCTACGTGCTCTAATTTCGTTTCGTATTCTTTAGCCAATTTCTCGTTTTCATCAGCAGCTTTTTTAGCTTTTGATAATTCGTTAGAAATTTGAGATTCTTTATCTCTAGTTCTTTTTTCTGCCTCTGCCATTTTTTTGTCTCTCGACAAAATTACTTGCTCGTGCTCAGCCTTAAGTTCAATAAATTTTTCTTTTGCCTGAAGTATTTTCTCTTTTTTGATAGATTCTCCTTCTGTTTTGGCATCACGTATTAGTGTCTTGGCTTCATTATTAGCGCTTTGTAAGATAGAAGAAGCGTGGTTTTTTTCTAAGTACTTTGCAATAGCAAAACCAACTCCTGCCCCTACTAAAACTCCTCCAACAATAAGTAGTATTTCCATAAATGTTTAATAATTATATAAAAAAGCTCACAATAGTGGAGTTGTATAAACTCTGATTTAAACAAGTTTTGGGTTAGCTTGCTGTTCAAGGATCTGCAAAATGCAGCATGCTTTAGTTGCAACGATTCACCCATTTTAATTTGTTAGTGTTGAGTTTATCAAACGTTTACTAATGTGAGCAGTATTTTTGTACTAAAATTTCTTTTGAAAAAGAAGTGTTTATTTTGAAAGAATACGATCTAAGGCTTCATCCAATCGAACCAATCGATCAATAGATTTATTGTAATTTTCAGATTTATCAATTGTTTTTTGTTCTGTTTGAGAAGCAAATTGTAAAGCGCACATGGCCAGAACATCTTGCTTGTCTCTTACAGCATAGCTTTCTTCAAACTGACCAATCATTACATCAATTTTTTTAGAAGCAGAACGTAATGCTTCTTCTTGAGCATAGGTTACCGTCAATGGATAAACTCTATCTGCAATTGATAATTTTATTTTTAATTGTTCATTTGGATTCATAGCTACTGTTATTTTGTGAGTTGTGCTATACAGCTATCAATTTCACGTATCAATGAATTTATCTTAAGTTTCGTGTTTTTTCTTCCTTCTTCACTGCCCAATAGTGAATTAGCTAATTGCAGAGATTCGTATTTTTTATAAATGCTATCTAATTGATTTTCATTTTGTTGAATCTCTTCTTTTGCTAAGTCTAAGTTGTGTTTTAATTCTCTATTCTCAGCTTCAAGCTTATTTAACCTTTGCACAAGTTTTGCAAACTTTACTTCCAATGCATTTACGATGTCCGTTAGCTCACTCATTCCACAAAATATTCACTATTATATGCACAAAGTTACAATTACTATTTATATTTTAAAATGTTTTTTGGTAAAAAATGGAAGGTTTTTAATTAAAATAATTCATTTCTGTTTAAGGTGTTTTATACGGATAAATGATATTGAGTAAAATTGCGTTTTGTTTGTTATTATGGTAAATAAAACAGTTAAATATGTTAACTAAGTGCTTTTTTAGCAATGTTGAGTCGATTATTTAAACGTGATATAAATAATGATTTTGTGTGTATTATTGTTAATTTAAGTTATTCTACTAGTTTTAGCTCTTCTATTGTTATTTGTGCTAAAAGAAATTTGTGCTTGCTATTCGTTTGCTTTTAAACCGTAAAAAATTTGTTACAATGATTTATGAGTAGTACAAAATATGGTTTTTTAGTGTTTTTTTCGTAAAAATGAAATTTTAGAAAAGTATATCTATGCAAAAAAGTAGTAAATTGCAAGTTATTAAAAATCAAAGAAACTATGTCAGAAAAAATAACTTCACAACAAGCTATTGAATTAGAAGATAAATACGGAGCACACAACTATCATCCATTACCTGTAGTGTTATCTAAAGGAGAAGGAGTTTACGTTTGGGATATTGAAGGAAAAAAATATTATGATTTTTTATCAGCATATTCTGCAGTAAATCAAGGTCATTGTCATCCAAAAATTGTTGAAGCTATTACACAGCAAGCAAATACATTGATGCTTACTTCTCGTGCTTTTTACAATGATAAATTAGGTTTATACGAAAAGAAAATAACAGAATTAATGGGCTTTGACAAAGTTTTGCCTATGAATTCTGGTGCCGAAGCAGTAGAAACAGCATTAAAAATTTGTCGTAAATGGGCATACGAGAAAAAAGGTATTGCAGAAAATAAAGCCAAGATTATTGTTTGTGAAAATAATTTTCATGGAAGAACAACAACAATTATTTCTTTTTCAAATGATGAAAACGCAAGACAAAATTATGGACCTTATACAGATGGATTTGTTCGTGTAGCTTATGATGATATTGACGCTTTGCGCACTGCCTTAGAATATCATGGTGAAGATATTGCTGGATTTTTAGTTGAACCTATTCAGGGCGAAGCAGGTGTTTACGTACCTAAACCAGGATATTTGGCTGAAGCAAAATTATTGTGCGAACAGCATAATGTGCTGTTTATTGCAGACGAAGTACAAACTGGAATTGCAAGAACAGGAAAAATGTTAGCAATTAATCACGAAAATGTACAGGCGGATATTTTAATTCTTGGAAAAGCACTTTCTGGTGGAGCATATCCTGTATCGGCTGTTTTAGCAAATAATGCTATTATGGAAGTAATAAAACCAGGTCAGCATGGTTCTACTTTTGGAGGAAATCCAATGGCTGCAGCGGTTGCTATAGCAGCATTAGAAGTGGTTTTAGACGAAAAACTGTCTGAAAATGCAGAAGAATTAGGAAAATTATTTAGAGCAGAATTACAGAATTACATTGACACAAGCTCAATCTGTACATTGGTAAGAGGAAAAGGCTTGTTGAATGCAATCGTAATCAACGATACAGAAGAAAGCGAAACAGCTTGGAATATTTGTGTGCGTTTAAAAGAAAATGGATTGTTGGCAAAACCAACTCACGGAAATATTATTCGTTTTGCTCCTCCTTTAGTGATGAATAAAGAACAACTTTTAGATTGTGTTTCTATTATTTGCAACACATTAAAAGAGTTTGAAAAATAATAAAAAAGAAAATTAATATATTTTAAAATTCCTTAAATGTAAATTTGAGGAATTTTTTTTACTAAGTTATGAAAGCGTTAATAATAGTTGATTTACAATATGATTTTTTGCCAGGAGGTGCTTTGGCAGTAGATATGGGGGATGAAATAATTCCTATTATAAATGATATTCAATCTAATTTTGATTTGATAGTAGCAACTCAAGATTGGCATCCTGTAAATCATAAAAGTTTTGCATCACAGCATTCAGAAAAACAAGTATTTGAACAGATTGATTTAAACGGAATACCGCAAGTATTATGGCCAGATCATTGTGTGCAAGGAACATTTGGAGCTGAGTTTTCTAAAACATGGAAAAGTGAAGCAGCTGTTGCTATTTTTAGAAAAGGAATGAATGAAATGGTAGATTCTTACAGTGGTTTTTTTGATAATAATAAAAAGGATTCTACCGGACTTTTAGGTTTTTTGAATGAAAAAAAAGTAACAGAAGTTTTTGTTTGTGGTTTAGCAGCAGAATTTTGCGTGTATTATACAGCTATGGATGCTAAAGCTGCCGGACTAAAAACTAATTTTTTAAATTTTGCCACAAAACCAATTACACAAAAAGGTTTAGATGTAGCAAAAGAGATAATGTTACAAAACAATATTAAAATTATTAATAATAAAATCGAACTTTTAGGATAAATGAAAAAATACAATCGATTCAATTTTTTTAAACATACTTATTGTGAATGGAAAGTTGTGCCTTTTACGATCATCGAAAATCGAAAGCCAGATTATAAAAGTGAAAAAGGAAGTTGTTATTATTTTGAAGAAAAAGGATTGTATAGATATTCTAATCATTGGGGACGTGTTGCAAATTGTAGATGGAAATTGCTAACGGAAGATAAAGTTTCGCAAGGTTATTATGTTGGATATTCTGAATGGAAAGATTTTTATTCAAATGATGAAAAAGATCCTAACTATGTGATTAAGGTTGATTTTGTAGATAAAAAAATTGATTTTGAGCATTTTATGAATGCAGGTAATAAAAGTGTAGTACGTAGAACTGCGATAGATACAGCAAAACGCATTTCTGACGTAAAAAAAGTACTTCTTTCAGATGAGTGGGCAAAATATTTAGATTGCCCAGATGTTGAAGTAGTTCGAGAATTTTTGGTTACCGAATTGATAAATACAAATAAAAGCTTACCAGAAATTAAACGAAAATTTATAAACAGTTTAAAAAATGATTAAAAAGATACTTTTTTAAAAGATCTTTTTAATCATTACATTCCATCATCAATAAATGACCTTCAGTATAGGTAATAGTTACAATTCCGTCTGTAGCAACTGCATTGCTAGATCCAGTTCTAACACCTAATTCTAATCCTTCATTATTTAATTGATATTTTAAATTTTCGGTAGAAATATTAGTTACTTTACCCAACGGAATTAACGAAATTATAGTGTCTTTCGTATACCATTTTTTAAACGTATTGGGTGTTCTATATATTTTAGAATAATCATCCAAGATAACAATCTTAAGCTTGTCGTAATATTTAGGAATAGTTGTAATATTAGTAAAAGTATGATCGGCTCTTTTTCCTGTTGCCCAAATTACATTTACTGCTTTCATTCCTTTTTGAATTAGAAAATCAAAAGCTTTTTCTAAATCTGTAGAATTTTGATCTTCAATATGTACAATTTCCAAAGGATATTGTTTTTCATAATAAATTGTAGGATCAAAATTGCGATCAAAATCACCAATTATTACATCTACTTTGATGTTTAGCTCCAAAACTCGTTCAATAGCTGCATCCAAAACTACAATATATGGCGACCATTCTAGCAATTGATTCATTAATTCTTGACTACAAGATTCGCCGTTGGCAATAATTAATGCAGGTTCTTGATCATCTCGAACTATATGATGTGACGACATAGGCTTATATTATTAATATTTACAACAAAGTAAAAACATTTAGCAGCAGAAAAAAACTTTTTTTAGTACACATAGAATATACAAAATAACTTATCTTTGGTTGCATTACACAATAATGATAATAAAATGGATTTACAACAAGAACAATGGTGGGAAAACTACCAAAATGATGCAGATGCAATTATTCTAGATGTTCGTACAGAAGAAGAAGTAGAAGAAAAAGCGATTCCAAACGCTGTAAATATTGATATTTATTTAGGACAAGGTTTTTTAGACGCTATAGAAGAACTTGATAAAACAAAGAATTATTACGTTTATTGTAAGTCTGGAGGAAGAAGTAACCAAGCTTGTTTGTTAATGAAGTCTTTAGGATTTGAAAATGTAAATAATCTTTTAGGCGGAATTACTGAATGGGAAGGCCCAACAGTATAAAGAGAAGTCAACATTTGTTGACTTTTTTATTTAAAATCTAGTTCAATCATTTAATGTTATTATCAATTATTTTATGCTAAATATTCACTTTGTCATTAATCCTATTTCAGGAAAAGGAAAACATCAAATTACAGAAAGCTTAGTTGCCTTATATTTTCCAGCAAATGAGTATAATCTATTTATGCATTATACAGAAAGAAAAATGCATGCTATAGAACTTACAAAACAAGCGCTAAACGAAGGAGCAAATATTATTGTTGCTTGCGGAGGTGATGGAACAATACATGAAGTAGCAACACAAGTTGTAGGAAAAGATGTTTTATTTGGTATAATACCTGTAGGTTCTGGCAATGGTTTGGCATCAAACTTGCAGATACCAAAAGATATAAAGCAAGCCTTGCAAGTAATTCGAGATAGAAAATCAATGGCAATGGATGTTGGCTCCCTAAACGGAAAATATTTTTTTAGCAATTTAGGATTTGGAATTGATGCCACTATAATTGATAAATACGAAAAATCTGGTAAGCGCAAGCTAGGTTCATATATAAAAGCAGCGTTAAATTCGGCACAAGAATATAAAGCAAAAAGAATGAAGGTAACTTATAATGGACAAACAAAAGAAGTAAATCCATTATTATTGTTTATTTCGAATTCTAATGAAATGGGATATAAAATGTCGTTAACACCAAAAGCAAGTTTAACAGACGGTTTGTTGGATTATATTATGGTGCCAAAAATTAATCTGCTAAAACAACTAACCTTTGGGCTTTATGTTGTATTGAAAAAAACAGAAAAATTTAGAAAAACAGATTGCGCGCAAACACCAAAAATAGAAGTAGAAATATTTGAATCTAATAAAAATGGAGTGCAAATGGATGGCGAATACTATGAATTTGACACCAATCATTTTTTGATTGAAATAGTAAAAGGAAGTTTAAAAGTAATTAATTAAAAAGGCGAATTATACAGTAAAAAACAATGATTAATTATTGAAACAGTTGTTTATAAAATTGTACATTTGCTTATTAGGTACAAACATACAAAAGTAAAAAAATATGAATTCATTTGATGTAGTTGTAATTGGTTCAGGACCAGGTGGATATGTAGCTGCAATTCGTTGCGCTCAATTAGGATTTAAAACTGCAATTGTTGAAAAATATTCAACATTGGGTGGTACTTGTTTAAATGTTGGATGTATTCCTTCAAAGGCATTATTAGCTTCTTCACATATGGTAGAAGAAATGAAACATTTTGCAGAACACGGAATTGAAATTGCGGGAGATGTGAAAGTGGATATCGCTAAGATGATCGAGCGTAAACAAGCAGTTGTAGATCAAACTTGTTCTGGCGTTAAATTCTTAATGGATAAGAATAAAATTACAGTTTTTGAAGGAGTTGGATCATTCGAAAGCGCTACTACAATTAACGTAACAAAAAATGATGGTTCTGTAGAATCAATTGAAGCAAAAAATACAATTATTGCCACAGGTTCTAAACCATCAAGTTTACCATTCATTACATTAGATAAAGAAAGAATTATTACTTCTACAGAAGCATTAAAATTGCCAGAAGTGCCTAAACATTTAATTATTATAGGTGGTGGAGTAATAGGTTTAGAATTAGGACAAGTTTATTTAAGATTAGGAGCTCAAGTTTCTGTAGTTGAATACGCAGATCGTATCCTTCCAACAATGGATGGAGCTGTTTCTAAAGAACTTACTAAAGTACTTAAAAAACAAGGAATGAAATTCTATACAACTCACAAAGTACAGTCTGTTGTAAGAGAAGGAGATATTGTAAAAGTTTCTGCAGAAGATAAAAAAGGAGAAATTGTTACTTTAGAAGGAGATTATGCTTTAGTAGCTGTTGGTCGTCGTCCATATACAGACGGCTTAAATGCAGATAAAGCAGGAGTAAAAATTACAGAAAGAGGACAAGTAGAAGTAAATGATCATTTACAAACTACAGCATCTAATATTTATGCTATTGGAGATGTTGTTCGTGGAGCAATGTTGGCACACAAAGCAGAAGAAGAAGGTGTAATGGTTGCAGAATATCTTGCAGGACAAAGACCACATATAAACTATAACTTAATTCCAGGTGTAGTATATACATGGCCAGAAGTTGCAGCTGTTGGTAAAACAGAAGAACAATTAAAGGCAGAAGGTGTAGCTTACAAGGTAGGTAGTTTTCCATTTAGAGCATTAGGACGTTCTCGTGCAAGTGGTGATTTAGACGGATTAGTAAAAATTATTGCAGACCAAAATACCGATGAAGTTTTAGGAATTCATATGGTAGGTGCACGTGCAGCAGATTTAATTGCAGAAGCAGTAACAGCAATGGAATTTAGAGCATCAGCAGAAGATATTGCAAGAATGTCTCATGCTCATCCAACATTTGCAGAAGCAATAAAAGAAGCGGCATTAGCAGCAACAGATAATAGAGCATTACACGTATAATGTTTAATGTAAACTGTTAAAAAAGAGCCTAAATTTCTAATTTAGGCTCTTTTTTGTTTCGTGTGAAATAAAATATAATATATTTGCCTTCAATCAAAAAGTAAAAAAATGAAAAAGATAATAGCATTTGCGGCGGCAGTTGTATTGTTTATCGCTTGTTCTAAAGACGATAAGAACTCAACAAACGATCCAATTTTCTCTCAACCATATACAGAATTACAAGATTTATCTGAATTAACAACAGGTAAATATCAATATGTAGGTAATAAATTAGGTGACAGAAAAGTAGGTTTAGTTGGAGAAGGAACTTATTGTAAACAGTTAGATAATATTATTGTAACTGAAGAGTTTTCGGAAACAACTGGAAAAATGGAGAAAATTATTTATTACAGTAACTTTCGTTTAGATAAAGTAGATAATGTACAAAAATGTATTAGTATTTTTCAGTTTCCAAGAATAATGACAGATTTTAACTTAGTTGAGCCAGGAAAATTAAGAACTAAAATCTATGATGAATTTACTGAAGAGGAATATAAAAAAGACGAAAACGGAGATATATTGTGGGATGAAGAAGGACAACCAATTCCTGTAATTAAAAAAGAAATAAGAGACGTTTATCGCGGATATATAGAAATCGGATTTCAGGCAGGATATTTAAGAATGGAAGATCGTATTTCAGATTATAATCGTGTTACCAAAGACGAAAAAGTATATTTATATTTTAAAAAAATGTAATAAGTTAAAAAGCTTTCATCTGTTTAGATCGAAAGCTTTTTTGTTTTTGTAAGAATTACCGAATAAGCCTTACATTTGTGTTTCTAAAAAATAAACAATATAAATGGACATAAAAACATTAATTCAACAGCATCTTGATGAGTTGTTTTTTATAGCAGATCAGAAAGAAAAGCTTAATACAAATTTAGTAGTAGAAATTGGAGCATATGTTGGCGCAGGAGTTTTAAGAGGAAGGTTTTCTGCTAATAAAGAAGTTACACAAGAAGAAATTAATGGAGTATTTGGTGTTATTGGCGATTTTTGCAAACAAAGTTTTGGAAGAAGTTATACAAAGGTGCACTTCAAAAAAATGACTACGTTAGCACTAGAACTCTTACAAAAAACTAGCTTTGATGATGATTTACAAACATTTCTACTAGAAATGCAGAAATAGTTTTTAATAAAAATGATAGAAAAAGAGAAGTTACTAAAGTTTTAACTTCTCTTTTTTTTGTTAATAATAGCTTTAATTAACAATACTTTCATTTAAAATGTTAAATAAATTAGTAAGTAGAAAATATTAAAAGCAAAAAGCCACTCTGCTGTTAATAAGCTTGTTATATGAAGCACATTAAGATATCTTGGCATCTTATTTAATCAAAAAAATACTAATCAAAATAGATTTGAAAATGAACAAAAGCATGAGTTTTTTTACAAATGCAGTTTTAGCATTGTTTTTATTACTTGGTTCTTTTTCCCATGCACAAAAAAAGCCATTAGATCATTCAGTTTATGATGCTTGGCAAAGTGTTGGTGTACGAAAATTATCCAATGATGGAAAAAAGATTCAATATGAAGTAAATCCACAAGAGGGAGATAAAACATTGTTTTTATCTTTTGTTGATACAAAAGAAGAGATAAAAGTTGAACGCGCCGAAAAAGCAGTTTTTACAAACGATTCTAGATTTGTAGCTTTTCAAATCAAACCTTTTTTTAAGGATATAAAAGCTGTAAAAAATAAAAAGAAAAAAGAAGATGAGTTAGCAAAAGATTCACTTGGTATTTATAATTTTTCGAAAAAAGAATTGGTGAAAATACCAAATGTAAAATCATTTAAAATTCCTGAAAAAGGCACAGATTACATTGCATATTTATTAGAAAAAGCAAAAGATACAGTAAAAGGAAAAAGCAAACCAGCACCAAAAGCAAAAGGAAAAGACAAAACTCCTCTGCAATTGGTATTGATGAATTTATCCAACTCAAGTAAAATTGAACTTAATAATGTTGTTGATTATTATTTCAACGAAAAAGGCACTTACTTAGTTTTTACAACAGCAAATCCGGAGAAGAAAAAAGCAGATAATAAAGAAAAATCCGACGAAAAGGAAGCTGAAGAAGATAAATCTGAAGTAAAACAAACTAATCCAGAAGCAACAAAAGAAACGCCATCTACCATTTATGGAGTTTTTGCTATTGATTTAAAAACACAAAAGCAATATACCTTATTTGAAGGTGAAGGTGATTTTTCTCGTTTCAGTTTCGATAAAAATGGCGAGCAAGTAGTTTTTACATTTAATAATGAAGAAGAAAAAACATTAGTAAAAACATATACTATTTATTATAGTAAAATGCCAAAAGCTGCCAAAGTTTTACTAACAGATAAAACGGCCGGTATGCCAAATAATTGGGTAATTTCAGAGAATTATACACCTATATTTAGTAAAAACGGAAAGCGTTTATATTTTGGAACAGCGCCAAAACCAATTGCAAAAGATACTACATTAATTGCAGACGATTATGCTGTGGTAGATATTTGGCATTTTAATGAAGATTATTTACAACCACAACAATTAGTTTCATTAGATAAAGATTTAAAACGTTCATTCTTAGCTACAATCAACTTGGCAAAACCATCAAAAATGGTTCAGTTGGCAGATAACAATAGCAACTCAGCTTCATTGGTTGATGAAGGCGATGCTTCTATTGTATTCTTATCTTCAGATTTTGGACGTAGAGTAGAAAAACAATGGAATGTTTCTGGAGTTACTTCTTACTATGTTGTAGATGTTGAAACAGGCGCTAGAAAATTAGTAGTAAAAGATTTACCAGGTAGAGCAAGTATTTCGCCAAAAGGTACGGCAGTTGCTTATTTTAATAGTCAAGAAGGCAATTGGTACTTGTATGATGTAAAAACAGGTAAAACAAAATGGCTAAATAAAGGACTTCAGGTTTCTTTTGCAGATGAAGAATTTGATATGCCAGATAACCCTTCGGCTTATGGGTTACAAGGATGGACAACAAATGATGAATCTGTTTTAATAAGAGATCGATTTGATATTTGGGAATTTTTTGTACGCGATGCAAAATCTGCAAGAATGATTACAAATGGTTTTGGTAGAAAAAATACAATTACTTTTGATTTAATACAGTTAAATTCAGAAGAAAGAGCATTTAATAGAAATGAAGTATTGATTGCTGCTGTATTTAATGAAAAAAATAAAGATGCTGGATTCTTTAGCCTTAGAATAAAAGAGCAAAATAATCCAACAGAAATCTTAATGGAAAACTTCAATGGATTTAATTTTTTAACTAAAGCAAACGATGCACAAGTATATGCTTTTGTAAAAGGAAATTTTATAACACCAAATGAATTATTTGTTGGAACAGATTTAAGTAAAGCAGAAAAAATTTCAACAACAAATAAACAACAACAAGAATATAACTGGGGAACAAATGAATTAATTCATTGGACTACACCAAACGGATTTGATGCAACAGGAGTTTTATTTAAGCCTGAAGATTTTGATCCGAACAAAAAATATCCAATGATTGTTTATTTCTACGAAAAACTATCAGATAATTTAAATAGATACGAAGCACCAGCGCCAACACCATCTCGTTTAAATATTCCGTTTTTTGTAAGTAACGGTTATTTAGTATTTACACCAGATGTAAGTTATATTGACGGTTATCCAGGAAAATCGGCAGAAGAATATATTAATTCTGGGGTCGATTTCTTAAAAGAAAATGCATGGGTTGACGGAAATAAAATTGCAATTCAAGGACAAAGTTGGGGAGGATACCAAGTAACACATCTTGTTACAGTTACTGACAGATATGCTGCAGCTTGGGCAGGAGCACCAGTTTCTAATATGACATCTGCTTATGGAGGAATTCGTTGGCAAACTGGAATGAGCAGACAATTTCAATACGAAAAAACACAAAGTAGAATTGGAAAAACACTTTGGGATGGATATGATTTATATATCGAAAATTCACCATTATTCAAAGTGCCAAATATTACAACTCCGTTGGTAATTATGCACAATGATAATGATGGAGCAGTGCCTTGGTATCAAGGAATTGAAATGTATATGGCAATGCGTAGATTAAGCAAACCTGTTTGGATGTTGAACTATAATGGAGATGAGCATAATTTAATGAAACGTCAGAACAGAAAAGATATTCAAATTCGTCAGCAGCAATTTTTCGATTATTATTTAAAAGGAGCAAAGGCACCAGTTTGGATGGTAAAAGGAGTTCCGGCAATAATGAAAGGAAAAGATTGGGGATTTGAACTTACTGAGGAAAAAGTTCAATAGAATATAAAACCGAATAAAAAAAGCGCTTTTAAGCGCTTTTTTTATTCGGTTTTATTTCCATCCACCACCAAGAGCTTTGTATAATTGTACTCTGTATTGAAGTTTATTTAATGTAAGTCGGTTGAGGTTTAGCTCATTGTCTAGCATGTTTTTTTGCGCATTTATTACCTCAATATAAGTGGCATATCCGCTATTAAAAAGTAAGTTAGATTGTTTTACTCCCAACCTTGATGTAGTAACTTGTTCGTTGGCAATTTCAATTTGCTCATCAGTCATTTGTAAACTAACCAATGTGTTTGTTACTTCGTTTACAGCATTGAAAACTGTTTTCTGAAAATCAATTTCACTTTTTGTTCTTTCAATTTTAGCTATTTCATATGCTGTTTTAAGCTTTCTTTTATTAAACAGCGGAGCTCCTGTTTTAACGATTAAATTGCCAAACAAAGAACCTGGAATATTAAACCAATATTCTCCCAACATGCTATTTACTCCGCCCAATAAATCTATTTTTAAGGATGGATATCTATTAGCTTGAGCCACTCCAACAATAGCATTTTTTGTTTTTAATTCTAATTCAGCTGCTTTTACATCAGGTCTAAATTGTAATAATTGTAACGGAATTCCGGTACTTAATAATTCATTTTGTTTTACATCAGTTAGCTTTGTTTCTCTAATAATATTTTGAGGTAAACGTCCTGTTAAAACAGATAAAGCATTTTCTTGTATTGCAATTTGTTGTTTTAAAGATGGAATTAATGCTTTAGCCACCAACATTTGGTTTTTTGTTTGCTGAATTGCCAATGATGTTATTTGTCCAGCGTCTCGTTGTAGTTGAACTATTTTTAGCGTATTTTTTGTCAATTGATAGTTGGTTTCTGCAACTTCCATTTGCGCATCTAATAATAGTAAATTGTAATAACCTTGTGCAATTTTAGAAATTACTTCTGTTTGAATTGCGTTTTTGGCTTCAATCGTTTGTAAATATTTAGCTAGTTCAGCTGCTTTCTGACTTTTAATTTTTCCCCAAACATCAATTTCCCAATTAAAGCCTAAAGCAGTACTATACTGCGATTGATTTACATACATTGACGATGGCGCATCTTTGTCTTTGTGTTTATAATAGTTGGAAGATGGTGTTCCGTAATAATTTTCAGAACGAAATTGATAAGCAATACTTCCTAATTCTAAATCTAAAGATGGTAGCCATTCTACTTTGGCTTGTTGTAATTTTTGAGAGGATATTTCAATATTTTTTAATGCAATTTGCATATCAAAATTATAAGATAATCCTTGTTCAATTAGAGCAATTAGTTGTTGATCATTAAAAAATTCTTTCCATTGAATAGATGAAATATTTAAAGTATCGACGGCAGTAATACTATCTTGTCCTTTGTAATTATTGGGTAACTCTATCTTTGGTGTTTTATAATTAGCTTGCGGAACACACGATTGAAAAAAAGCGCCAATAATGAGCAATCCAATTATTGTAGACAAAGATAATTTAGCGTGTATTTTATTCATTTTTTTGGCATTTAGTCGTTAGTAAATTTAGCTTTTAGCTTTTCGTCAATTTGTTGGAAAATAACAAACAACACTGGAATAATAAAAATTCCTACCAATACTCCACAAATCATTCCTCCAGCAGCACTAAAACTAATAGAATGATTTCCTTGCGCAGACGGACCAACAGTAAACATAAGTGGAATTAAACCCGCTACAAATGCAAATGATGTCATTAAAATTGGTCTCAATCTCATTTTAGAACCTTCAATAGCAGCATTAATTATACTCAATCCTTTTTTGCGTTGCTGAAGTGCAAATTCAACAATAAGAATAGCATTTTTGGCCAATAAACCAATAAGCATAATTAAACCTACTTGTACATAAATGTTGTTTTGCAAACCAGCTAGGTTTACAAATAAAGCCACTCCTAACAATCCGGTTGGAACAGTAAGTAAAATAGCAATAGGCAAAAAATAACTTTCATATTGCGCACAAAGCAAGAAGTAAACAAAAATGATACTTAATGTAAATATCCAAATAGCTTGATTTCCTGATTCTCTTTCTTCTAAAGACATTCCTGTATATTCATAAGAATAGTTTCCAGGCATTTTGCTTGTTATTTCATCAATAGCTTTCATTGCTTGTCCTGTGCTATAACCTTGCCCCGGATTTACTTTGATAGAAATAGAATTGTATAAATTGTATCTGCTTACAGTTTGCGGACCTAGTACTTTTTTTAATTTAATTAATGTGTTAGCGGGCAACATTTCGCCGTTTTTGTTTTTCACGTAAATACTATTGAACGATTGTGGATTTTCTCTATAATCTATATCCGCCTGCATATATACGCGATACGTACGTCCAAAACGATTAAAATCTCCTGCTTTTACTCTACCATAGTAATTTTTAATTGTGGTCATTAAATCTTTTACGCTAACATTTAATGACTTAGCCTTTACATAATCAATTTCCAATAAATATTGAGGGAAATTGGCTTTAAAAGAAGTAAAGGCATTTCCAATTTCTGGACGCTCGTTTAGTTCTTTAATAATGTTATCTGCAGCGTTGCTAAACGAAATAAAATCTCCTCCCAATCGATCTTGCAATACAAATTCAATTCCTCCAAAATCTCCAAAACCTTGAATAGTTGGACGGGGAAAAACATTAAAAGTAGCTTCGTTAATTACGGATAATTCGTTTTGAATATCTTTAATTATTTTATCGATATTTTTTATTTTCCCTCTTTCTTTATAAGGTTTTAAGTTAATAAAACCTACCGCATAAGAGGGGCTTGCATTTGCGTCAATTGCATTGTATCCTGATATAGAAGTCATTCCTTCAATATCAGTTCTTTGTTTTAAAATACTATCTGCTTTAGCTAATACAATTTTTGTTCTAGCTAATGAAGCACCTGGTGGCATTGCTAATGAATAGGTAATAAAACTATCATCTTCTCTGGGAATGAAAGAAGAAGGTGTTTTGTATAAAAAAGCTACGCCTAAAATAATTACTAATGCTAAACCAGATAAAGCAACTTTTTTGTTGTTTATTAATTTGGTTATAATGTTAATGTATTTGCTTGTAAAAGTGTTGAATGCTGTATTAAAAGCATAGAAAAATTTTGCTAAATATTGTTTTGGTGTACGTGCCGTTTTTTCTATGGTTGTTTTTTTCGCATATTCTTCTGATGATGGTTGTTTTAAAAATAAAGCACATAATGCAGGACTTAAAGTAAGTGCATTTACAGCAGAAATTAGAATGGCAAAAACCAAAGTATAAGCAAATTGTTTATAAAATATTCCGGCAGGTCCTTGCATAAAACCAACTGGTAAAAACACAGCACACATCACAAGAGTAATTGATAGAATAGCTCTTGTAATTTCGCTCATTGTTTCAATAGTTGCCTCTTTTGCCTTCATGCCTGTATGATGCATTTTTTCGTGTATGGCTTCTACCACAACAATAGCATCATCTACCACAATACCAATGGCTAGCACTAAAGCAAACATGGTTAGGATATTGATAGAAAATCCCATTAAATGGATAAAAAACAATGTTCCTATTAATGAAATTGGAATAGCAATAGCTGGAATAATTGTAGATCTAAAATCTTGTAGAAATAAATATACAATGATAAATACCAAAAAAAATGCTTCAAACAAGGTGTGTTTTACTTGATTGATAGATTCGTCAATTTGATCTTTTACAGAATAACTAATTTCGTAATGAATGCTTTGCGGAAAAGAATCCGATAATTTATCTAATACTTTTCTTATGGCAATATCAATATCTCTAGCATTTGATCCTGCTGTTTGCGTAATATTCATGGTTAATCCAGGAAATCCGTTTACGCTATTGTCACTTCCTACGTTTGATGCTCCAAATTCTACACGAGCAATATCTTTTAGCAATAGAATAGAACCATCGCTATTGGTTTTAATAACAATATTTTCATATTCTTCTGGCTGACTAAATCTTCCTTTGTGCTTTAAAGCTGTTTCAAAAGCTTCTTCTGATGTTTCTCCAAAATTACCTGGAGCTATTTCAAAGTTTTGATCTTTTATAGCTGCAATAACATCTTGTGGAGTTAAACCATAAAGTGCCAATTTTTCTGGATTTAACCAAGTACGCATAGAATAATCACGCGCTCCAATTCTTCCTACCGAAGCTACACCGGGCACTCTTAAAAGCTCTCTTGTAATGTTAATTTGGGTATAAGCTTGTAAAAAAGTTTCGTCATAGATTCGATCAGGGTGATCACTATAAAAATTAATTGTCATAATGTTTCCACTCTGACGCGGAGTTACAGAAATACCATTTTCGTTTACTTCTGAAGGTAAATCACTTGCTGCTTTACTAACTCTGTTTTGCACGTTTACTGATGCCTGATCAGGATCTGTACCAGCTTTAAAATATACATTGATTGTTCCAGAGCCACTGTTGCTGGCTTTGGAAGTAATGTAAGTCATGTTATCAACTCCATTGATAGATTCTTCAATAGGTAGCAATACACTCTGTGCAATAGTTTCTGCATTGGCTCCAGGGTAGGAAGTAGAAACTGTTACACTTGGTGGTGCTATTTCAGGAAATCTTGTAATGGGAAGTAATGTAAGTCCTACCAGCCCTAGTAATACAAACATAATGGAGATTACTGTTGCTAAAATAGGACGATTTATGATCGCTTTTAACATATAATTTTATTTAGTAAGAGAATAAGGAGAGATATTAGTTTGTAGCCTTGATATACATACCTTCTGTAAGTTTATCAAAACCAGTTTTAATTACTTTATCTCCAATTTTTAATCCTTCAGAAACAATATAATTAGTTCCCGAAACTCCATCTATTGTAATTGTTTGTAGCTTAACTTTATCGTCTTTATCTATAGTGTAAACAAACGTTTTGTCTTGAATAGAGTTGGTAATTTCTTGCGGAATTAGTATTACACGAGATTTTGTTTCTTGTAATTTAATTGTTCCTGTATTACCAGAACGCATTACATCTTTTGAGTTTGGAAAAGAAGCTCTTAATGAAATAGAACCAGTGTTTCTGTTTACTTGTCCGTTTACCATATCTACTTTTCCTTTTTCTGGATAGGCTTGCCCATCAGCTAGAATAAGTGTTACTTCTGGTAAAATTTGCCCCGAAGTGGTAATATCATTATAATTGTCTGGCGTATTTGTTTTTTTTGCTTCTTTTGTAAAATATAAAAAATCAGATTCGCTCATTCCAAAATATACATATACTTCACTTACATCTGTCAAAACGGTTAAAGGTTCTTTATCACTTTTACTTACAAGGTTTCCAATTCTTTTGGGCATACGGCCAATATATCCACTTACTGGTGCCTTAATAGTTGTGTAATCGATATTGATTTGAGCACTAGCTACTGCCGCAGAAGCTTTTGCTAAAGAAGCTTTTGCAATTTCGTAGTTTGCTTTTGCTGTTTCTAATTGTACTTCTGCAATAACTTCGTTGTCAATTAATGGTTTTAAACGATCAATTTCTAATTTAGCATTTTTTAATTTTGCTTTTTCTACATTTTCTGTAGCAATCATATTGTTTAAAACTTCTTGGTAAGGTTGCGGATTGATTTGAAATAATGGCTGTCCTTCTTTTACAAAAGCACCTTCATCAACAAATATTTTGTCTAAAATACCTTCTACTTGTGGGCGAATTTCTACATTTATTTTTCCTTCAATATTGCCAATATAATCTTTCACGGTAATTGCGCTTGTAGTATCAATCACAACAATAGGCAAGGCAATTGCATTTTCTTTTGGATCAATTGTTTTTGCATTTCCAAGATTGCAACTATTAATACTAATCAAAGTTCCAAGCATTAAGAGAATGGAAACACTAATTAAAAGGATTTTTTTATTTATTATCATTTTCATATTCTTATCGATGTGTTATTGTTATAAGGTGATATATTATAGTATTGATGATAATAGTTCAACAAAAGTGCCAAACTACAATCGATTTATTTTAATAATGAAATTTGTGATTAAGTTGTTTATTATTAGTGAATTAAATTTTTTTTCAGAAATGTTTAATTTTGATTGTATTCTGCTTTACTAATTATTTAAACTGTGGATATGTAGAACACATCCACAATTTTTACACATATTAAAATTACATTAATTTATTTTTATTTCAATAAATTTTATAAATTTAACTATAATTATTTATTATGTTAACAAAAATATTTGGTAGTTCTGTTTTCGGGATTGAAGCACTCACGATTACAGTAGAAGTAAATGTAGATAATGGTGTAGGTTATCATTTGGTTGGTTTAGCAGATAATGCCATAAAAGAAAGTTCATATCGTATTGCTGCTGCGTTAGCCAATATTGGTTATCGTTTACCTGGCAAAAGAATTACAATAAACTTAGCGCCAGCAAATATTCGAAAAGAAGGTTCTGCTTATGATTTGCCTATTGCATTGGGTATTTTAATTGCATCTGCACAAATAAAAGCAGTAAAAAATGAAGCGGATTACATAATTATGGGCGAATTGTCGTTAGACGGAACGCTTCAAAGTATAAATGGAGCATTGCCTATTGCAATTAAAGCAAAAGAAGAAGGGTTTAAGGGAATTATTTTACCCAAAGAAAATCAGAAAGAAGCTGCGGTAGTAAAAGGATTAGAAGTATACGGTGTAGATGCGCTAAAAGATGTTATTGATTTTTTTGAAGGAAAAAATGAATTAAAACCTTTTATACTTGAATTTGAACAAGAAACAAATGATTTGGGTAAGTTTTTAGATTGTGATTTTAAAGATGTAAAAGGACAAGAAAGCATAAAACGAGCAATGGAAATTGCAGCAGCAGGTGGTCATAATATCATTTTAATTGGTCCGCCAGGCTCTGGAAAAACAATGTTGGCTAAGCGATTGGCGAGTATTTTACCTCCAATGACGTTGGAAGAATCGTTAGAAACAACCAAAATACACAGTGTAGTTGGTAAAGTGAAAGATGCTGGATTAATTCGCAATCGACCTTTTAGAAATCCACATCATACAGCATCTTCAGTAGCTTTAGTTGGAGGAGGAAGTTATCCGCAACCAGGCGAAATATCGTTGGCACATAATGGAGTTTTGTTTTTAGACGAATTACCAGAATTTAAAAGAGAAGTGTTAGAAGTAATGCGTCAGCCTTTGGAAGATAGAGAAGTAACTATTTCTAGGGCTAAATTTACCATTACATATCCTTCTTCGTTTATGTTGGTGGCAAGTATGAATCCGAGTCCAAGTGGAAGTTTTTACGAGCCAGGAAGTATGATGCAATCTACAAAAGCTGAAATGCAAAGATATATGAATAAAATATCTGGACCATTGCTTGATAGAATTGATATACATATTGAAGTAAATCCAGTGCCTTTTGAAAAACTTTCAGAAAAGCAATTGGCAGAACCAAGCACCACAATAAGAGAGCGTGTTTTAAAAGCCAGAGAAATACAAAGTAAGCGATACAATAATTATAAAGGAATTCATTACAATGCACAAATGACGGTTTCGCACTTGCGTGAATATTGTGCATTGGAGGAAGCTTCGTTAACGTTATTAAAAAACGCAATGGAAAAATTGAATTTATCAGCCAGAGCATATGATCGAATTTTAAAAGTAGCAAGAACAATTGCCGATTTAGATAATCAAGACAAAATATTGCCTTATCATATTGCAGAAGCAATTCAGTATAGAAGTTTAGATAGAGAAGAATGGTTTAATTAAATATAGGTTTGATAAAATAAAAGAAGGAAAGTATCAAATAAATACTTTCCTTCTTTTATTTTTATGACAAATTATATCTAATAATTGTTGTGTTGGTTTTGTTTAATGTTCGATCAAAAAAATGATTGAGCGTATAGGGCGAATTATGTAGGTTACAAACTTCTAAAATTCGTTCGTGCGAATATTTTGAAAATAATAAAAGTTCTAATGATTTTAAAAATCGTTCTTTTTGTTTAAATCGCTTTAAACAATCGCCAAAAAAGAATTGAATATTTTCGTTGAATTCTTCTTTTGTTAAGTTATTGTTGTATAAAATTTCGAGTAGTTTTACTTCATAAGCATCATTTGTTTCTAAAATCTTTTTATAAATTTTTTCGTGTTTAGATTTGTCTTTCAAAAAGAAATTTAAGTTTAGTAAATAATCTTCTTGAGAGGTCATTATTCTGAAATAAAATAGATTAACTACAAATTCTCCTTTGTCTGTAATAAAAACCGTACCATTTAATGTACATAATTGTTTGTTTCTATCTAAACATTCAAAATCAATGCTAGAATAATAGTTTTTGGGTTTGTTTTGTAGTTTCTCTTTTAGTTCTTGAGCTACAACATTTGTTATGATTGTTTGTTTTTCAGGCTGAATAAACTGAAAATCGTATTCTCTTATTAGTTGAAAATTGGCATCAAATGTTAGTGCAAAGGCATTTGCGTGTGAAATGTTATTGATGTTTCTTTTTAGCTGAACATAATTAATATGTACCATCGCTTGTAAAACAGTTTTTGTAAGAGCTTTAAAACAATTGAAGTGATAATGCTGAAAAGCTTTGCTGTTTAAGTTACCATTTATAGGTATGTCTAAAAATTGTCGAACAAAGCTCCGCAGTTTACTTTGTACTTCAGTAAATAATTCAAGTTTCATAATTATAGGTGGTTTTTTTGGTTGTTTTGTTTTTTGGTATGATTTAAACCATAATAAGTGTTTTTACATAATTATTCTGCTATTTTAATAAGTTTTTGTTAACTATACAAATATTGAAGTGTTAAAATTGAAATGCTTTAATTTGTTAAAATTCGGCTTTATTGTAAGTCTTTTTTTTATTTAAAAAGATTTATTGTTTTTGTTTTCTTAGTTTAAGACTATTTTGTTCTGTTTTTTATTTTAAATCCTGAAAAATATTTTTTTTAAATTATTTCTTTTATCAACTAAAATAAATAGTAATACACAATATATTTAAGATTTTAATATGATAAAAAACAATAAAAATCAAAGATGAATTAAAGTAGTTTATGATTGTTGTTCGTATGATAAAAATGTAGTAATCTTGAGGTAATTGCATTTAAGTTTTTTAAAATATTGAATATTTCTGTATCTTGCCCATGACAAAAGACTACAAGAAATTATGCAACAAAATACTCCCTATACACCTAAAAACAAGGTGCGTATAGTTACGGCAGCTGCTTTATTTGATGGACATGATGCTGCCATTAATATCATGAGACGCATTATTCAATCTACAGGATGTGAGGTTATTCATCTTGGGCACGACAAAGGTGTTGAAGAGGTGGTAAATACTGCTATTCAGGAAGATGCAAATGCTATCGCAATGACTTCTTATCAAGGAGGACATAACGAATATTTTAAATATATGTACGATTTGCTTCAAGAAAAAGGAGCAGGACATATTAGAATTGTTGGTGGAGGTGGAGGTGTAATCTTACCTACTGAAATCAAAGATTTAATGGATTACGGAATTACTCGTATCTATTCTCCAGACGATGGACGTGAGATGGGATTGCAAGGAATGATTAATGATATGGTAGAAAGAGCCGATTTTCCTACCATGGATTTACAACTTCCTGAAGGAAAAGACGTTTATCAGTCATTGGCAGATAAAGATGTAACAACTATTTCTCGTCTAATTTCTTTAGCAGAAAATAGAGAAGACGAATTTTTACGAGTTTTTGAATACAAGCCAGAACTACATAAAAAATCACCAATATTAGGTATTACCGGTACTGGTGGCGCAGGAAAATCTTCAATGGTAGATGAGTTAGTTCGTCGTTTTTTAATTGATTTTCCAGAAAAAACAATCGCTTTAGTATCAGTAGATCCATCAAAGCGAAAAACAGGTGGAGCATTATTGGGAGATAGAATTCGTATGAATTCAATTAACAATCCACGTGTTTATATGCGTTCATTGGCCACACGTCAATCAAATTTAGCCTTGTCTAGATATGTAGAAGAAACGTTACAAGTTTTGCAAGCCGCAAATTATGATTTGATCATTCTTGAAACTTCTGGAATTGGACAATCCGACACTGAAATATTAGATCATTCAGACGCATCATTATATATAATGACACCAGAATTTGGTGCCGCTACTCAGTTAGAAAAAATTGACATGCTTGATTTTGCAGACATTGTAGCAATTAATAAATTTGATAAGCGCGGTGCGTTAGATGCAATTAGAGATGTAAAAAAACAATATCAAAGAAATCATAACTTGTGGGATGTAAACCCAGATGAAATGCCAGTATTTGGTACAATTGCTTCTCAGTTTAACGATCCAGGAACAAATGCTTTGTACAAAGCAATAATGGATAAAGTTGTAGAAAAAACAGGTGTAGATTTAACATCTCATTTCGAAATCACAAAAGAAATGAGTGAAAAAATCTATGTTATTCCTCCAAACAGAACAAGATATTTATCTGAAATTGCAGAGAATAATCGTAAATATGACGATACTGTATTAACGCAAAAAGAAGTTGCGCAAAAGTTATACGGTATTTTTAAAACATTACAAAGCGTTGCAGGTGTTTTACCTTCTATTGATAAATCGGGAATAATTGAAGAATCGGTAGCATCAAAAGATGAAGATACTCAATTGTTTATCAACTTATTGATAAAAGAATTCGATAAAGTTAAAATGAACTTAGATCCATACAATTGGGAAGTTATTTTAACGTGGGACGAAAAAGTAAACAAATACAAAAACCCTGTTTACTCGTTTAAAGTTCGTGATAAAGAAATTAAAATTCAAACTCATTCAGAGTCGTTATCACATTTACAAATACCAAAAATTGCTTTACCAAAATACGAAGCTTGGGGAGATATTCTTCGTTGGTCGTTGCAAGAAAACGTTCCGGGAGAATTTCCATTTACTTCAGGACTTTATCCATTCAAACGCGAAGGGGAAGATCCAACGCGTATGTTTGCAGGTGAAGGTGGGCCAGAGCGTACAAATAGACGTTTCCATTACGTATCGTTAGGTATGCCTGCAAAACGTTTGTCTACAGCGTTTGATTCGGTTACTTTATATGGTAACGATCCAGGGCATCGTCCTGATATTTACGGAAAAATTGGTAACGCAGGAGTTTCTATTTGTTGTTTAGACGACGCTAAGAAATTGTATTCAGGCTTTGATTTAGCACACGCTTTAACATCGGTGTCAATGACAATTAACGGACCAGCGCCTATGTTGCTTGGTTTCTTTATGAATGCAGCTATCGATCAGCAATGTGAAATCTACATCAAAGCAAATGGGTTAGAAGCTGAGGTTGAAGCAAAAATTGCTGAAATTTATAAGAAAAAAGGTGTTGAAAGACCTCGTTATAATGGCGATTTACCTGAAGGAAATGATGGTTTAGGATTAATGCTTTTAGGTGTAACAGGAAATCAGGTTTTACCTGCTGATGTTTATGCCGAAATCAAAAAAAATACATTAGCTCAAGTTCGTGGAACGGTTCAGGCAGATATTTTAAAAGAAGATCAAGCACAAAATACTTGTATTTTTTCTACCGAATTTGCTTTGCGCTTAATGGGAGACGTACAAGAATATTTCATTGAAAAGAATGTGCGTAACTTCTATTCAGTATCTATTTCTGGTTATCACATTGCCGAAGCGGGTGCAAATCCTGTAACGCAATTGGCATTTACATTGGCAAACGGATTTACTTATGTAGAGTATTATTTAAGTAGAGGGATGGATATCAATGCATTCGGACCAAATTTATCGTTCTTCTTCTCAAACGGAATCGATCCTGAGTATTCAGTAATCGGACGTGTAGCAAGAAGAATTTGGGCAAAAGCGTTAAAACAAAAATATGGAGCAAATGAGCGTGCGCAAATGCTAAAATATCACATTCAAACTTCTGGACGTTCATTACACGCACAAGAAATTGATTTTAATGATATTCGTACTACGTTGCAAGCGCTTTATGCAATTTATGATAACTGTAATTCATTGCATACAAATGCTTATGATGAAGCAATTACAACACCAACAGAAGAATCAGTGCGTAGAGCAATGGCTATTCAGTTGATTATCAATAAGGAATTAGGTTTAGCTAAAAATGAAAATCCAATTCAAGGTTCATTCATCATTGAAGAATTAACTGATTTGGTTGAAGAAGCAGTATTGGCAGAATTTGATAGAATTACAGAGCGTGGAGGAGTACTTGGTGCAATGGAAACGATGTATCAACGTTCTAAAATTCAAGAAGAATCATTGTATTACGAAACTTTGAAACACGACGGACGTTTTCCTATTATTGGAGTAAATACGTTTTTGAGTTCGAAAGGATCGCCAACAGTGGTGCCTGCTGAAGTTATTCGTGCAACGGAAGAAGAAAAACAATTCCAAATTCACACCAAAGAAAGCTTAAACAAAGCAAACGAGCATTTAGTTGAAGCGCAATTAGAAAAAATTCAGGAAGTAGCAATACAGAACGGAAATATTTTTGAAGCGCTGATGGAAGCAACAAAAGTTTGTTCCTTAGGTCAAATTACTTCAGCGTTATTTGAAGTAGGAGGACAGTATAGAAGAAATATGTAAATTGTCTGACATAGTTAACCGAAAAAGGCAACTGATTTATCAGTTGCCTTTTTTATTTTGAACGAAAACTTAAGCAGAAATAGATTAAACTTAGTTTTTAATGATTATTTTTAAAAATGCTACATAACAAAGAATGTATAACTTTGTTTGTACTAAGCACAAATAACATTGAGGTAAACGAATTAAAACAATACAAGTATGATACAAGATATAAGATGGCAACAACGCTTTGATAACTATTGTAAAGCTTTTGCTAGGTTTAGCGATAACATAGCTTATATATATAATTTATATGATCATATGGATTTTAGTGTTGAGGAAAATTATCAGGATATAGTATTAAGAATAAACGATATTTTAAAGCAAGGGCTTATCCAAAGTTTTGAGTTTACCCATGAATTGGCTTGGAATACCCTTAAAGATTATGCCGAATATCAAGGAAATACAGAAATTAGAGGAAGTAGAGATGCTATTCGTTATGCGGCTAGTGTAAATTTAATTTCTGATGCACATATATGGATGGATATGATTGTGAGTAGAAACAAAACATCACATACGTATAATGAAGACACAGCAAATGAAATATTTAGAAATATCATCATTTATTATGCACCTTTATTTAGCGCATTTAAAGTAACATTTGAAAATATAGAGCGTGAATAGTTTAGATATTAGTTTTAATACAGAAAGTACGGGAGTTTCTACAAAAGACTGGTTAAATATATTATCCGTTTTTTCTAAGCATTTGTTGGTAAAAAAAGTAATACTGTATGGCTCTCGTGCCAAAGGTAATTACAAAGCCTATTCGGATATTGACCTAACTGTAGAAGGAGCTATAGACTTAATGCAGTTGCAAGTTATAGAAAACGAATTGTACGATTTGAATTTACCTTACAAAATAGATATTTCTCAGTATCATGTTATTAAAAATACAAGTTTGTTAGATCATATTCATCGGGTAGGAATTATTGTTTATGAAAAGTAATTATGAAGTTATTTAATAATAATAAAAACAATTTAACTAGTTTAGAAGAAAAACCTTTTAAGTTAGAGCGCGAGATACAACAACTGTTCGAAGCTAATTTGGCATTGCTTACAGGATATCAGTTCATCAAATCAGAGTTTAGTATTAAAGGTTTCCGCATCGATACTTTAGCTTTTGACTCCGAAAGCAATAGCTTTGTGATTATTGAATATAAAAAAGTAGCCAGTCAGTCGGTAGTCGATCAAGGATTTACTTATTTAGGTTTGGCATTAGAGCATAAAGCAGATTTTGTGTTGGAGTACAACGAATCTCAGAAAAATTCACTAAAACGCACCGATGTAGATTGGACACAATGTAGGGTTTTGTTTGTATCGCCATCGTTTACCGATTATCAAAAACAGGCTTCCAACTTTAAAGATTTACCTATAGAGTTGTGGGAAATAAAACGTTTTGAAAACGATTTGTTAGTTATCAATCCTATTAAGAAAGACAAAGCTACTGCTAGTTTTAAACAACTAAAACAAGCAGATGATTCTGAAATAGCCAAAATAGCTAAAGAAATAAAAGTATATACCGAAGAAGAACATCTAGAAGGTAAAGCTGAAGAGGTCATTGAGCTATATGAAGCTTTTAAACAAGGAATCGTACAGTTAGCACCCGATGTAGAAATTCAGACTAAAAAACTGTATATCGCATTCAAGAAAAACAAAAATATTGCTGATATCGTTATCCTCAAAAATAGTTTAAAAATATTTATCAATAAACGCTCTGGAGAATTAGATGACGCTAAAAAATTGATGCGAGATGTTTCTAATATAGGCCACTGGGGCAATGGTGATTATGAAGTAATTGTTTCTAATACAGATAATTTAGAATATATTATGAGTTTGATAAAACAAACCATTTAAAATATAAAAAGCAAGACTTTGATAAGTCTTGCTTTTCTTTTATTTATAACCCGTGCAGCTATAACAAAAAACCTGCGCAGGTTTTGGTTGCTTCTTGCGCAGGTTTTGCATAAAAGTGGCGCAACTTTTTATAGATTGCTGCGCAGGTTTTTACACTTACTTGGTTTTTGAAAACTTAGCTGTTTTTAATGCATCGGCAATACGTGTGCCTGGGCGGTAATTTATTTTAGCTCCTTTAATTAAGCTAACGTTAAACGTTGCTTCGGTAGCTGCTGATGCACTAGATAAGCTTGGATAAAAACTACCTAATTTGTCTAAACGAACAATTTTACCGTTTACAATTTGGTTTACAATCACATTCTCCAAAGCAATAATTACTCCGCGGATATCTGCTTCAGACAATGCCGAAAATTTTTCAATTTCTTTAGTTAGTTCATCTACTGTTATTTCTCCGTCGGTTATTGCACTTGCATACCATTTTTTGGTTCCGCCGCCAACTACTCCTGGTTCGCCGCGTTCTACTACATTAAATTTTATTGGCATAATATTATTTTTTAATGTTAATTAATTGATGTGAAGTTAATTAAAATTATTAAAATAATGATAAAAATATTTAAAATAGCTTTTTTGTTTATATATATTTAATGCATTTGTGATTTTGTTGCTTTATTTTTTTTAGAAAAGTTGATAGAAGCAATAAAAAAATATGTATTTGAGTAAACTCTTTCAGTGTTGTTTTATAATAAGCAGATAATATAGAATTGGTGCATTTAACCGAAAAAGGCAACTGATAAATCAGTTGCCTTTTTTATGTTTTTAAAAGCCCCAAATGATAATAGTAATCATTAAGAAGGCGATAACAAAATTTAGCTTTTCTTGTTTGTAAAATAAATCAGATGCTTTTACAATTACTTTATAGCCACACCACCAAAATGGAATACTTACCAAGGCAGAAAAATGGTTAAACTCTGGAGAAAAATAATAAAAGAAATAATCGTTAAAAATAAAGTAACCCGCAATATTGAAATAAATTTCTGCCAACATTAAAAAACCTGCTTCTGCAATAAATAGTTTCCAACCTTTTAGTTTTTTGATTTTAGTTGCATATAAATTGTAATGCTGAAAAAAACAAACACAAACCGCGGCAATTGCCCACATAATAGGTCCATACATAGAGGTAGCATTGTTGTGAATGGGAGTTATATGATATTCCCAAAGCGGAATGGGTATTTTTAATAGTTTATTAATAGCTGTGTCAATAAATATTTCGCCACACATGCCAAACCAAGAGCCAAATATAAAATAGCTAAGCAAAAGACGATAATCTATGGTTGTTTTTTTATTGATGTAAAACCAATAAAACAGTATGGGTACTGTAATAACAATGGTAAATAAGGCTAGTTTTGCTATCATATTATTTTTCCAAATTATTTAATAAAAATAAATAGGCATTTGGCATGTGGTGTGTCATGGTGTTTTCTGGTTTGTTAAATTTAGTTTGATATTCTTGGTTAAATAATCCGTCTAAAATAATCGGATTGCCACATCTACTGTAATCGCTATTTAAAACATAAGTTGGTTCTATCAATTCGGGCATGCTTTTGTGAATTTGCTCAAAAACAAAATGTCCTAATGTGTTTCTGTATCGTTTTACGTTTTTTACCAAGGGATTACTCATTCTATTATACATACCTCTGGCAAACCATCTTTTTGGCCATTTTATTTTTTTTATAGTTTTATCAATTTCTGATTTGCTAAACGGACTAATCGGATTAAAGTCTTGTAGCATTTGTGTAGTAGGTGGCACTTCTGGTACCCAATCTTGTGTGTTTATTACTGAAAAACTCCAATTTTTCATCGTTTTTTCGTACTGATATGCAAAATAGTTATTGCCTGGTTTTGGAGGTGCTAGCGCATAGGTTTTAAAAATAATATCAGTAGGTAATGTTCCGTCTTTTTGCCATTGTTTTAATTGAGCAGTAACTAAAAAAGAAATTACTCCACCCTGACTGTGCCCAGAAACAATAATTTCTTTTTTATTGGCTTTGTATAAACTGTCAATTTTTGGTTTCATGTCGGCAAGTAAATAAAGCGAGGCAATAGTCCAACCAGTGTGCACATAAGCTTTCGGATCGTCACAAAAATTATAGGTCATTCCTTTATTATTACTCAGTTTAATTTCTCCTTTTGCAGGTATCATAGCAGCATAATAATTGGCAAGCCA
The DNA here is from genome assembly GCA_030151255.1 of Flavobacterium sp. Lineage (GTDB taxonomy): Bacteria > Bacteroidota > Bacteroidia > Flavobacteriales > Flavobacteriaceae > Flavobacterium. Next base: position 42,753 of record JASLED010000085.1, read on the forward strand.
ACTGTTTCCTTTGTCAACAGAGCCTCTAATAGCAATTTCAGCCACTTGTCTATTAGTGTCAAAATACAATCCCCATCTGTTGGTAAGGCCAATTTCTGGTGAACGATAAAGGTTGGTGTAATTGGTTTTTTGTTCTAATTCATTATCATGAAAAGGAGTTTGAATATCTTGAGCCAAAATTAAGCTATGTTTTATTTCGGTATAATTGGCATTTGGTTGTAGCTGTTGAGCAAAAATAAAAGAGCAAAAAAAGCCAAAAGCAATAGTAAACAATTTTTTCATAATCATTGATTTAAGTGTTTTTACAAATTTAGAATTTCGGATGTTATTACAATTTAAAATAGAAAAGAAAGTTTTGTTATAGCAGTAATATTCTTAAATAAATGTTTAAGAAGAATCAGTAGCCTGTATAAATGCTATATTTGAATAAAAATATTAAAGATGAAAAAATTAGTTTTATTATTTACTGTTGTAATTACAGGTTTGTTTGTAGCTAGTTGTGAAGGACCTCAAGGACCTCAGGGGCCTTCTGGAGGAGCTGATTATGCTAATGTATTTGAATATCATTTAAATTTTGACAAAAACTTAAATGGCACTCAGTCAGAAAATACAGTAAAGCATCCTATTAAAGTTTATAATGGAGATGTTTTATTGATTTATGTACTGAAAGAAATAGATAAAAATAAAAATCCTATTTGGGAGCCGCTTCCAAAACGTTATTTCGTTACCAATCAAGGCAATCAGTATGAATTAGAATATACTTATAATTTTGGTTTAAACGATTTTCAAATTATAGCAGATGCAGATGCACCTTTGCGATTGTTTAACGGAAATGGAGGTAATGATATAGGAGTTTTACACGATATGATTTTTAGAGTAGTTTACATTGCAGGAAAAAATCCGGTATATAGAACAAACTCAATTCAATCTGTCAATGAAGCGCCTTTGTCTTATGAGGCAGCAGTAGCAAAATATAATTTACAAAATATAGAAGTTGTAAAGATGTAATATAAAGAGAGGTAAATTTACCTCTCTTTTTTTGTTTTTAATTGTTTTAAAAAAAATATAATGTTTTTGCAGGGGGTGTACGTTGTTTTTTATATTTTTTATTATTTTTGCATCATTAAAATAGGGGGTTAACCTTTTAAAAGTGTAATTATGTCAACATTTCGTTTTCGAGCAATTGAAAAAGCAGCTTCAAGAGAAGCTGTGGTAGTAGAAGAACTGGGTAGAAAATCATTAATTTTTGGCGATCATGTCTTTAATGATAAATCAATGCAGCAATTTTTAACTCCTGAAGCTTATCAGGCAGTAAAAAATGCACAGTTAGGAATAAAGATAGATCGTCGTTTGGCAGATTATATTGCCTTAGGGATGAAAGAATGGGCACTTTCTAAAGGTGTTACACATTATACACACTGGTTTCAGCCATTAACAGGAACCACAGCAGAAAAACACGATGCTTTTTTTGAAACACAATTTGACGGAGATCCGGTAGAGAAATTCAACGGAGGACAATTGGTACAACAAGAACCAGATGCGTCAAGTTTTCCGAATGGAGGAATTAGAAATACATTTGAAGCAAGAGGATATACTGCTTGGGATCCTACATCGCCAGCTTTTATTTTTGGTTCAACTTTGTGTATTCCTACTGTTTTTATTTCATATACAGGTGAAGCATTAGATAATAAAACACCTTTACTAAAAGCAATCAACGCTATTGACGATGCTGCAACAGAAGTAGCACGTTATTTTGATAAAAATGTAAAGAAAGTAACACCAACATTAGGTTGGGAGCAAGAATATTTCTTGGTAGATTCTGCTTTGGCAGCTTCTCGTCCAGATTTATTAACTACAGGACGTACATTATTAGGACATACAGCAGCAAAAGGGCAACAGTTGGATGATCATTATTTTGGATCAATTCCAACGCGTGTTTTGAACTATATGCACGATTTGGAAAATCATTGTATTTTATTGGGAATTCCTGTAAAAACAAGACACAACGAAGTAGCTCCAAATCAATTTGAGTTGGCTCCAATTTTTGAGGAAATCAACTTAGCGGTAGATCATAACTCATTATTAATGGATGTGATGAAAAAAGTAGCAGAGAAACATCATTTCAAAGTACTTTTCCACGAAAAACCATTCAAAGGAGTAAACGGATCAGGAAAACACAACAACTGGTCGTTAGCAACAGATACGGGAATAAATTTATTAAGTCCGAGCAAAACACCAAAAAGCAATTTGCAGTTTTTGACGTTTTTTATCAATACCATAAAAGCTGTAAACGACAACGAAGAATTGTTGCGTTCGTCTATTGCTTCGGCAAGTAACGATCACCGTTTAGGAGCAAATGAGGCGCCACCTGCAATTATTTCTGTATTTATCGGTCATCATTTAACTAAAGTTTTAAACGAGTTAAAAGAAGTAACAGACGGCAAATTATCGCCAGAAGAAAAAACAGATTTAAAATTAAATGTAGTTGGTAAAATTCCAGATGTATTGTTGGATAATACAGACAGAAACAGAACTTCTCCATTTGCTTTTACAGGAAATAAATGGGAGTTTAGAGCAGTAGGTTCTATGGCAAACTGTGCAGGACCAATGACTGTTTTAAATACTATTGTAGCAAAACAATTAAAAGAGTTTAAGGCTGAGGTAGATCGTTTGGTTGAAGTAGATGGATTGAAGAAAGACGAAGCTATTTTTAATGTATTGAGAGAATACATCAAAGACAGCGAAAGAATTTTATTTGAAGGAGACGGATATAGCAAAGAATGGGAAGAAGAGGCTGCGCAAAGAGGATTGAGTAATCATAAAACTACGCCAGAAGCATTAAAAGCTAAAATTTATCCAGAGTCAATTGCTTTATTTGAAGAAATGCAAGTAATGACAAAAGTAGAGGTAGAGGCGCGCTATGAAATTGAATTGGAAGAATATGTGAAACGTATTCAGATTGAAGGACGTGTATTGGGTGATATTGCTAAAAACCACGTTATTCCTACAGCTATTAAATACCAAAACCTTGTGATTGACAACGTAAAAGGATTAAAAGAAATTTACGGAGCAGAAGATTTTAAAGAATTGGCTGCAGAGCAAATGCAAATTATCAAGAAAATTTCGTATCACATTGCGCAAATCAATTCAAATGTTACTGAAATGGTAAACAGACGAAAAGAAGCAAATGGAATAGAAGATATGGAAGAGCAAGCAAGAATGTATTGTCATCTTGTAAAACCGTATTTTGATATTATTCGTTATCACAGTGATAAATTAGAACTAATTGTGGATAATGAAATTTGGACATTAACAAAATATAGAGAATTGTTGTTTACAAACTAATTTTTAGTGAACAGATATAAAAAATCCGATGAAGTAATTCATCGGATTTTTTTGTTTTTTTAAAAGAAATTACAGATCAAATAATTGATCAACAATACTATAATTACCACTAACAAAGTTTTCTAAATAAAAAAGAGATTCAGATAAGTTATAGTCCCTTTTTTCTGCAACAATCATTTTTTGTTTTTTTCCAAAAACTCCGAACAGAATTTTTACTTCTTTTGGTCTATTATACCGCAAAGAAAACTTTATATTTTTACTTTTATCAAATTCAGCTGTTAAACAAAAGCTACGTTGATTTTGAATACAAGTAATATCTATCGAAGGATTGTAGTTTACTTTACTTTCGTCTAGTTGTTCAAATATTTTTAATTGTTCCTTCCAAGGATAATCATTTATTATTTTTAGAACTTCTTCTTTTGTGATTGGAATATTTTTGTATTCAATTTCCGTTTTATCAGGATAACAAATAGAATATTTAAACGTCATAATTATAGTAGTTTTTATAAGTTACAGATCAATTATTTTAGTAAATCAATTCTTCTGGCACGGATATTTTTTTTACAAATAGTAAACCATCGTAAGTTTTTGCATATATTTTAGACAACATAATTCTATGTAATGGTTTAGGCATGTATCCGCCACCGCCAATCATTAAATGTTTTCCTTTTTTTTCAAAAAACTTTGTTGGTTCATTTTTAATGGCATTTTCCATATCTACAAAAAAAATGTCTTTATCAACAAAAAATAAGCTATGAGCCATTGTTTTTGAAAAAGGTGTTATGGTATAGGTTTTCCAATAATTATTTTTTTTATTGTTGGTAACATAACCTTTAATTTCACCGGTTGCAAAATCAAACCCTACACTGTAATAATTGTCTTTGTAATAATCTTTTAAATGACGTCCTAAGTTAATAATATTGCTACCTGTGTAGTACATTTCTTTATTATTTATATGCTCATTATGTGCCCAAATAAATGCCTTGCCATTATTTGTTTTGTTTTCGATAATGTATTTTACATTTTCAAACATTTTTAAATCTCTAAGCTCCGTATCTTCTGGATATTTTTTATTTACTACATTGGCATATTGTACATAACTAATTAAATAATCTAAACTTCTAAGTGCATTTTTGGTTTCGACGGTATTTATATTAGCATTTTGTAGTTGTATTTTTAGTTGATTTAGTTTTGGAATTTGAGCTTGCCACCAATTTTCTGTGATGTTATAGTTTATTTTTTTATTTGAGCAACTATCAACCACAGATAAGAGTTTTTCATCAACCAAAATAATATTATGATTTATGTATTCTTTTATTTCTTCATTAATTTTTGAACCTATTTGAATATCCATTCCATAAAACTTAATTTGTTCTTCTGGAGGTTTATTGTAGTTGTAATCTCGCATCCATTGTAAAAGATTTACTATTTCTTTTGTGTACCAAAATCCAATATTAAAGTTATTTGCTATTGTTTTTACATTGCCATTTCCGCCACTTATCCATTCGTTAATACCAGATTCGGCTTGGTAAGATTCTTCCATAATAAAAGTTTTTACACCATGATTTTTAACTAAATATTTAAAAAACTTTGCCTTAATATCAAAAAACTCTTTAGTATTATGAGAGGCTTCTCCAAAGCCGTAAATTTTAGCATTAGCAAATTTTTTAGGTTCGTTTTTTTTAAAGAATACCATTTCTGAATTGGGATTGGCATCTTCAATTTCAATGGAATTTTGTGTTAACCAATTAATTGCTGTTTTATTTTGAGGATAAAGACAAGAGGCAATTAAACTGAAAAATAATAAAGCTATTTGCTTTAATGGATTTTTTTTACTTAGCATACACAATGGTTTTCTTGAGTAAATTATTTATTTGGTTTTTACTAAGATAATCAATTTGTTTACAATCAATCAAATATTGTTTTAGATAGGATAAGAAGAGTTTTTCTGGAACAATTAAAAGAATAATTCGTTTATTCTTTTACTAATCCGTTTTCAAATTCAATTTCTTCAATTTCTTCTATTGCGGTAGTTTCATCAAAAAGATCATGAGCAATTAATAGTCCGTTTCCGTTACTAATTTTACCGCAATTTTGAGGATTTCCATTTTTGTCAAAACAAGATTTTATATTTACGAGCTTTCCATCCTTATAGAAACGTTCAGTATATAAAGTTCCATTTTTATGATACCATTTCCATAAACCTTCTTGATTATTATTAACTAATAAACCTTTGCCCATAAATTCGCCACTGTCAAAATAGTATTTCCATATACCGTTTTGTTTATCATTAACATAATTGCCTTGTTGATGAATTTTTCCATTATTATAAAAATAAACCCAAGATCCATTTTTATTATTCTTTTTATAAAAACCAATGCAATCTATTGTATCATTTTTGAAAAAAATCCATTTTCCTTGCTTCATATCGTTTACTAAACGCCCAGTGCCGTTTAAATTATTTTCTCTAATACTTGTTTTACCAGTTGAACAAGAAATAAGGATTAATAAAAGAGAAATAGCTAATATGTTTTTCATTTCTGTGTGAATATAGTTTTGTAGGCTGTAAAAATACTATTTGTACATAAAAAAAAGGCTGATTTCTATTACAGAAATCAGCCTTTTTTAAGATAAATGAAAAAAACAATTTAATAGCTTATTCAGCTTTATATTTTTTGCGATACGCCCAATAAAATACTTGAGGTAAAATTGTAAATGCTAAAATCATTCCGAAGAGTAAACCTCCTACAATCATAATGGCTAATGGTTTTTGAATTTCAGATCCCATTCCATTAGATAATGCCGCTGGTAATAATCCCATTGATCCCATCAAGGCAATCATTACTACTGGACGAATTCTACTTTTTACTCCATCTCTGATAGATTCTTCTAATGACATTCGATTTCTTAAATTTTCTTTCATTACGCCAATTAGTACAATACCATCAATAGTAGAAATACCAAATAAAATAATAAATCCGATACCTGCAGAAATACCAAATGTGGTACCCGTAATCCAAAGTGATAAAAATCCACCGATAAATGCAAATGGTAAAGTAAGTGATGCAATGGCTGTATCTTTTACATTGCCAAAGTTGAAATACAATAAAATTAGAATTAAAATTAGCGATATTGGTACAACAACCATCAATTGATGCGCAGCTCTTTCTTTGCTTTCAAATTCGCCTGCCCATTCCATTTTATTGGCTGTTGGCAAATGCACTTCTTTAGCAACTTTTGCTCTTGCTTCTTCAATTGTGCTTCCTAAATCTCGACCTTCTATGCTAAATCCAACACCAATGTATCTGCTGTTTCCTTCTCGGTAAATAAAAGCAGGGCCAGTATGATAATCAATTGTTGCAATTTCTTTTAATGGCACTTGTTTGCCATCTAATGAAGGAATTAAAATGTTACCGATTTTTTCGGCAGAATTTCTGTATTCTTTATCAAATCGAAGTACAACATCAAACATTCGTTCATTTTCGTAGAAGGATGTAGCTGCTTGTCCTCCAATTGTCATTGCAATAACAGCTTGAGCATCGGCAGTTGTTACAGCATATTTAGCCATTTTAGAATCGTCTAAAGCAATACGCAGTTCTGGCAATCCAATATTTTTAAAAATATTAATATCTGTAATACCTGGCACGTCTTTAATGCTTTTTGCTACTTCGTTGGCATGTTTTTCTAAATCAAACAAATCATCGCCAAAAATTTTGATAACCAATGCACTTTTTACTCCAGCAACATATTCTTCTACGTTATCTTGAATGGGTTGACTAAATCCGAAATTAATTCCTGGATATTTTTCTAAATCAACTCGCATTTCTTCGAGCAAAGCTTCTTTAGAAATTTTTCTTTTCCATTCTTTTTCGGGCTTTAATTGCGTGTGAAATTCAATATTGAAAAATCCGGTTGGATCTGTTCCATCATTTGGACGACCAGTTTGTGTAAGCACAAATTCTACTTCGTCATATTTTCGCAATATTCCTTTCATTTCTTTGGTTAAACGAACCGATTCATCTAAGTTAATGCTACTTGGTAATGTTGCTCTAATATAAATGGCTCCTTCGTTTAGTTTTGGCAAAAACTCAGATCCATAATAATGAAAACGAACTCCACAAATTACTAAGATTAATCCGAAAAGTGCGAAAGTGACTTTTTTGTGATAAAAACTCCAATTAAACATTTTGTAAATGTTGTTGATAAAGAAACGAGAAATGAAATTTTCTTTTTCTGTAATATTCTTTGTCAGCAATAATTTACACATTGCAGGTACGTATGTTAAACTTAAAATTAACGAACCTAATAAGGCATAACCTAATGTAAAAGCTAAAGGAGAAAACATTTTTCCTTCTACTTTTTCGAATGAAAAAATAGGCATCAATGCAACAATAAGAATTAATAATGCAAAGAAAATATAACTTGCTACACTTCCTGCACTTTTTCTGATTGTACCTAATTTTGACATTTTATTGAATCGTTTCATGCCCACAAGATGTGCCTTCCTCTCAAGGCCAACAAAAACTTGTTCAACAATCACTAAAGTTCCTTCAAGTAATAAACCAAAATCTAAGGCTCCCATTGAGATTAAATTGGCTGGTAAACCTTGTATTTTCAGCATAATTATAGCAAATAAAAATGCCAACGGAATTACTGAAGCCACTATAAATGTAGTTCGCCAATTGTATAAGAAAATAAATACAATGATAGAAACTAAGATAATACCTTCTGTAAGGTTTTTTGTAACGGTATGAACTGTTGTATTTACTAAATCTGTACGATCGATAATTGGTTCAATTTTTACATTTTTAGGTAAAATACGCGCGTTTAAATCTTCAATTTTTAATTTAAGATTTTTGATTACTTCACTTGGATTTTCTCCTCTAAGCATTACAACAATACCTTGTACTACATCGTCTTCATCTTGAAAACCAACTTGTCCTAAACGTGGTTTTCCCGCAGTGTGTACTTCGGCAACGTGTTTTACTAATATTGGAGTATTTCCTTTTACTTCAATCAGTATGTTTTCTATATCTTCAATTTTATCCAACAAACCTACACCACGCACTACATAAGCCTGATCACCTCGTTGAATAACATCTCCACCAACGTTGATATTACTTTTTTCTACAGCTTCGTAAACATCTAAAGGAGTAAGATCATAATTTAATAATTCTGTTGGATTGATTTGAATTTCATAAATTTTTTCTTCTCCACCAAAGCTTACTACATCGGCAATTCCAGGAACAGATAATAGTTCTCGTTCAATTACCCAATCTTGAATTGAGGTAACTTCTTTGATTGGTAAATCACTTTTTATGATGTATCTAAAAATTTCTCCTGTTGCTCCAGATGGAGGTTCTATTTCATAATCAACACCTTCGGGTAAATTTACACTTCCCATTCGGTTTGCGGCGTATTGCTGTGCGTAGAAATCATCAATATCATCATTGAAAATTACTGTTACAACTGATAATCCGAATAGCGAAATTGAACGTACTTCCGCTTTGTTCGGAATGGTATTCATTTCTTTTGATATTGGAAGTGTAATAAATTTCTCTATTTCTTCTGCACTTCTTCCAGGCCATTGTGTAATAATTCTGGCTCTAGTATTGGTTACATCCGGAAACGCTTCAATAGGCGTGTGGATGTAGCTGTATATTCCTCCAAATAAAAGTAACAATACACCGAACAAAACGATGAATGTATTTTTTAGAGAAAAAGCTACTATGTTTTTTACAAATTTTTGCATTTTCTTGTTTTACTTTTATGGATTAAAGGTGATTGTTTAGTTGCTCGTAAATTAGCAATTCGTTTTTTGTAATTACTGTTTCTCCGTTTGCTACACCAGCAGAAATATAAGTGTATTCGCTATTTTTTGTAATTGGAGTAATTTGTCTTATTTCTTGATGACATTTATCTTTGTATACAATTACGTAGTTTTGATTATTGTCGAAAATTATTGAGTTATTTGGAACAGCAATTGCTTCTCCTTTATTGTTATTTACCAGTAAAGAAATTTCTGCAGACATACCAGGACGCAATTTCATGTTTTCGTTATTCATTTCAATTGTTGCTTTTAGCACCCTTTCTTCTGAATCAAAAACTTGAGAAATAGAAGAAATTTTTCCCTCAAATGTTTCATCTGGGTAAGCTAATGTACCAATTGTTACAGGAGCATCTTTTTGTACATAACGCATATTGGTTGCATATACGTTTGCCATGATCCAAACATTGCTTAAATCTGCAATTGTAAATAAAGGTTCTTCATTATCAGAAACTGTCATACCTGCTACGATATTTTTAGTAACGATATATCCATTTTGAGCTGCAAGTACTTGAAAAATTCCATCTTTGTTTTGTCCGTTAAACATCGATAAATTACTTTTAGCAGCACGTAATTTACTTTCTGTAATTTGTACTTCTTCTTGTGCTTCTATTAATTCTTTTTGAGAGGCAAGTCCGTCGTTATACATAGATTTTACAGATTCTAAGGCTCTTTTAGCTACTTTTAGTTCACCTTCTGTTGCTCTAAGTTCTGTTTTAAATTCATTTAATTCCGTACTTTTTATTTCGGCCAACAATTGTCCTTTTTTTACATAATCACCCAGATTGAAGTGTGTGCTTACTACAACACCCTCTACAAGGCTAAAAAACGGAAGTGTTTTGTCTTTATTATATTCAATTGTTCCTGTTAAAATAATGCTTCGTTGGATTGGTCTTATGGCTACTTTTTCGAATGTTAGGTCTTTGCTAAATTCTTCAGGAATACAATAATCGTTGGCTATTGTAGTTTCGTTGTCGTTTTTTTGTTTGCAAGAACTAAAGCTAATTAGCGCAAATAATAAGGCTGAAAAGGTATAATATTTAGATATCATTTTAGTATATTTTGTGATTATAGATCTTTACCAATGGTAAATTGAAGATGTTCAAATTGTTCGTTTAGATTTTTTACAGTTTCTAGCAAAATGTTTTTATTGTCGATATAAGCTTCTACGAAATCTAAATATTCAATAAGGCTAACATTTCTTTGTTGAAAGTTTTTTACGTAAGCTTCTAATAACTTGTCTAATTGGGCTTCGTATTCGGCATCAATTTGATCGTATAATTCCTTTGTTTGTGTATAGTTTTTTAAAGCTTCAATGATGTCATTTACTACTTCATTTGCTTTTCCTTTTGCTTCTAATTCTGCAATTTGTAAACCAATTTGTGCTTCTTTGATATTTCCTTTGTTTCGGTCGAAAATTGGAATGTCAAAACCAATTCCAAAACCAATAAAATCTTTCATAATTCCGCCGCCTCTATCATAATCTACACCAATAGAAATGTTTGGCGTGCGTTCTGCTTTTTCTATTGCAATTTGTGCTTTTGCTTGTTCTACTAAGTTTTTGTTTAGTAAAATATCTGGTCTACTTTCTAGTGCATTTACAACCCAATCTTCAATTTGCATTTCCGAAATTTCTTTGATGGGAGCTACAAACGAATCGGTAATGTAAATAGTTGTGTTGGAACCAATATTGATAAAGTTTTTCAAATCCTTCATTGCTTCTTCTAAATCTTTATTGGTGTCTACTAATTCTTTTTTGAATTGAAGTTGAGCAGCTTTTAATCGAATATATTCGCTTTGGCTAATATTTCCTTGTTTAAGCTGATTTTCGTAACCTTTTATTAATTGTGTTGTGTTGTCTATTTGTTGTTTAAAAATTTCTTGCTGACGTTGCAACATTTGAATGGAAGAAAGGGTGTTTCTAAGTTCTAATTTTGTTTCTCTTAGTACAATTTCGAAATCCGTTTTTCTTTCTTCTATGGTTAGTTTTTGTAGATTGATTCTTTTTCTACGTTTGCCTGCTGTTTCAATTTCTTGTTCTAAATGCATAGCAATTTGCTGAGATGTTCCCCAATTTCCAATAAGTAAACTTTGTTCTTCTACATCGTTAGTTTTCCAAAAATTTACTTCAGATAATTCAAATGTTGGGTTAGGCCATAGTTTAGCTTGTATAAGTTGGGCTTCTGCCTGAGAGATTTCAAGTTTTTTAGCTAATAGATCGAGGTTTTGATCTAGAAATAAATTTTCTACTTCTGCTTTGCTTATTTTTAGTTCTTGCTTTTTTGTTTGTGCAACAAGGGCAGTCAAACCAAAAAACAATAAGCTTAGTGCTGTAGTTACTTTTTTAAACATCATACTTTAATTTATAGTTCAAAATTATAATTTCAATATTAATGGGGATTTTGAGTTACATTAATTTGAAATTAGAGAAACATTAGAATTACATTAGAATGTAGAATTAATACATCTTTATATAATAATTCAAATAATATGCCTTTTTTGTATAAATGTAAAGTTAATTTATTTTTTTATTTATAATTTATTTTAATTAAATTAAAATTTTGTGTAAAAATAACTATTCTGAACTGTGTATAATGTTAATTTAGGTATTTAGAAATTAGTTTATTTAATGAGATTTTTTGTTACAGAAGTATGTACTTTATGTATAAAAAATGCCCCAAATAAATGTTTCACTTATTTGGGGCATTTTTGTTGTTAATACCAACGTTTTTTATTTTTCTTAGAATTATCAGATTTTCTAGAATTGCTATTTTGATTCTTGTTTCTGTAATCTTTTTTAGGTTGAGGTTCGCCTTTTTTAGGAGCTTCTTTCCAAGGAAAAGGATGATCGTTTATTACTTTTGGTTGTGTTTTTGTAAATTTTGTAATTTCATCCCAATATGTTTTTTCAGATTTATCGCAAAAAGAAATAGCCAAACCTTCATTGCCAGCTCGTCCTGTTCTTCCAATTCGGTGCACAAATGTTTCTGGAATATTTGGTAAATCATAGTTAATTACAATTGGTAAATTATCAATGTCAATTCCGCGCGATGCAATATCTGTAGCAACTAAAACTTTTGTTTCTTTTTGTTTAAAACTATCTAATGCTTCTTGACGGGCTGTTTGCGATTTATCACCGTGAAAAGAAACGGCATTTACTCCATTTTTTATCAATGATTCTACAACAATATCAGCCCCACTTTTTGTACGAGTAAAAACTAATACATCTGATAATTTTTGGTTTCGGATGATGTGATATAGTAATTTTTTTTTATCGCCTTTTTCTACAAAGTAAACTTGCTGTTTTACTGTTTTTGCACTTGATGAAATAGCATCTACTGTTACGTATTGTGGTTGGTTTAAAAACTCGTGTGCTAATTCTCTTACTGGCAAAGGCATTGTTGCCGAAAAGAGAAGAGTTTGTCTATTATTTGGTGTTAACTGAATGATTTTTTTTACATCATCAATAAATCCCATGTCTAACATTAAATCGGCTTCATCTAAAACTAAAAAATGTAAATGATCTAAGTTTAATTGGTTTTGTTTATATAAATCCAATAATCGACCAGGTGTACCAATAATAACATCAGCACCTTTGTTTAGCTGTTCAATTTGCGGTTTAGATGATACACCACCATAAATAGTTAATGTTGTGGCATTGGTGTATTTACTATATTCTTTAAAATTATTTTCAATTTGTACGGCCAATTCGCGTGTAGGTGTTACAACTAATACACGCGCATTTTTAGTGCGTTTGGTATTTCCTAATCGATGTAAGTAATGTAAAATAGGAATTGCAAAAGCGGCTGTTTTTCCCGTTCCTGTTTGAGCACAACCGATCAAATCTTTTTCAGCTAAGATAATAGGAATTGCTTTTTCCTGAATAGGTGTAGGATTTTTATAACCTAATTCATCAATAGCTTTCAGAATGTTTTTATTTAAATCTAGATCTTCAAAAGTCATCATCAATTGTAATTATTTTTTACAAAGGTACTTTAATTTTATTTTATCAATGTAAAAACCTAATTTTAGAATAGATACATAGCTTTATTTTTGCCCTATTGTAAACACTTCATTCAATAATTTATTTAATTTCAGAAGGTAATATTCTGAAAAACCGATACTCACTGTCTATATCCATATATTCTGAAATAAGTATAATTACTACCCGTTGTGCATTATGGATAAGAAATAAAAAAGTTGTTCATTTGATTGAAAATCAGCAAATTGTTTTAACTACAAAACATTTACAATGAACAACTTAAGTGCAAATTACGAAAGAATTTTGGAAGTTTTGCAAAAAATAT
>JASLED010000079.1 GCA_030151255.1 Flavobacterium sp.
TTCGTGTATATAGTGAATTGCTGATTGAGGCATCTTGGAATATGTGGAATATAAAAACGAGAGTTGGAATATTCTTTTTCTCATTGTTGTTATCAATTGCTGGGGCTTATTTTTTATCGCCAGAAGTATTTTCTGACGCACAAAAATACACAATGTTTATCCTTATTTTTTCTATTCTCTTATGGGCAACAGAAGCTATTCCTCCTTTTGCTGTTGGAATATTAATCATCGGGTTTCTTGTTTATACAATGGGAAACATGAAAGGAGCCACCATTTCGCCTCAAGAAATATCCGATACTTGGTCTGATAGTGTAATTTGGATATTTTTAGGTGGATTTTTTCTTAGTGAAGGAATGAGAAAAACCAATTTAGATTTATCATTATTTAAAAAAACGATTTCTATTTTTGGAACAAACCCCAATCATTTAGTACTTGGTATTATTATAATTACTTCTATATTATCTTTAATTATTTCAAATACAGCTACAGCAGCAATGGTTTTAGCATCTGTAATGCCTTTAATAGATAAGCAAGGAAAAGATTCATTGATGTCAAAAGCAATTTTAGTAAGTATACCTGCAGCGGCAACTTTTGCTGGTATGATAAGTATGGTTTCTAGCCCACCAAATTTAATTGTTGTTGATGTGCTTAAATCAAAAGGATTTGAGGTAACTTTTTCGCAATGGCTGTTATTAGGTTTTGTTCCCGCTGTTGTATTATTAGTTGTTTTTTGGATTGCAGTAGTAAAAAAATATACGTCGAAAGTTAAAAATTTAGATGTATCGTTTACCAATAAAGCACTTGATTTAACTAATAGTATGCGATTACAACGATTGGCTGTAGTTGTTATTCTAATTGTAACAGTAAGTATGTGGATGTTGGGTAATAAATGGCATATACCAACGGCAGGGGCAGCAATGATACCAATTGTTTTTTTACCAATGCTTAGTATTATTACAGCAGAAGATGTAAGAAAATTACCTTGGGATACGCTGATGTTAGTAGCAGGCGGATTAGCTTTGGGTATAGCTATAAAAGAATTATTGGCTCCGTATTATTCGCAAATGTTAGAAGGAAAAGAATTTAATATGGCAATAGTGATGTTGATTTTTGCTGTTATTACTGTGTTGTTTTCAAATATTATGAGCAGTACAGCTACAGCTACAATTCTTATTAATATTGCAGCAATTGTTTTACCAAGTAATCAATTGTTACCTGTAGGTTTGGTGGTTGGTCTTTGTTCTTCATGTGGTTTATTTTTACCTGTTTCTACACCGCCTAATGCAATTGTATTTGGAACGGGAATGCTAAAGCAGAGAGACTTTCATTTAGGAGGTTTTATAGGCGCTGGTTTAGGTACAGCTGTAATTATTCTGTGGGTATTATTTTTAGATCATTTTACAAGTTTCTTTGTTAGATAACAATATTAAATAAAAAACATCTCAATTGAGATGTTTTTTATTTGTATAAATCTAAATTCTTTTTGGGTAATTAGTAATAATACCATCAACTTTTAAACTTTTCATTTTTGCAATGTCAGCTATTTTATTTACTGTCCAAGGGTATATTTTTAGATTAGCTTGCTTGATTGCCTTTACATTTTCTTCATTTAAGTTTACAAAATGCGGATTAATTGCTTTTGCTTGTATAGATAGAGCAAATTCAATTGCATCTTCTGGTTTTTTTTCTGTTAATACAGCTAATGGAATAGATGAGTCTAAATTGTAGGCTGTTTGCAATTCGTCCCACTTAAAGCTGGAAAGGATAAAATCTTCATTTTTCCATCCTCTTGCCTTAAATTCCTGAATAATTCTATACGTATCAGTTGCTGTATTACTTCCTTTTAATTCAATATTTAATATCGCTTTTCGATTAATTTCATCAATTACCGCTTCAAGAGTTGGAATTTTATATTTTCCACCAACAGTTACGTCTTCTAATTCAGTAAGTGTATAATCTTCAATATTTCCTTTTGCGTTTGTAATTCGGTCTAAAGTATTGTCGTGAAATACAACTAGTTCACCACTTTTAATTTTAAACACATCAATCTCAATCATGTCACATTTAAGTTCAAGTGCTTTTTGTACCGATTCGATTGTGTTTTCAGTTACGTGGCCCATTGCACCTCTATGGCCAATTCGAAGCATTTTATTGTTTTGAGCTATAGTTGTTTGCCCAATAATTGTACAAATTACTAATAACAAGTTAACTTTCAATTTCATATCTTCCATTTTTTATAGCAACAAAGATGAATAACTAATGTTTTCTGTCTATTAAAGATAAATTAAATTAAGGTAAAATGTTGGTTTGTTTTAATTAAAAGTTGAAAAAAGTACAAAATCAAAATAATAAAAGACAGATTTATTTCTTTAAATCTGTCTTTTATATTACTTATTTTTTTAAATCGATAAGAATTTCTTGAACCGCACGCTCAAGTTGCGGATCTTTATTATTTAAGCGATCTATAAAAGTATTTTTAACATAAATATCAGGTGCCACACCTGTTTTTTCTAAGTTGTCGCCAGATAAAGTATAAGTTCCCCAACTTGGTAAACGGTATGATGAATTATCAACCAAACCTTTTCCTGAAGTAAAGATAATCCAACGATAGGTTTCTTGACCAATAATTTTACCTAATTTCAATTCTTTAAAACCAGCGGCTGTCATTTCTGCATCGCTCAACGAATATTCATTAATTAATAATACGATTGGTTTTCCACTAGGGTTAAAGTTACTTTGCATTGTTAGCGCTCCTTCTCTGTATTTCCATTGTAAATATGGACGTTGAGATAAGAAGTTCAATACTTTATCATGTACATTTCCTCCTGTATTGAAACGAAGATCTAAGATTACACCTTCTTTGTTGTGCTCTTGCGCCACCATATCTAATAAGAATGAATCTAATTCAGAAGAGCTCATGTTTTTCATATAACTATAAGCAATTCTATTGTTACTCCATTCGTCTACACGTTGTTTGTTTTGATAAATCCATTCATCGTATAATAAACGTCTTTGTGTACCAAAACTAATTGGGTGTAATTTTACTGTAAATTCTTTACCAGATCGGTTAAACGTTAATTCTATTTCATCTTGAATGTTGGCAAATGTAAAATAATCATCACGATTTTCGTTTTTATCAACAGTAATATTATTTACCTTAGTAAGTATGTCGCCAGGTTTTATATCAATATCTTTTGTAGCGGCTGGCGATTTGCGCAAGATTCTTTCTACTTCATATGGATTTGATGCTGAAAAAATAATTCCTGTTTCGGCAGTGCTATAACTCAAACGTACTTTTTCTTCTTCTCCCATCGAGTTAAAACCTAAATGTGACGAACCTAATTCTCCCAACATATCATTTAATAAAATACGTAAATCACTTCGGTTGTTGATGTAAGGAATATATTGTGCAAAATAAGTTTTAGTGGCTGGCCAGTCTATGCCGTGAAAATTTTCATCATAGAAATTTTCTTCTACTCCAGCCCAAGTTTCGTCAAACATTTGAGAAAATTCGTCTGCCAATACTTTTGTAAATGTATAATTGATAGCTATCTTATCTGGTGTACCTTTTTCTAATGCAAACTTATAAATACTTCCACCGCTTAAACCATAAAGTGTTTTGTCTCTTTGAATAATATTGTTTACATATTTATCAAAAACTTTTTCAGTTTTACTACTTTCGAAGTTTTCATATATTTTTCTATAAAGTGTAGGTTTGCCATTCTCTTGATTAGAGCTATAGTAAACGTATTCTTTTTTATCGTCTTTAAAAACAGTTGGTTTGCTTTGGTTTCCAAAATTATCGCTTACCAATTCTATTCTTTCCAGTAAACCATCAGTGTTTATTGTAAGTAGGGTAGAAGGTGCAGAAATTGTTTCTGTTGGTTTTACTTTTGATTTTTTCTTTGTGTTTGATTTTTGATCTTCTTTCTTTTCTTCTTTTTTCTCTGCAAATAAGTTATTGAATTCATCTGATTTGAATGGATCTGCATACCAATCTAAAGCCATTCTGTAAATGCTTGGATTTTGCATTCCTAACGGATAAGATGGATTTAAACGATCACTCGTAAAATAAATGTATTTACCAGATGGAGACCAAGTTGGGTTTGATTCAGAAACTCCTGTATTGGTTAAATTAAGTGTTTCGTTTTTCTTGATATTATGGATAAAAATGTCTTCTTCAAAGTTGCGCTTTGCCGTAAATAGTACATATTCGTCATTTGGAGAAAAAGAAGGAGTTGAATTTTGGAATGCCCAAATTTCGTCTTTCACAATTGTTTTTGACACAAACGTTTTTAAATCTAATAAACGTACTTCATCTCTTCCGCTTAAGTAAACAGCTTTTGTACCATTATTATTAAAGGTAATATCTCTATTGTTGCGCGTGTCAAATGTTAGTTGCTCTGCTTTGCCTTTGCCATCGGCACTAATTTTAAACCAATTTTGATATCCTTTATAGGTTTGACTAAACAGAATTGTTTTATTATCATTTAGCCATTTTACTTCCATTACTCTTTCTTTTCCATTTGTGATAGAAATTATAAATTTTCCTGTAATATCAGATACAAATAAAATTCCTCTGCTTACAAATGCTATTTTCTTTGCGTCTGGTGCAATATCAAAATTTGTAATATTATCATTTACATTAAAGGTTTGCTCTTTTTCAATTATTTTATTTGTATTTACTGTAATGTTTAAAGGGCTTACGGTATTTGTTTTTGTATCGAAAGTAAACAGTTGATAATCTTTTTCAAATACAACTTTGCTACCATCAGCAGAAACAAAAGGTTTTTTGATAGAAGTTGTAAACTCTGTTAAGGCTACTTTTTTACCGTTTTTAAATGTATATAAGTTATAATTTCCGTTGTTTTCGTCAGAAATGAAATAAATATTTCCTTGTTTATCTACTGTCGGATTAAAATCTTTTCCGTTGTAATCGGTATATTGTTTAAAGCTATTATTTTTTGGATTATAACCTAAAATATCCGGATTATTTTCTCCTTTGTATCGTTTACGCGCTGTTTGAAACTCACTTTCAGAAGAACTTGTAAATAAAAATTCGCCAGATGGAGTTTCTACTAAACCGTTAGTATTATTGAAATAATTAGTAAATAATGGAGTAGGAGTACCGCCATTTTTATTTATTTTGAATGATGCATAATCATTGTATGCTGTGCCTGTAAAATAAATAGTTTCGCTATCCCAGCCCCAGCTTTCCATATTTTCTGCTGCTTGATGATAAGTAAGTTGTTTTATTTCTCCTCCAGATAAAGGCATTACAAAAATATCTCTATTGCCATATTGATCTGATGTAAATGCCAACCATTTTCCGTCTGGCGATACACGAGGGTTTGTTTCATTACCAGGAAGTGCCGTAATTCTTAAAGCTTCTCCTCCTGTACTAGGAACCTGCCAAATGTCTCCATCAAGACTAAAATAAACGGTTTTTCCGTCTGGACTTAATGATGGTGTTGAGGTAAAATGTGTTTTATTTTGACTCCACATTGTTGAGGTCAATGCAAGTGTTAGTAATGTTATAGTTTGTTTTATCATTGGTGAAAAATTTTTCTAAACATAAAATAATTTTATGTATAACCAAAGTTTAAATAGGAAACTATTCTCTAAAGAACTATAAATATTAGTTAAATATTCTAACAGTTGTAATAATGAAAAAAGCGCTATCATTTTCTGATAGCGCTTTGTAAATTTTTATTTTGCAGGATTTCCGTATAAGTCAAATTCTGAAGCATCAAAAATTGTAATATTTGCAAACTCTCCAATTTTTAAATAATGTTGAGTAGCGTCAATTAATACTTCATTATCCACATCTGGACTATCAAACTCTGTACGGCCAATAAAGTACCCGCCTTCTTTTCTGTCGATAATACAACGATAGGTTTGTCCAATTTTTTCTTGATTTAAGTCAAATGAAATTTGTGCTTGAATTTCCATAATTTCATTGGCTCTTGCTTGTTTTACTTCTTGAGGAACATCGTCTTCTAAAGCATAAGCATGCGTATTTTCTTCGTGAGAATAGGCAAAACAACCCAAACGCTCAAAACGCATTTCTTGTACCCAATCTTTCATGATTTGGAAATCTTCTTCAGTTTCACCTGGGTAACCAACAATTAAAGTTGTTCTGATAGCCATTCCTGGTACAGCCGCTCTAAACTCTTTCAACAATTTTGTCGTTTTTTCTTTCGTTGTTCCACGACGCATTGATTTAAGAATATTGTCAGAAATATGTTGCAAAGGAATATCGATGTAGTTACAGATTTTTGGTTCTTTCTTCATCAATTCTAATACATCCATCGGAAATCCGGTTGGAAATGCATAATGCAAACGAATCCACTCAATGCCTTCTACTTTAGCTAAGTTTTCTAAAAGTTCGGCTAAGTTTCGTTTTTTATATAAATCTAATCCGTAGTACGTTAAATCTTGAGCAATAAGAATCAATTCTTTTACTCCGTTTTTTGCCAAACCTTCTGCTTCTTTAACTAATTTTTCAATTGGTTGAGAAACGTGAGATCCTCTCATTAACGGAATTGCACAGAAGCTACAAGGACGGTCACATCCTTCAGCAATTTTTAGGTATGCGTAATTTTTAGGTGTAGTTGTTAAACGTTCTCCTAGTAATTCGTGTTTATAATCGGCACCTAATGCTTTTAGTAATAAAGGCAAATCTGTTGTACCAAAATACTGATCTACATTTGGAATTTCTGCTTCCAAATCTGGTCTGTAACGTTCAGATAAGCATCCTGTTACGAAAACTTTATCAACAATCCCTTCTTCTTTTTTCTCTACGTATTCTAAGATTGTATTTACAGATTCTTCTTTGGCATTATTAATAAAACCACAAGTGTTAATTACAATAATGTTTGCTTCATCTGTAGTCGCTTCGTGCGTTACATCTTTTCCACTTGCTTTTAGTTGCCCCATCAACACTTCGCTGTCGTAAACGTTTTTAGAACAACCTAAAGTAATTACGTTGATTTTATTCTTTTTTAAAGTTTTGGTTCTCATTGATTTAAAAAATTGGAATGCAAAAATACATTTTTTTTACCAAAGAGTATAAGGTTTATAAAATTAACTCTTAGGTATTTGTTTTGCTTTCTGCTTTTCTTTGTATCACAGTGGGTTGTAATGAAAATTAGCAACACAAAAAAAGGAAACTATCTTAGATAGTTTCCTTTTTTTGTAGATTTGGTATGTTTTATAATCTAAATATTCCTCCAAAAGCAATAACTGTTTGCCCAAACCAGAAGTTGTGCGATGCTTTATCACTTTTGCTAGCTGTTGTTCTTACATCATACATATCGATAAAACCTCCTTTTAATTCTCCTTGTACAAAGAAGTATTTTAAAAAAGTAACGTTTAATCCTGCTTTGGCAGAAACTCCAAATCCAGCTACATGAAATTCGTCATATCTTTCTTTGCCTAATAATGTTGTATTTGTTTTTGGAAATACAATTCCTGTTCCAACACCACCTGTTACATTAATTTGAACAACATCTGTATTGTTGATTCCAAAAAGCTTAGAAATATCATCTACGCGATTGATTTCAGCGTTGATATAATTTAAACCGTCTGTGTGTTCAAATTTTAGGAATTCCTCTGTAAGTTTTAATTGATCTGGATGTCCAGGAACTTTTTCTCCGTAGCTTCCTTCATTGTAATATTCTCCTTTGTAATTTACAATTTGGTTTTGATCCATTACATATTTCATATGATCTACTCCAATGGAAACGTTGTATTTGTCTGAAATGAAATAACCAAATCTTAAGTTTGTTTGTGGAATGGTCATTCGTCCTGGATTGATGTAATCAACGTGCCATCCTTTTGGTTTGTCACTTGCTTCAACATTCATTAAAGTAAAGTCATAATTGTCTCCTCTAAAACGAATATCTGATTTTGTATATGATTCTCTATTTCCACCCCAATAAACATAAAATTTACCTTTGTTTGATGCTGTATAACGCATGGGTGTGGTGGTAGTTTCTTGAGCAATACAACTAATTGTAGCTCCAAAAAAACATGCTATAGAAAGTAATTTTAGAATGCTTTTCATGATTGAAATTATGTGATTTAAGTTTCGGTGCAAAAATACAATAAAAAAATCTCTTAGTTGTTTTTGGCAGCTAAGAGATTTGTATGATCTTGAAATAATTTTTTTAAAAGAAAATGTTATAAGAAAGATTAATCCAATTGTCTGTTATTTTTAAATCGGCATTTCTGTATACATTGTTGTAATATGAATCAACTAAACTTGTTTTATATGATCTTGTTGAATAAGCATACGATAAATCTAAGCGTGAACCTGCGAATTCGTACCCAACACCAAGTGAAAATCCATTTAAATCTCCAGTATATTTAATGTTTTTGTATGGGCTTTGCTCATAACGATATCCACCTCTCATGCTAAAATGATTAATTCTGTATTCTGCTCCAACACGCAATTCGCTTGCAACTTTCATTTCTTCATTAAAGAAATTGTTTGAAGCGTTAAAAACTCCATCGTTTGGACGTAATTTATTGTTGCTATAATCTTTAATACCATAATCAACACTTATCAATCCTTTTTCTCCAAAAATATAAGCTAAACTCCCTGTATATTTTGCAGGTGTGCGAAGTTTATATTTTTCATATATATTTAATATGTTTGGATATAAATAAGAAGGCTCATTTTCTCCAACTCTTGTTGTTTCTAATCCTTGAGAAAGTTCGTCTTTTAATGAATACCAAGTTGGCGATTCGTAGGCAATACCTGCTCTAAAATTATCAGTTACATGTCCAATTAAACCTAAATTAAATGAAAAACCATTTCCGTAAGTATATTGATAATTGTAATAATTGATAGAATTTACAGTGCCAGGAGATAATATTGAATGATTAGTTTCAAATGCATTTGATGTTTGTGTATAATCAACTATGTGCAAATTTAAGTTTGCACCAACAAAAATAGAGTTGCCAAGTTGAGCTCCAAAGTTTCCAGAAAATTTACTGTTATATCCTGAAGAAACAACCGCTCTACCTTGCGTATAAGTATTGGTATTATCTCCAAAATTGCTAGTATACATTCCGTCTTTTCCACTCACAGGATCAATTAAGAAGGTTTTGTAAGCTAAATAGGCTTGTTGACCTTCATAACCTGCTTTATTTGCTGCGTTATAATATCCTTGATCTATGTTCAAATTATTGTTTACAGCACCATGCGGAACAGCTGCGTTATTTGCATTGTTTAAAAAGTACTGTCCTAAAGAGTTGGTTTGTCCTCTTCCTACAAAAATAAATTCGTTGTTTAAATTCTTATTGCTTTCGTAATTGATTCCAATTGCAAATTTTTTCAAAAAAGTATTTGATTCATTTGCGTTAAAAACAAACGACGCACCAAGTTGACTCAGGTCTAAACCACTGTAGTTTTTAGAATCGTTGTTGTTTAAATAATTCGTTTTATTGTTTTTATTAGCAATAGATAAGCTAAAAGAAGCTTGATTATTGTTGAAAAAGGCCGATCCTGCAGGATTTATTTTTAAAGCAGATAAATCACCACCAACCGCTCCAAATGCACCGCTCATTCCTCTAAATCGGGCAGTTCCATTCATGTCAGATTCATTATATCTACTAATATCTTGCGGAACAAATTCTTGTGCATTTACTAATGATGTAGCAAGAATAGATGCTGTAATTCCTAAAATAAATTTATTCATAAATATGTTTTTCCTAAATTTAGTTTTTAACGTCTTGTATTATTACTACCGCCACTGCTTCTGCTGTAATTGCTACCGCTACTAAAGCCGCTGCTTCTTACGTTGCTACTAGAACTTCTTGTGTAATTAGATGAAGACGAACTTGGTTGTCTGCTGTAAGATGAATTTGTATTTTGATTAGAATAATTGTTTCTTACTGCATTGTCATTTCTATAGTTAGAGTTGTTTGTGTTAGTTCTAGAATAATTAGAATTTCTAACAGTATTGTTGTTTACTCTATCTGTTGATTGTCTAATTGTTTCGGCTCTATTGCTGCTATTTGAGTTTTTAATACTTTCTACAGCTTGTACTCTTGTAGAATAATCTACTCTAGAATTTACACTTTCTCTAGATATACCTCGTCTATAATCGTTTATATTATCTCTAGTAACCGAATTTCTAATATTTTCTGTTCTATTGTTAGAATCGTTGCGCACGTTGGCAAATCGGTTATTTCCTCTAGAATAGTAAGTGTTGTTTATAGCGGCATCTGTTCTTACATTTGAGTAAGAAGCTCTTTGACCTTGGTATGAAGGTGTATAATAGTTGTATCTGTAATATGGTGATCCCCAATAGTTGTTGTAGTAAGGCGATCCCCAATAACCTCCAGCATACCAAGAACCATAATAACCTCCCCAGCCATAACCAAATCCGTAACCAAATCCACTGCCAAAATAGTATGGATCATAAAACGGACTGTAATAACCGTAACCCAAATATGGTCTTCCCCAATATGGAGAGTTGTTGTAAATGTTTATTTTTAAACTCGAAGGTTGTTGTCCCCAAGAACCATATCCAACTGTTGTTGTAGGTAAATTGTTTAATAAGCTATCATTTACAGGAGAAACATATGAGCTAATGTCTGTTAAATAT
Source organism: Flavobacterium sp. (assembly GCA_030151255.1). Taxonomy (GTDB): domain Bacteria; phylum Bacteroidota; class Bacteroidia; order Flavobacteriales; family Flavobacteriaceae; genus Flavobacterium. Next base: position 10,620 of record JASLED010000079.1, read on the forward strand.
TCAGAGTCTTTACTTAACGATGCAAAATATTCTTGGTAGAATTCACCAGAATCGTTAATGGTATAAGGATCAACATGTGAATTTCGATTATAAACGCCATCTTGTGCATATGAGGCATTGTGATATGAACCACATGAAATAGCTAATCCGCCTAATATACATAAAAGGCTGATTCTTCTTAATAAAGTAGCTTTTTGAAGAATTGTAGTCATTTTCATTGGAAATATAATTGTTGTTAAAAACAAATTTAGTTACTTTTGTCCAATTATTATAGTTAATTATGAGTTAAACAACTTAACTGCTAATATATTAAAAATGAGTAAAAGTATTACTAAAAGAAGTGAAGACTACTCGAAATGGTACAATGAGCTTGTAGTAAAAGCGGATTTGGCCGAAAATTCGGGAGTTAGAGGATGTATGGTAATTAAACCATACGGCTATGCGATTTGGGAGAAAATGCAAGCAGAATTAGATAAAAAGTTCAAAGAAACTGGACATCAAAACGCGTATTTCCCCTTATTTATCCCCAAGTCTTATTTTAGTAAAGAGGCAAGTCATGTGGATGGATTTGCTAAGGAGTGTGCGGTTGTAACTCATTATCGATTAAAGACTGGCGAGGATGGAAAAACGATTGAAGTTGATCCAGATGCTAAATTGGAAGAAGAATTAATTGTACGTCCTACATCGGAAACAATTATTTGGGATACTTACAGAAAATGGATTGAGTCATATAGAGACCTGCCTATTTTAGTAAATCAATGGGCAAATGTTGTTCGTTGGGAAATGAGAACGCGTTTGTTTTTAAGAACAGCTGAGTTTTTATGGCAAGAAGGACATACAGCTCATGCTACAAAGCAAGAGGCAATTGCAGAAGCAGAACAAATGCTTGATGTATATGCAGATTTTGCAGAAAATTTTATGGCAATTCCAGTTATAAAAGGATTTAAAACAGAAAACGAAAGATTTGCAGGTGCAATTGAAACATATTGTATTGAAGCTTTAATGCAAGATGGAAAAGCATTGCAAGCAGGTACTTCTCACTTTTTAGGACAAAATTTTGCAAAAGCATTTGATGTGAAATTTACAAGCCAAGAAGGAAAACAAGAATATGTTTGGGCAACTTCTTGGGGAGTTAGTACACGTTTAATGGGAGCATTAGTTATGACGCATTCTGATGACAATGGATTAGTATTGCCTCCAAATTTAGCACCAATACAAGTTGTAATTATTCCAATTCATAGAAATGATGAACAATTAGAAACTATTCGCGAAGAGGTAAAAGTACTTACAGATCGATTGAAAAAATTAAATATTTCATTTAAATTTGATGACAGAACTGTATTCAAACCAGGATGGAAGTTTAATGAGTACGAATTAAAAGGTGTACCTTTACGTATTGCAATTGGTCCAAAAGATTTAGAAAATGGTACTTTTGAAGTAGCACGTAGAGATACATTAACTAAAGAAATAGTAGCAAAAGCAAATATTGTAGAATATATTCAAGATATGTTAGAAGAGATTCAAAATAATCTTTTCAAAAAAGCATATGATTATAGAGCAGAACATATCACAGAAGTAAACTCTTTCGAAGAATTTAAAGAAATTTTGGAAGGTAAAGGAGGATTTGTTTCTGCACATTGGGATGGAACAATTGAAACAGAGGAAAAAATAAAAGAATTAACAAAAGCTACAATTCGCTGTATTCCAATTGATAGAAAAGAAGAAGAAGGTGTTTGTGTACTTACAGGGCAGCCATCAAAAGGAAGAGTCTTATTTGCAAAAGCATATTAGAAATAAAAAATTTTGTTTTTTCTCTTGCAGGTTTTAAAAAATGTTGTAGTTTTGCATCCGCATTAGATAAACAAAATGGTCCGTTCGTCTAGGGGTTAGGACGCCAGGTTTTCATCCTGGTAACAGGGGTTCGATTCCCCTACGGACTACAGATTCTTTTTTAAAGAATTGTTTTTAATGTTTTGGTCCGTTCGTCTAGGGGTTAGGACGCCAGGTTTTCATCCTGGTAACAGGGGTTCGATTCCCCTACGGACTACAGTTCTTTTACAGAATTAATTATTACCAAATTATGGTCCGTTCGTCTAGGGGTTAGGACGCCAGGTTTTCATCCTGGTAACAGGGGTTCGATTCCCCTACGGACTACAGAAAAAAAATAGTATAGACTTAATAAAATATTTAAAAAATGGCAAATCATAAGTCAGCTTTAAAAAGAATTAGAAGTAACGAAAAAAAGAGAGTTTTAAACAGATATCAGCATAAAACAACTCGTAATGCTATCAAAGCTTTACGTTTGATCGAAGATCAAAAAGATGCAACTGAAAAATTACCAGTAGTTGTTGCAATGATTGATAAATTAGCGAAGAAAAATATTATTCACGCTAATAAAGCTTCTAATTTAAAATCTAAATTAACAAAACACGTTGCTGCTTTATAATAAGCAATGCGTTGTGTTGAAAGAAGACATATACTAAGCTCTCAATAACATGAGAGCTTTTTTTGTTTATACTAAAAAAAAACAAATATTTAAAATAATTTATAAAGTCCTTATATGACACAAACTAGGAATATTGCAATTATTGCACACGTTGACCACGGTAAAACAACTATGGTTGATAAAATCTTACATCACTGTCAATTATTTCGTGAGAGTGAAACCTCAGGAGAATTAATTTTAGATAATGAGGATATTGAGAGAGAAAGAGGTATTACAATTGTATCTAAAAACGTTTCTGTAAACTATAAAGGTACAAAAATCAATATCATCGATACTCCCGGACACGCCGATTTCGGTGGTGAAGTAGAACGTGTATTAAACATGGCTGATGGTGTACTTTTGATAGTAGATGCTTTCGAAGGTCCAATGCCACAAACTCGTTTCGTATTGCAAAAAGCAATTAGCTTAGGGTTAAAACCATGTGTAGTTGTTAATAAGGTTGATAAAGAAAACTGTACGCCAGAAGAGGTACATGAAAAAGTATTCGATTTAATGTTCGAATTAGGTGCTGAAGAATGGCAAATGGACTTCCCTGCAGTTTATGGTTCTGCTAAAAACAATTGGATGTCTACAGACTGGAAACAACCAACAGATTCTTTTGAACCATTATTAGATATGGTTTTAGAACATATTCCAGCTGCTGAAGTAAAAGAAGGAACTCCGCAAATGTTGATTACTTCTTTAGATTATTCAACTTTTACTGGACGTATTGCTATTGGTCGTTTACATCGTGGAGTTTTGAAAGAAGGAATGAATATTTCTTTAATCAAGAGAGATGGATCAATTGTAAAATCGAAAATTAAAGAGTTACATACTTTTGAAGGATTAGGACGTAAAAAAGTATCTGAAGTACATGCTGGAGATATTTGTGCGGTTGTAGGTATTGAAGGATTTGAAATTGGTGATGTAATTGCTGATTATGAAAACCCAGAAGCATTGCCAACAATTACAATTGATGAGCCAACAATGAGTATGTTGTTTACAATTAACGATTCTCCATTCTTTGGAAAAGAAGGTAAATTTGTAACTTCTCGTCATATTAAGGATCGTTTGAACAAGGAATTAGAAAAAAACTTAGCGTTACGCGTTAATGAAACAGACAGTGCTGATAAATTTATGGTTTTTGGCCGTGGTGTATTACACTTATCTGTATTAATTGAAACAATGCGTCGTGAAGGATATGAATTGCAAATTGGTCAGCCACAAGTAATCATCAAAGAAATTGATGGTGTAAAATGTGAGCCAATTGAGGAATTAACGATCGATATTCCAGAAAATTTATCAGGAAGAGGAGTAGAATACGTTACATTAAGAAAAGGAGAAATGCTAAGCATGGAGCCAAAAGGTGAGCGTATGATTATGAAATTCTTAGTACCTTCAAGAGGTATCATCGGATTGAGAAATCAGTTGTTAACAGCTACTGCTGGAGAGGCAATTATGTCGCACCGTTTCTTAGAGTACCAACCATACAGAGGAGAAATTCCTGGACGTATTAATGGTTCATTAATTTCTATGGAAAACGGAAAAGCAATTCCATATTCTATCGATAAATTACAAGACAGAGGTAAGTTTTTCGTTGATCCAAACGAAGATATTTACGAAGGACAGGTAATTGGAGAGAACTCTAGAGGAGATGATATGACGGTAAACGTAACTAAAACTAAAAAGTTAACAAACGTTCGTGCGTCTGGATCTGATGATAAAGCGAAAATTGTTCCGGCAATTAAGTTTTCATTAGAAGAAGCTTTAGAATACATTCAAAAAGATGAATACGTTGAGGTAACTCCAAAATCATTGCGTTTACGTAAGATTTTCTTAAAAGAAACAGATCGTAAAAGAAATAAAATTTCTTAATACGTTTTGTAAAAGTATTAAAGTATATCAGATATGATAGAATACGATAAAGTAGCATTAACAGAAGGGAAAATACTGCCTATTATGGAGCAGTTTTACACAATCCAAGGAGAAGGTTTCTACTCTGGTAATGCTGCTTATTTTATACGTTTAGGCGGATGCGATGTTGGCTGTCATTGGTGCGATGTAAAAGAAAGTTGGGATGCAGCACTTCATCCATTAACAACAGTAGAAAGTATTGTTGATCAAGCTTCTTCTGTAGCTAATTTAGCTGTAATTACAGGAGGAGAGCCTTTAATGTATAATCTAGATTATTTAACGCTTAAGTTAAAAGAAGCAGGATTGCATACCAATATTGAAACTTCTGGAGCATATGAAATGTCTGGATATTTTGATTGGGTTTGTTTATCGCCTAAAAAAGCAAAGTTGCCAACAGAAAGTGCTTATAAAGCTGCAAATGAGCTTAAAGTAATTATTTATAATAAACACGATTTTATTTTTGCGGAAGAACAAGCTGCAAAAGTGAATGAAAATGCGTTATTATTGTTGCAAACAGAATGGAGTAAAAGAGATGAAATGATGCCATTAATTATTGAGTACGTAAAGAAAAATCCGAAATGGAAAATTTCATTACAAACTCATAAGTTTTTGGATATTCCATAGCATATTTCTATATTTACCAAATACAAAAAATAGTAATATTATGAAAAAAATAGTTATTATAGCTTCGTTTATGTTATTTGGTAGCGTAGTGATGGCTCAAGATACTCCTAAGCAAAATGCAATAAAGTATATGGAGCTTAGCGGACAAATGAAAGCATTTGAATATTTAACGGATGAACTTTCGTTGAATGTACCAGAAGCAAGTAGACCAGCTTTTAAAGCCGATTTAAATAAAAGCTTAGTTGGATTGAAAGAAGAGTTTGCTAATATGTATATGAAAGAATTTACACCACAAGAGCTAAAAGAGATGATTAATTTTTATGAATCTCCTGTGGGAAAGAAATTGACAAGTAAGTATGATGTTATTTATGAAAAAAGTCAGGTTATTGGTCAAGAATGGGGTACAGATTTACAAGCAATTATGATGAAATATCTAAATAATTAAAAAAAGGAAGCATTAGCTTCCTTTTTTTGTTATTCTTGCCAAATAATCGCTGTTTTCACCTTCGTATATAAGTTCGCAATTTAAGTTATTGCCAAATGCTGCATTTTGCAGTGTGTTATAATCTAAATATAACCAATCAAATGCTTTTTCTGTTTCTCCATTATATGAAACAGAAAAAACTAATTCGCCATAATATTCTTTGTTTTCCATCGGAATCCATTTTCCTCCATCTTCGTCCTCATCAAACATATATATTAGGTCAGAACTATCAATAAGTATTTGACCTTCATCAGTAAGTAATGTACTTAAATGTTGTAAGTATTGAGAGATATTTTTTAATCGACCAAAAATTCCTGTTCCATTCATCAATAATAAAATAGTATCATACTTTTCATTTTTTACATCTAAAATATTGATAATTTCGGCATTTTTGATTCCGCGTAATTTACAAGCTTCAATCGCATTTGGAGAAATATCTATTGCTTTTACATCAAAGTTTTTACTTTCTAAATACAAACTATGCGAACCCGCACCGCAACCAACATCTAAAATTTTTCCTTTGCAAGTCTTTAGTGCTATTTGTTCTAATTTAGGCATTTCATTATATTCTCTAAACCAATAGGATACATTCATTTCTTCATCTTCAGAAATGTCTGTTTCTGTAATTATTACATTTGGTTTTTTTGTAAGCTGATAATCTAATATGGCTTTACCAATAAGGTCTTTCATTTTTTTGTTTTTTTTGTAAATAAAAAAGCGGCTTGTTGTAAATTAGCAATTCAAATTGTAGCAAATGAATATAGCTTTACAACAACTTCAAAAGTTGGCCAAAGATAAGCATAATGAAAATAAAAAATATCTTACTAAACTTCAAAAGAAGCCACCAAAAGATTTAGATTATCAAATGCAGGAAATACACGATCAGGTGTTTAAAAAAACAGATTGCTTGTCTTGTGCTAATTGTTGTAAAACAACCGGGCCGCTTTTTAAAAGTTCTGATATTGAGCGAATTAGTAAATTTTTACGATTAAAACCACAGCAGTTTGTAGATCAATATTTACAAGTAGATGAAGATAACGATCATGTTTTAAAAAGCCTGCCTTGTCATTTTTTAGATGCTGAAAATTACTGTATGATTTATGATGTTCGACCAAAAGCATGTAGAGAATATCCGCATACAGATAGAAAAAAATTTCAGCAAATAGCAAACTTAACGTTGAAGAATGTTGAAATTTGCCCAGCTGCTTACGAAGTGGTTGAGCAAATGAAAAAGAAGATCATTTTAAAATAAAACAAAAACGCGAAATAAATAGTATTTCGCGCTTTTGTTTAGGTATATTTTATTCGTAAATAAGATAAGTTTTTCGCATTTCTAGAAATTTTTCAATTCCTGGTTGCCAACTTGCTCTTATTTCTTTTTCTGATTTATTAGCAACAATTTGTTTTTGTAATTCGTCAGTTCCGGCTAATTTGATAAAAAAGTTGTTGAAGAACTTTTCTTTATTATCCGAATTTTGATAAGCTTTTATCAGCCATTTTAATTCTAATTGGTTTACTTTTTCTATTTCAGAAAGGTTTTCGCCATAGCATAATTTGCCTTTGTTCATCGGATCTTTTGCACCAAAGTTGGATTTTGGTGTAAATTGATAAGGCATATTTTTTAGAAAGGGCGATCCGTAAATTTGAAATTGTAAATCGGTACCGCGGCCAGAGCTTACATTTGTGCCTTCAAAAAAGCATAAACTTGGGTATAAATTTATTGCTTGATAATATGGTAAATTTTGAGACGGAGGAACAGGTAAACTATATGATTTTTTACGATTATAATTATTGCAAGGGATAACTTTTAAATCGCACTGAATGCCATTTGCTAACCATTTTTCGCCGTTAATCATTTTTGCATATTCTCCAGTTGTCATTCCATGCATTATAGGAATTTTGTGCATACCTACAAAACTTTTGTTTTTCATGTCTAAAGTAGGTCCGTCAATAATTGAAATATTAGGATTTGGA
>JASLED010000043.1 GCA_030151255.1 Flavobacterium sp.
TAGTAAATTTCAATACTTTATATTTTTACTAAATAATGAAACAAGATTCCCAAATAGCCATTTTAAAAAACCTCTTTCAAGGGAGAGAAGATGTATTTGCTATTCGCTGGGAAAAATCAGGCAAATCGGGATACATGCCAGTTTACCAATACAGCTAATGGTAAACCTTGACGATCTGTAAAATATAAAGAATTTGTCGTTTTACGTTTTTTTCTACCTTGTTCTCCACCTCTTAAAGCTGTAGTATGACTTCTATTTAAGTCTGCAAAGCGACCTATTGTTTTTTAATAATTCAATCCAACAAGATTGCCATACACCTACTTTGTACCAATTACGAAAATGACCAAATACTGTTTTATGACTTAATACTTGAGCACTAAACAAAGCTTGAACTGGCAAATAAATTCATTGGACACTTGTTTTTAATTTGTATAATATAGCATTAACTATTTCATAAAGTGGAGCTTTTGATTTAAATCCTCTTTTGAGAAGTGGTAAATGTGGTACTATATATAATTCTATACTATCTTTGTGGAGTACTTGGTACAAGGGGTTGTAGGTTTTGTTGGTGTAGAGACACAAAGTTCTATAACCCTTCTTTATTTTACAAAAGTCAAAATAACCTCAATTTGCTTGAGTAGCAATTACAAATTTTAAATTATTTTTTACTCCAATTTGCAAAACATCAACTAATTCTTGAATTTGAGAGTCAAAAGGAATTCTAACAATTACTGATTGGTCTGTATTTTCGCCAATTTCAGCAAGTAATGTAGCTTCTAATTCTTCAAACGGTACTTCTTTTTTATCTATAAAATATCGTTTGTCTTCTGTAATAGAAATACTCACAAATTGCTTGTTTGTTTTTTCATTGTTTGCTGCTTTTGGCAACATCATTTTAATAACGTTTGGGTTTGCTAACGTGGAAATAATCAGGAAGAACAACAACAAGAAGAACATAATGTCGCTTAATGAAGATGTAGCTACTTCTGCCTGAAATCGCTTATTTCTTTTAATTGCCATTTGGTCTTTGTATTGCATTAATGAAGTTCAAAATCGCTTTCTGAGTGTTTAATAGATAATTATCTATTGATGCATTTAGTGTATGATAAACGGCATAAGCAATTAAACCAACAACTAAACCAGAACCACTACTAATCATTTTTTCGTATAAACCTCCAGAAATATTAGCTATACTAATATCTTCAGAAATAGAAATGTTATAAAAAATCTTAATAACTCCAGAAATTGTTCCAACAAAACCAAGTGTTGGCGCAATACCAGCAATTAACCCAAGGTATCCCATTTTCTTTTCCATGGTTCCTACTTCTATTGAAGCAACTCGTTCCATGTTAGATTCTATTTCAGGAATAGGTCTTCCAATTGATAAAGTTCCTTCTTTAATAACACGAGATAAACCAGTGTTTTCTTGATCTAATGTTACATTTACTGCATCAATCTTTCCATTGTTTAATAATAAAACAACGTTGTTTATCATATTGTCATTTACTTTGGTATTACGTTTAATAAATAAGAAACGTTCTATAGCAATGTAAATAGTAATAAGTAATAAAATAAAAATAGGAATCATAAAAACCCCTCCTTTTAAGATAAAATCTAATGCAGAAACTTCAGTTTGTGTAGTTGTTGTTTCTGCTAAAGTATTTGCTAAATCAGTTGCAGAGTTGATTGGTGCTTGTAAAAATGTTAACATGTTTAATATACGTTTATAAGGTCAAATATATTGAGATTTTTTTTGCTATATCAAAATCTTTTACTTTGAGTTGTAAAATTATTTTATTATTTTAAAAGAAAAAGATTTTATAATACTAAAACGTTTATTTATCAATATTATTTTCTAAATGAATAAATTTACTTAGTATTGAAATTGCCAAACCAAAAAGAGCAATTATTGCAAATGCTGTTTTTAGAGATGATTGCTGAGCGATAAAACCAATTATTGGAGGACCTAAAAAGAACCCGATAAAACCAATGCTTGTTACAAAGGTTAGTGCTTGCTGTGTAGGCATTGTTTTACTTTGTCCGGCAAGATTATAAGCCATTGGTACAATGGCCGAAACGCCAAAACCAACAATCATAAAAGATATAATTGTAGCATATACACCTGGAAAAATAACCGAGCTACTTAAACCGATAAAAAGTAATAAGCCACAAATAAAAAGCGTGCGTTTTTCACCAAATCTTCGCACTGTAAAATCAGAAATAAAACGTCCACTAGCCATTGTAAACATATACGCAGTAAGTCCGTATCCAATTAGTTCAACAGGTGCATTTGTAATGTGTTTCATGTATTCGCTAGACCAATCTGTCATTGTGCCTTCTGCAACTAATGCAAAAAAAGCAAGCAAACCCAACATTGCTAAATTTTTATCAGGTAATTGAAATGATTTTTTCTGTTGATTTTGTTTTTGCAACGAAATAGTTTTCTCTTCCTGAGGAAGTAAATATCTAAAGAAAAGTAAGGAAAAAGCCATTCCTATTGCAGAAAAATAAATGAAATGATTTAATGGCGGAATATAATTACTAATCATTTCAGCACCAAGCCAAGATGCAGCAAAACCGCCAATACTCCAAGTACCATGTAATGATCCGATGATTTGACTTTTATATTGCTTAGAGATATGAATAGCCTGTGTATTGATAGAAATATTGGTAATATTACTGATGGCACCAAATAATATAAGGTTGGCTTTTAATTGCCACAAAATATTCCAATAACCAATTCCTATGAGCAATACAAAATAAGAAAGTAAAAATATAAGTGTGGATTTTTTACTGCCCAATTTTTCGATGATTTTTCCGGCAAATGGCAAAGAAATTAAAGTACCTATAGAAATGTACAACAGTACAAATCCCCAAGCAGAATCGTTTACGCCAAAAGTGTCTTTTATGGTTGGAATTCTAGAAGCCCAAGAAGCTGATATTCCTCCGAAAAAAAAGAATAATACAGTAACTGCAATTCGTGCTAAATGTTTTGTCATTAAAACGTAATTATAATTTTGTGCAAAAGTAAAATAATAAAAGCGACTGATAAAAAACTATCAATCGCTTTTAGATTTATTAATATTATTTTATGATGTTTAACTCAAACCTTCAACAAGTCCGTTTACCAAATCAATTTTTGTAGCCTGAGGAACTTTTGGTAATCCTGGCATTCTCATAATATCGCCAGCAATAGCAACAATAAACTCAGCCCCACGATTAATTACAATATCGTTAATTGTTATTGTAAAATTTTTTGCCACACCATATGCATTAGCATCAGCAGAAAAAGAATATTGTGTTTTAGCAATACAAACAGGAAAAGTATCCATTTCTGTTCCTTTTAATTGCGCTAATTTCTTTTTAGCAGCGGCAGAAAAATCAACAGCCGTTGCACCGTAAATTTTCTTAGCAATAGCTTCTATTTTAAGTGCTACTGTTTCTTCATCTTTATATGGAAATACTAGCTCTTTGCTCGGATTATTTTCAATAGCATTTACAACTACATGGGCTAAATCAATAGCGCCATCACCACCTTCAGTAAAAGCATTATTAATTGCAAAACCAATATTGTTGTTTTTGCAATATTGTTCTACAATTGCTAATTCTTCCGTATCATCAGTTGCATATTTGTTGAAAGCTACAACAATACTTTGCCCGAATGATTTTAAGTTGTTTACATGCTTAGCTAAATTTTCTAAACCTTTTGTAATACCTTCAATATTTTTTTCTTTAATAGCGTCAATTGTTACATCACCGTGCATTTTTAACCCTTGTGCAGTTGCAACAATTACGGTAAGTTTTGGTTGAAGACCAGATTTTCTGCATTTGATATCAAAGAATTTTTCTGCACCTAAATCTGCACCAAAACCAGCTTCTGTAATTACATAATTGCCATAACTCATTGCTATTTTTGTAGCAATTACAGAGTTGCATCCATGTGCAATATTAGCAAAAGGTCCGCCGTGAATAAAGGCTGCAGTATTTTCTGTAGTTTGTACTAAATTTGGATTTAAAGCATCTTTTAACAATACTGTAATTGCACCAGCAACACCTAAGTCTTTTACTGTAAACATAGAACCATCGTAACGATATCCTAATAAAATATTTTCAATTCTTCTGCGTAAATCATCAATATCTGTAGCTAAACACATAATTGCCATAATTTCAGAAGCGGGCGTAATATCAAAGCCAGATTCTTGTGGCACACCGTTAGCGCTTCCTCTTAAACCTGTATTGATATAGCGTAAACTTCTGTCATTTACATCCAAAACTCGTTTCCAAAGAATTTCTTTGATACCATTTTCACTAGCTCTATTTTGATAAATATAGTTATCAAATAATGCACTAATAGTATTATGAGCAGAAGTAATTGCGTGGAAATCACCCGTAAAATGTAAATTAATATTTTCCATTGGTAATACTTGTGCGTAGCCACCGCCAGCAGCTCCACCTTTCATACCAAAACACGGTCCTAAAGAAGGTTCGCGTAAAGCAACAATTGCTTTTTTACCAATTTTATTTAATCCTAAAGCCAATCCGATTGAAACAGTTGTTTTTCCAATTCCCGCTTTAGTTGGCGTTATAGAAGTAACTAAAATTAAGTTGGATGTATTGATATTTTGCTCATTTATTTGATCTAAAGGAACTTTAGCCATATACTTTCCGTAAGGAATTAATTCTTCTTGATTAATTTGGTAAGCTTTGGCAACATTTTGAATGTTTAGTAGTTGACTCTCACGAGCAATTTCGATATCGGTTTTCATTAAAATTTAGTTTGTGTTATTGATAAGTAAAGATACTATTTTATAAAACGAAATTATAAATTATTAGATTGTTATTAATAAAACATAATTGGATAAAAAGTTGAAGTGTTTTATGTTTTTTATATCTAAATAATAAGAATTATCTTTGTAAAACTAATAATATATTTTTTTACAATGAAAACTGAAGCGGAATTAAAAGAGAGAAGCGGTAATAAATGTGAATTGTGTGAATCTACAGAGCATTTAAATGTTTATTCAGTGCCACCTGCAGCAGCTAATGATGCTGATAAGGAAATTTATATTTGTGATACTTGTTTGGCTCAAATTGAAAAGAAAGAAGAATTAGATGCTAATCATTGGCAATGTTTAACTACTTCAATGTGGAGCGAATTTCCGGCAGTTCAGGTTGTAGCTTGGCGTATGCTTAATCGTTTTCGACAAGAAAGTTGGGCAGCTGATAGTTTAGAAATGATGTATTTAGATGATGAATTATTAGAGTTTGCAAAAGCTACAGGCGATCATACTGGAGACGGATCAGTTGCTTTGCATAAAGATAGTAATGGAAATATTTTGGTAGCTGGAGATACAGTTACTTTAATTAAAGATTTGGATGTAAAAGGATCTTCTTTAAATGCAAAGATTGGAACAGCAGTGAGAAATATTCGCCTAGATCCAAACAATGTAGAATATATTGAAGGAAAGGTAGATGGACAAATGATTGTTATTCTTACAAAATATGTAAAAAAACAAGCATAAGATTATAATGTAAAAAAGCATAAAAAAAACCTATTATCATTTCGATAATAGGTTTTTTTTATATTCTTACTTTTGAATTATTTTAAAGGAAATGAAATCATTTTCTTCTCGTTTTTATATTGATCAAAAGTAAATTTTGTATAATTTAAATCATCATATAAACGAACGTAAACTTGTCCTCTTGATAAGTCAGATAATACGCTCCATACAGTAAATTCTGTCATATATTTTGCTTCGGCAGATTTTTCTCCTTCTCCGCTTGTATCAATAGAAATGTTTTTCGGACGATCAAAATTATTCATAATGTGAGCCAATTCAACAATTTGTGTATCTGGATTATCCACTTTATTTGCAAATGTTGAATAATAGAATGCTCTAACAAAACGACCTACAGATGTAGAAGATGATGGTAATGCACTTGTAGCAATTCCGCTATCTGGCTGTACCAAAGTCATGTTACCTACTTTACCAACAGATTTATCTATGTTTGAAATATGAGAATAATTGTTTAAGTTGGTTAAATGCCACGGAAACTCAGGTCCGTTTGTCATTACACCTGATGGGTTATCATAAACATGTAATACTCCGTTAGAAACTTCAACAACAATACTTTCTCCCGTTTTATCATAAAAAGCAAAGTGGAAAGGAGATTTTAAACCTCCAATTAACGCTAAAGATTCTGACCAGAAAGCTACATTTTTAACCCCTTCTTTTAATTCTTTTACCGTAGCAAAGTTTGCAATTCCCCATTCTCCAAATGAAGCAAAAGGAACTGATTTTTTGTAATCAGCTTCTTTAATGTCGTTTAAAGCAGCATTAGGAATCATATTTAAACTAAAAGACAATCCAGCTTCGTTCATTCCATTCATTGCATCTTTACTATCAAAAATACTAACAGGAACCGTTAAAGCAATAATAGGATATTTTGCTGTATACTTTAATCCTGGTGTTTTGTTTGGAGCCATATGTTGAAAAACATGTCCTTTTGGATAATAAGTAAGATTTGTGATAATTTGATCTGTAGTGAATTCCATTCCACGTCCGTGATA
>JASLED010000049.1 GCA_030151255.1 Flavobacterium sp.
TGACACGGCGATAAAAGTTATCTGATGGAACTAATCTGTCCAAGCTTAGTTCGTAAAATAATTGTGGGGTAAATTCTTTTCGTCCTTGCATAGCTAAAAATACGAATAATTAGCCTATTTTAGAGTTGTGCAACAAGCACAAGGTATTGCCAAAAGCGGGGGTTTGTCTGAATTGAACGCTATTGTTTTCTAATACGCCAAAAGCAATTTTATTGGCTTTTGCTTACCGTGTCACTAAATTGAAACTTTTCGCTTCAATTTCCGCCACTGACGCCAAGCCCCGAAAACGTTGCTTTAATTGTATCAGCTACATCAATATAGGGCTTCATTGATTTGTAGTCTGTCGTTGCTTTGTTAGTTCCATTGATAATATGTTTACTAATAATATTCAATAACTAATTTTTTGATTACATCTTCGTCATCAAAAAACACATCTCCTAATTCATTATTTACTTTATTTAAAAAATCAAGACTCTATTTTTTTTACGGTCAATCTACGTTTTATTTCTGAAAAGAAGTTATTCTTTTCATTTTTGTCTTGATATAAAGTCTGCGAGAGCAGAGTATGTGGGGAAACAAAAATTATTCTTTTCATTTTTGCCTTGATGCTAAAGAATCAAAAAATCAAGACTCTACTTTTTTTACGGTCAATCTACGTTTTATTTCTGAAAAGAAATGAACTACTCACTGTTGTTATTTTGTTTTAGTATTCGTGAATCTTCGATTTCCCTTCGGTCAGACAGCATTTCTTTTTACGGAAATTGTAACGGTTTGACGCTCGTAAAAAACTAAGGTCGTTTTTAATTTGGTGTAGCATTGGCATTGTAACACAAAGTGTAAATAAAATTTTTTTTATTTTATGAGATAGCTTCATTTATTTTTGATAGTTAGTTTTAATTTTAAATACACCGACTTAATCAAACTTAATATTATTTTATAATAAATTCAAAAATTAAAAACTATCTGTATTAAAAATTACCACAATATTAGTTATTTACACATACAACAAACTTATTGTTTCATTTAAACTTATTAGTTGTTCAAAACCACTAATTCCATTATTTCTATATCTTTTTTATTTACAACCTCAATCTTCATCATCTTTTCCGAAAGTTCTAAAATATAATATCTTACAACTTCATCATCATCGGTAATTGCAACTAATTCTTCTCCATCAAGATGATAACTTCCTTTTTTCTCTTTTAAACTATATAAATCTTTCGAAAAAAAGTACCCATCTTTTAATTCTACTTGAATATTAGAAAGTTGATAAAATTTTCGTTTCTTTCTTGTACAATCTTCTGTGAAAGAAAATTGATAAACTACCCATTTTTTTTCTAATAATGCATTAACCTCTGCTTCTGTTTCTACGTTAGTAAAAACATCTTCTACATAAGTTTCTTTACTACAGCTAACATTTAATATTGCTAAAACACATATGGCAAAAACAATATATAAGGTATTAATTAAGTTTTTCATAATATAGGAATTTAAAATTCAACAAATTATTTGAATTATCTATTTCGTATTAATTACACGCATTTTGAGATTTTTATTCTATTAATATGATTTTTTTATTAAAAAGTTTCAAAAAACATGCCATAAACCAAATAATTTGATTTTTAAATGTTCTTTTATATTACACCATAATCAATATTATTTACATAATTGATAAAAATGATTTAAGTAATTAGATGTTATCTAAATAATCCTTTGCAAATCGATTAAAAATATATGAATTATAGTTATTTTCTTAAATAAAAAGCTTATTTACATTAACATTCATTGTAGAAATTTTAATCTTTATTATCGTTTAATTTATATTTTCATTTTATTCTAAGGCTCATTTTTTTTCACTTTTCAAATAAATTTTTAAAGAATTAATGACAACTACCTTTTTGTATGATAATTATCAGTTATAAATTGTTTTAAAAAGAGGAATTTTCACTCCTTAAACAAAAGAAATTAATCTAATGAAATTAAAATCACTTCACTCGTTCCATATTCCGGTTATGGGGCTAGCTTATACCATAGATAGTCCAATACGTGTGGCGCAATACGGCATCACTTCTACAATTTCTGTGATGGATGATGAATTATTAGAAAGACTAAACAAGTTTTATTGCGAAAAATTTGAATTACCTTATCAGGAAATCACAAAAAAAATTGAAGATTTTAGAGCAAAAAGAATTACAGCTTATTTAAATACGCTAGATACAATTGTAAAACACAAATTCGAAAACTTTAAACACAAACTTGCAGAAAGTAAAAATGAAATTGAATATTTTATTGATTTACTTCCAAATATTTCTGAAGTAAAAACAAATCTTCAAAAACATTTAGACGACAACAAAACAATTAGCTCATTAAAATCATTTTTAGACGATCATTTAACTGCAGGAGAAATTGACGTTAATATAATGACCAAAGTTGATCGCGAAAATTATAACAAAAACGAATTACTTCCTTCTGAATTTAATGATGCACATGCTGCATTAAGAGGTTTTGCAAATAGTACATTGCAATCGTCAGTGGTTTTATCTGCTGGAATGAATCCAAAGCTTTTCAGTTATTTTGAATCATTTGATAGTTTTTATCCCAAACAAAATGGCTATTTAGAAAAACGAATTATATTAAAAGTAAGCGATTTTAGATCGGCATTAATTCAAGGAAATATATTAGCAAAAAAAGGTTTATGGGTTTCTGAATACCGAATAGAATCAGGTTTAAACTGCGGCGGCCACGCCTTTGCTACCGAGGGTTATTTACTTGGTGTAATACTTGAAGAATTTAAACAGCGAAAAGAAGAATTAATAACATCTACACATCAAATTCTTGTAAAAGCCTTAGAGCAAAAAAACAAACCGATACCAAATCAGGCTTTAGAACTTAAAATAACAGCTCAAGGTGGAGTTGGAACAGCTGCAGAGCATCAGTTTTTACTTGATTATTATAATATTGATACTGTTGGATGGGGTTCTCCTTTTTTATTGGTACCAGAAGCTACATCTGTCGATGTGCAAACAAGACAATTACTTGCCCAAGCTAAAGAAACAGATTTGTTTATTAGTGAAGTATCTCCGTTAGGAGTTCCTTTTAACACCATAAAAGGAGCTACAAATGATTATTATAAACAAGAACGAATAGACAAGAATAAAGCTGGAAGCTCATGCCCTAGAAAATATTTAGCTTTAAATAAAGCTTATGATAAAGAAGGATTATGCACCGCATCTAGAAAATACCAAAGTATAGAAATAGCAGCTTTAGAAGCCAATAAATCTGCCTTTAGCAATGAAGAATATACAGAAAAATTTAATGCTATTACAGAAAAAGCATGTCTTTGTATTGGTTTAGCAAATGCTTCTTTATTAGAAAATGACCTACCTATTAAAGGAGAAAAACAAGGTGTTGTAATTTGTCCTGGTCCAAATATTGCATATTTTACAAAAGAAGTTTCTTTACAAGATATGACACAACACATTTATGGCAATCAAAATATAATAACAAATACTAAGCGTCCGCATTTTTTTATTAAAGAATTAAAGATGTATATCGATCATTTTAACAAGGAGAAAAAAGCATTAGAAAACAATCCTTCTGCCATAAAAACCAAAAAAGTACGCGCTATAAAACAAAATTTACACGAAGGAATTGCTTATTACAAGCATTTGTTTAATGAAAAAGCTCAATTTTATTTTAATGATTATAAAAAAGTTTTATCCGAGCTAAATCGGATAGAAGAAGAACTTTTTAGCATAGAACTTTAAAAAAACAACCCATCCATATTTTATAAATTAGTTACTATTTCTTAAATCGCCATACTACATATGGCGATTTTTTTTATAATTGTTCTAAAATGTTAAAAGTAAAAAAGTCAATTTTCGAGAAATTAATCCTCTAACAATCTCTTAAAATACTCTTGGCTACTATTAATATAAATCTCAATAAACAAAAGTATTTACAACTTGTTTTTTTTAAATTGTCTTATTTTATTCTTTATAAAACAATCTAAAACCACATTAAACTAACTTTGTTTGTGTTTTTAAATATTCGCAAAATGCGTTTATTTTGTTGTTTTTATTCAATGCGTAAAAAACAACTCATAATGGTAATTATTACTCATTAAGGCTTAATAGAATAAAAATAAATTTTTTAAACTAACTCTTTAAAAACGAAACACTTCATTAATAATTAATGAAATATATGAAGAAAAAAAATAGTCTTTTTTTGACTTTTTCACATTTAAAAAAACATAAAATATTTTTGCTTATTAAGGTATTTTTACACTAAAAATCCATAAATAATTTAATCTGTTTTATTTATTAAAAAAGATTTTAATTCACTAAAAACATATAATATATAAGTTTTTACAATGTAAAATAATAAATTAAAGTACAATTATTTGTTTTTTAGTTAAATTAATATTCAATAAGCTTACGTGTAAAAATACTATTACACTAAAAAACTTTCAGTATTTTAAGATATATTGTTTAAAAATTACGCTATTATTCTTTTAATATTATATTATTATTTAAAATTCATTGTTTTTCATATATATTTTTTTTTATAAATTTGTAATCTATATCTAATTATCCAAAGTCTTATAACGAGATATTATGCATTATCAATTATTAAAAAAACTCATTGATTTGGTATATGAGTTTGATGACCTAAACAAAGGGTTTACAAAAAGCTCGGATGGCTTAAATCAATTTATCGACTGGTTGAATCAAAGAAGAAGCGAAGATTCAAAAAACACCATGAGTGAGTTGGATATTTTTTGGGAAGGAAAACAAAATGGTAGAACTAGCGATAGTGTTATCAATACTTTGTTAGTACACTTAAGTAAATACGGAAAATTTCATTCAAAATCTATTCTGACTGATTCTGATTTTTCATCACAAGAAGATTTTATCTATCTTATCACTCTAAAGACCTTTGGAGAGATGACAAAAATAGATTTGATCAAAAAAAACATACAAGATAAACCGGCAGGAATTAAAATCATAGACCGTTTGGTTAAAAAAGGATTTGTAAGTCAAGCAGATTCTAAAGTAGACAAACGCAGTAAAATGGTAAGTATTACTGACGATGGCTTGGCTGTGCTTGAAGAAAAGATGCCAGAAATTAGAAAAGTTAGTAAAACAGTAACAGGCAATCTTACTGAATTAGAAAAGCTACAGCTTATTATGTTGTTGCAAAAGCTTGATGATTTCCATAATCCACTATACATCAATAACGAAGCTTAGAATAAAATTTTATATTATCTCCCTACTTATAAGTAGCTCATTTAGTTAACACATACAATTTACTATCTCTCCACTCCAAGAGAGTTCGTTAGCTTGCAATTAGTTAAAGAAATTACTTTACAAGAAATAGATATTGAATATTAATCTTATGGTTTTATAAGATTAGTACTATTTTGTTATGCGCATAACATAACAAACAAAACAACAATTAAAGTAATTATAGTGCTTTTATTGGACGATAGTTTATTTTAAGCTATTTTGCATATTGAGATTAATAAAGTGTCTTAAATCAAATGTTTTTAGAGCAGAAACAAAAATATATTTAAAAACAATGTTTGGCATGGTTTTCGTGATTTAAAAATAAATTATAAATAATTGTTTTTTCAATTTTATTGTATACATTTGTAGCCGTCTAAAATTTTTAGCACATACAAATCAATTAAAATTGATCGTTTATGAAGATTTATTTTTTCGTTTAAGGGCCGAGAAAAGAAATAAGAATAAATAATAAGATTGATTTACAATTGCTTTATAAAGAAATAATGTCAGAATGTTTTTTACGTGTTAAGGGCAAAGTAAAAAACATCTGACAGATCTATTTTATACCAATTTGGACTTAAACATAAATTCAGAACTTATTTTATACATAAGTTGGTTGTATGTTTATATTTAAAAAAGTGAAAGAGTACGTTTGTATTTCTTTTATATTATCATTTATTTTACTACAACAAGTTCTACGCGTTCTAAATCTACTTGATTTACAATTTCTAGAATCATTGAGTTATTTGTTAACTCTACTATTTTATAATGGTGAGTTCCGCGATCGTTGCCGCTTACCATCAAATGATTGCCATTTAATTGATACGTACCAGCATCTTCTTGTAAGCTATACATATCTTTACCAGAAAACGCACCATCTTTAAAACTTACTATAATATTTGATTTTTGATACGCTGTTCTTTTTGCTCCTTTGCAGTTTGGAGTAAAATCGAAGTGAGCAATTACCCAATTCTGTTCTAAATGAGCT
>JASLED010000080.1 GCA_030151255.1 Flavobacterium sp.
TTAAAAAACGTAGACACTCCTACTTAAACTATCAGACAATCAACGAATTTAATCAAATAATAAATATTAATAAAGCTGCTTAACTAATTGTCCGGATTTCATTAGGATATCCATAAGGCAATTTTGCATCCTTTCCTATGATTCCCATAGCCGTATCAGCAAGATAGAGTGTAGAAGATTCTTCCTTATTGATCAAATTTTCACTCTCTTCACTAGAATAATTTGACTTACCTAATGTTAAAACATCTGTATTAGTATTTATTACGGATATGTTATTATCAACATCCTCTATATTAAGATCATTTTCTAAATCTAACGGTAAATAGGGTAAAGAATAATAGGGTTGATTTATTGATTTTGAGTACGCGATAAAAACTTCAAAAACAAAACTTTGTAAAAAAGTTACCAAAATAATCATGGATAACTCTTTTTTGTATTTTCTAAATAATTGCATGTTAGTAGGTAATTTTTATTTTACAATCAACTTTTGAATTGATGTTTTATTATTAATGATAGAAATCAATATATAGGTAGTAGCTCCGTTTAAATGATATTTATATTCAGAAGCTCCTATTATTCCATATTTTTTTCTCATTATAAACTTACCATCTACTGTATAAATGTAAAAGTCTACATCCTTACTGGAGTTAAATAAATAGTTAACTGAGAACTCTTCTCCCACTGGAACTGGATTTGGTGTAACAATCCATTGAGAATCTGATTCCATAAAATCCTTTGCTTCTGAACTAACAGAAAAAGTAAATCGTTGTTTTCTATTTCTTATATCACTCATTTCCAACACAAAACTGCCTGGATAATTAATTTTTAATGAAGGAGAAGAAGAAATCAATTTATCTTGAAAATACCATTGATAACTATATTGTTGTTTATTATTAGTCAGCTGGGGTTTAATAGTAATGAACTCTTTACCGTGTAATTGCCAATTTTCTCTCATCGAAATCTTATTTGTATCAGTAAATTCTAAATAGATGGATTCAAGTTTAATTTTATTTTCATGTGCATCTTTTACTTCTATAGAATAGGTAGAAGTAGGCAGATTATTCAATGAATAGATTAGTTTATCACTAATAAAGAAATGAGTATTTTGGGATTCTAAATCAGTAAGAAAAATACTAAAAGGAGGTTCTCCAACTGCATTAGAAGTCAATAAATATGAAGTATTAATTCCTAATGTATCCTGATTTACTTTAATGTTAAATTCTTCTTTTCCTTCTAATGAAAGGTAGATATTGCTTTTATTAGCAATATTTATATTCTTAAAATTTAGTTGTAAAGTATCTAATGGGTCAGGTAGAAATTCTTTGCCTGTAGAAGTATATAATTTATAATTAATATCTTTTTCAGGTTTCTTCTTTAACACAAAATCAATTTTAACGCTATTATCAGAAGAATTCTGAACTAACCATTGTCGTTTAAATTTTCCTGTTTTTATGTCAAATTCTTTTACTTTATTATTATCTGCAATTAATACAAAAGTTTGATCTACTAAGTTTCCTTGACTTTCAGACTTTTTAACAGTAATATCTTTTTCTTCATTACTAGATGTAGCATTCTGTTCAGAACTAAAATAATCATCTCTTACAATACCAATAATATTAGTATTGAAAGAACTATCGTATTTATCATCCCAAATCTTTTGAGATAAACCATTAATATACTTTTCTTTATTCTTTAAAGTAACACCATATTTTAAAGCTAAATAAGTTTCAATTTTGTTTCTTTCTTTACTATCAGTGCAATCACTACAAACTAAAACCTCGTATAATTCAGTTGTTGATTTATCGTAAGTATTTTCTAAATACAAAATATTATCTTTCTTGCTTTTTGAATAATTCTTATTGTAGAAATTAAAATTAATTACAGCCCCTTTAGATAAATAATTTAAATCAACCTTTACCTCTAATTCAGATTTAATGACATTAGTATAAAAACTATGCAATTGTCCTGAATTATATAGGGAAAATAATTTTTGATCCGCTAAACTACTCTTAGTAACATAAAAAACATAAGTATTTGGGGAAGAAGTATACTTCTTATTTAATACTGGTAGTTTACTATCAAAATTCAATGGTAAATTATAATTGAAACCTATATTTTCATTGGAGGTAGGAATACTTTTTATCCAAACATGTTGATGTAAATCCTTGAATTTCTTTTGTCCGTAGATAATAGACGAAAAAAACATAAAAATAAAGAGTGTTGTTAGTAAAGATTTTTTCATGCAAATTAAATGTGATATCTAAATTTTATAAATAAAAAAATTAGGTGCAATTATAATCTATTTTTTACTAACTTAAAATTATGTTAATATTAAGAGGCTTGTGATAAATAATAAAAAAAATACAGTTTACTAATCTTTTTAAATGTTAATTAAATACATTAAACAATATTTTTACCTCATTAACAAGCGACATTAGTTTTAATTAAAAGTGTTTTTGAAGCTAATTCATAAGACACACGTATAATAATTTAACACAATAAAGTATTTTATCAATAATTTGACTATTCAACAATCATTTATTAGATTTTAAAAACAGATAAAACAAAAGCAAGCTTATTCTAGCTTGCTTTTGTTTTTTTACATTTATAGTTTGATGGTGTTGTAAACCTTAAGCAAAAAGTGGTACTTTGGAGAACTTAGAACTACAGGAAAAAGTTTTAAAATTGGGTAAGCTCTTTGTGAAGGAGCTTAAATTGAAGCCAGATGTTGATACTTTCTCGCGCTGGATGGCTCATTATATAGTAGAAAGAATGACAGTAGCCAAACAAGCTCTATCCGATGATGATAAGAAAGAAACAGAAAAAGAGTGCTTTGAAACAATTCTGGCATTATGGAAGTACAGATGGTTATTGCCTTCCCGTAAACGACTATTGGAAGAGTTTTAGCCTATTCTAAAAAAATTGGAACGACTCAATTCAAAGGAGCAGGAACCTTTTGTTACCATTCTTTAGATCATGAATTATCGGAACTGGATAAAAATAATCCAGCTCTAAACGAGATAACAGGCTATACCAAGATGACTTTTCAAATTGGCAAAGCAGCCAGGATCTGGATAGAATTCATTTTTGAATAAGGCTGCCTTGAAAGCTAAAAATGAAAAAACAGCATCCTTTCTCGACAATTCGATAAAAATACATCATAATGACGATACAAAAATAATAAGAGTAATCTTAGATAGTGACCCAACGATTAGTTTCGAAAATCACAATGATAATACGGTCCAAAAGAAATACTTAATAAAAAAATTAAAGAAAAGAATTGAAGAGTTAGAAAAGTTTTCAAAATTGTATGAAATTCTGTTAGAAAATATACAAAAGACTTAGCAGCTATAGAAACTAATAGATAGGGAATCTTTATTCTACCTGGTTTTCCGTTTAATTATAAAAATATAAAAGTTCAAACCATCTACATTGTTTTTATTTACAATAAACTTATGCTTATTAAGCATTTGATTATAAGTTATTTTCTAAAGTTAGTAACTTCAAATCTTCAAAAAAATGGTTCGAAAATTGTACCGACAGGACGACACTAACGCCTTTCAAAGGCCGTCAAAACCCCTTAAATCCAATGATTTAAGGGGTTTTCTTTTTTATTCAACTCCAAAATATTCAAGTTATATCAAAGAAAATGGGACCTATTCGGCTACCCCTTTTCTTTTTTTACCTTTAGGTCCTAAAAATCATTTTAACACCTTCGTTTTCAGTCTGTTGTACTCAAATTTTAACATTTGATGCTTCTTTGAGTATGCCGGTTTTCAGCAGAAATCCAGCTTTCTTGAGACCCATTTAATGTGCAAATGTTCTGAACATTAAATTTTTTAGATATGAAAACAGCTATTACAACATTTGGGGTGCTCTTTTATTTAAAGACACAAAAGACCTCCATGCAAGGAAAGGCGCCAATATGCGCCAGGGTTACTGTAAATGGAAAACGCACTGAGATTTCCGTAAAGCGTTCTGTGAACGCAAATGAATGGGATGAAAGAAAAGGCATGGCAAAGGGGAACCGTAAAGAAACAGTTGAACTCAACATGTACCTTAATCAGTTCAAGGCAAAGATTATAAACACTTATCAGCAGATGGTACTGAGTGATGACGCGATAGACGGTCCAGCAATCCGTGACAAGGTATTGGGTACTGACCACCTATTACCTACATTGCTATCATTGATAGAATATCATAATGAGCAACAGGAAATTAAATTGGCCCCCGGAACCATGAAAAACTACTATACAACGCAGCGATATATTGAAAAATTTCTAAGGGAGAAATATTACAGGAATGATATTATCCTTTCACAACTTACCTATAAATTTATTCTGGACTTTGAACGCTACCTTTTTAACTATGTTCCCAAGGACCACCAAAAGCCACTTAACAATAACGGAATCATGAAGCATATTGAAAGGCTGCGCAAAATGATAAATATGGCTGTTAAGTTGGATTGGCTGTCTAAAGATCCCTTCGCTAGTTTCAAGAAGCATTTTGATAAAGTGGAACGAGAGTCATTAAACAGCAAAGAGCTGTTAGCATTAGCAAATAAAGAGTTTACTATTGAACGGCTAAGGCATGTTCGGGATATGTTTTTGTATAGCTGCTATACAGGTCTTTCCTATATTGAACTCGCTGAACTTACCCCGAACAATATTATCACAGGTATAGACGGAGGACTTTGGATATCTACAAGCAGGGCAAAAACAGATACAGGTGTACGTGTACCGCTGCTGCCACAGGCAATAGAATTGATGGAGAAATATAGAGATGATCCGAGGGCTCTGAATAACGGTACGGTCTTCCCTGTAATTTCAAATCAGCGAATGAATGGCTACCTGAAAGAGGTCGCGGACATTTGCGGGATAACCAAGACGTTGACATTTCATATAGCACGTCATACTTTTGCAACTACTGTTACATTGAGCAATGGAGTACCAATTGAAAGCGTCTCAAAAATGCTCGGCCATACCAGTATTCGAACTACTCAGATATATGCAAAGGTTGTAGAGTCTAAGCTTAGTGAAGATATGCATAATCTTAAACAACGAATGTCTGCTGGCATGTAAGACAATTAAAAATAGAAACTTAAAAGGTGGTCGGTATTGACCACCTTTTGTATATAATATAACAACTGCATTTTGCTAGTAAAAGAGAGCCATAATCAGCCAAACATGGACAGTATTACTCTTTCAGTTCAGTCATTACTTTATTTTGTGAATGGTTTTTAAAAACTGCCAAAATCTAAGTTAGATATTGTTCAATGTAAAAGTGAGAATTATGAATGTGGATCTTATTACCAGGGATGACCTTGATAAATTTAAAAAAGAACTGTTGGAAGAAATTCGAAGATACCAGCAGTATCCTCGTAAAGCCGGCCAGGAAACGCGGGTATGGCTCAAAAGTTACGAAGTTCGTAAACTTTTAAGTATTTCAGCCGGAACCTTGCAGAACCTTCGGATAAATGGCACTCTTCCTTACAATAAAATTGGTGGGCTAATGTACTATCGTTACGAGGATATTCAAAAACTAATGGATGGGGTTAGCAATGTTAAGTGATATTAGACTGAATTCACTTTTAAAATATAAAACTTGCAATAGCACATTTGAGAATGATTTTATTTATTCTTCTTTTTTCCCTTTTTAGGTAAGATATAATATTCTAGGAGTTTGCCGATTTCAAATATTTCAGCAAAACAATCATTTTGTCCAATTACAAGAATTGAGCTTTTTTCAATGGGGGCGATAATTTCAAATGCCCTATGAGGATGGTCCTCATAGGCATTTTCGGAATTTACATGAATGAAATTTTTTAGACTGAACGCTGGAATCGTATCAATAATAACTGTTTCGGCTAATTCCTTACCATTGTAAATAATATTTGCTTCCAATGTAGGGACTAATTTTATATGCTGTATCGTGTCATTTCGTTGACCTATATAAATATGAACATCACTTTTACCTCCAGTCCAACCTCCAGACACAGTACCTTTTATTGAAATTGTCTTTTTTTTCAGATTTAGAAGAATAAGTTGCGGAATTAAGTTCAAGGTATCCGCAACATGTTCATTTGGCAAATCCATTTCCTTTTTTTGTTTCGGTGTTTACCAAAATAGTCTTTACATTCAAATTGCGGCTACTGGTAAAATTCGGTATTTTTCCATCTTCAAAAAAACTACCACTATATTCGTAAAGAAATCGATCGATTCTCACTTTGAATAACTCCGATGAAGTAATCTGAATATCGCTAGAGTTTGTCTGTGCAAACAAATTATTAATGGCAACTAAAAATAAAGTAGAAAAGATTTTCATCAATTATATTTTTATATAATTTAATCCTTTAAGATTTTTAGAGCTAAACAAATCGTTAATAGAGTCTCTTTCAATACAAATCGTTGTTTTCTCGTCAAAGCCCAAACAAGTAACATGAGGAGTTTGCGATGGTGAAACGTTTATACCGCCTATCATAATTTTTTCGTTCCAAATTGAGTGAAGCGAAAATTTATAATCAGTATTAATTTTAATTCTATTATTACGCATAGTACTTTCCTTTTTTGAGACAATCTTAAACCATCTGTTATCCCTTTTAGCATAAATAAGATAGTAATTGTTAATAGAATCAATCTTGCGAACTGTAAAAATGGAGTCCGATTTGGCAGTAGTTGTGAATTGATCGGATTTCTTAGAACTAATTTTTTGAGCGCATGATGCGAGATAGCAAAAAGTCACGAGGATTAATAGTGAGAAAAAGCGAAAATATGTTTTCATAGTTTATGGATAAGTCATTATAGTTTGTGGAGCTCTTGTGCCTTGTTGAACAGTATAATCAACCCGAGTAGCTCCTGTAAATGGAGATTGAAGTTGATTACCTTGCGCATCATAAACATTTTGATTAACTGCCATATTTTGTGGAGTTGCGGCGTTATGTGCCCGCATATATACACTACTTGGATTAGCTGCGTCAGCATTCGTCGCTGGGCCAACAGAAGTTCCAGAAGCTTGTGTAATCAATGCACCCTGATAAGATTCAGTGACCTCGTGGAGTGTAAGTGATCCAGATGTTCCAAAATAATTGTCGGCGGTAGATAGAACGCCAGGATTGATTTCCTGTTGCGTACTAACTGTATTTCCGCCTCCTAATAAAGGATCACCAGCAGTTACCGTATTGCCCATGAAAGCGCCGCCAATATACAGGTTTCCTGTTGATGTTGTCTTAGTGTTTTCTGCTACGACATTTACTGTAATAGATTGACTATCCACAGCATTTACTAACTGTGCTGCACCTGCTGTAAGCGGACCGGTACCAGTTTGGGTGTAACTAACTTTGCCAGCGGAATTCATCGATAATGTCAATTGTCCTTGCACTGAATTTTGTAATTCTTGCAAGGCCGCCTGGCTTTGTGTACCCGTTATAATGACTTCATCCGGAGCCATTCCTGTTGGATCGTTGAATCTTAGTGGATTATTAAAAACAAAGGAGTATGGAGACCAATTTGTAAACTCCTCACTTAATGGGTCAGGAGAAAGCCATCTGCTGGGCATATCGCCCGTAGGTCTTGCATATATCCCGTTTATTGTATCTGGTGCAGCATTGCCTACAATTTCTTTTTTATCTACATGAAAACGAATCGAACCAATTGTAACGATACTGTCAAGGTCATGGACTTCTAGATATTTGCCTTTGCTCAATGTTGCCACTTTAGCTTTATACCCGAATTGCTTAAATGGGTTTGCTGCATCAATATTCTTTTGTCTTCGGGCTTGCTCTTCTTTTGAGAGCTTCTCTTGGGCAGACACTGTTCCCACTGCCAAAAGGAGAGAAATTAAATAATAGAGTTTTCTCATTGTGTTGGTTTATTGCTTGTTAAAGGTATTCAATTTTTTGTTTTCGTACTTATCCCTTTCAGTTTTTAATGAACTGAGCCAGTTCAAATACATTTCTTCCGGCATAAAGCGGTAGCCTATCTCATGGATGTGAGCGTACTCTATTTCCAATAACTTAAAATCCTCATTTGCCTTTTGGGCGTCTGCCTCATTTTCTACTCGTTTTTTATGAAGCTCTGCCTTTAATATTAAAGCAGTAGCAAAATTTGGATAAGCAGCTATGGCAGCATCGGCACATTTCATCAGGAACACACCGTCATTTTCAGGAAAGGATTTTTGATAAGCGTTAGCTAAATCAATAATGAGAAGAGCAATACTCTCATTATTGTTAAGCGCTTTCATATACACACCATTTCTTATAGCATCTAGATGTATGAAACCCGACGCCATGAGCCATGAATCATTTGGAAAAATCCCACTTGTCAGTTCCGTATTATACCATCCATTTTTTTTATTTTGGTGCTTTATATACACATGGTTAGGAGCTAAAGCAAGTTGCGCCGTCGTTCCTTGTTCCTCGCACAAAATCTTATATAAATAAGGTAATGAATGGCAATTCCCTTTTCGGCTATTAAGTAGCTTTGAAACAAACATGTTAGATATATCTTCATTGCCAAATACATCGTTAAAATCGTATTTGAATGGAATGTAGTTATACTCCTTATTATTTACAATAATTGGAATACTATCACACATGACCTGATAAGCAGCAGCCCATTTATTTACGTCTTTTTTATCACTTTCTACGTATGCTAAAAACCTATTTTCTACGAGAGAGTTGCACAAGACAGTTAGGGTGCGGATTTCTTTGTCAACTTTAGCTATATCCAATGTACCATTCAAATAGGCATTTTCGACTGATAGCACTGCCTGTTTAAAATTATATTTACTACCATCGACCAGCATACTATTAAGAGTAATAAAACTGTCCATATAAAGCGTCTCCTGACTCTGTGCTTTTACAGAAACAGAAAATATCAAATAAAATATTATTAGTAAATTTATTTTCATTAATTCTTTAATTGTTTTGTTGACTTAATTATTGCACCCTTAAATTGTTTTTCAATAGCCTTGTTTTCTTCCCTTTGTTTTTCACCCTTCATGGATTGAAGCCACTTCTGATATTCTTCCGGTGGCATGTTTTCGTATCCTAAATTATCAATAACTGCATATTGCTTTTGCATTTCTTTAAGAAGTTCCACTGCTTTAGGATAATTGAGAATCCTTTCACGTTCCTTAGCATCAGAAATATTTATTCCTAATTGCTGCACTACATATTTCACGCGTACAGTAGCAAGATTTGCATTAATCATATTTGCTGATATGCTATTAGGATACAATTCCAGTGCCTTGTCGATAAAGCTTTGAGCAAATTCATCATACCCGAATTTATGAATATAGCCTTCAGCTAAATCTGAAAAGTGTTTTGATAGTAGCTCCTTTTTTGATAAATTTTCCATATAAATCTTATTCTGTAGGGCTTCCGACTTGATATAACCAGATTGAGAGATATAAGATTCTGTTGAAAACATTCCGTTGGTCAATTCAATGTTATACCATTTGCCGCGATCATCAGGAAAGCGTATATATGAATGATTCGGTGATAGAGACAAATAAGCTTCCGCACCAATTTCTTCTGCAAGAATAAGGTATAATAGAGGCAATGAATGACACTGTCCAGAACCTGTGGAAAGGAGTTTGGACACAAACATCTTTGAATAATCTTTAACACCCATATAATCTTCAAAATCGTATTTGAAAGGCAAATGCGTTTGTTTCCCTAATTTCATTTCTTCCGAAAAAAATTGAAACAGTATGTAGTTTTTTGCTGAATTGCTATTGTGGTCATATTTTAATTCTTTCATTTTAGCAGTCAGAAATTCTCCAGTATGATGTATAATTTGGTCAAATTGGGACTTATCTGCTTTGTTGTTGAAATAGGCATTTTCAATATCAAAATTTACACTTTTTACGGAAAAATTATTTACGTCCAACGTAAGCATCTTATCAAAAAGAATCTTATATGCGGATGTACCCTCTATGTTTGATTTAGATGGTAAATCGTAATGAATTTCAGATCGTAGCTCATCTATGTCAGATTTCACACTGTACAAAGTCTCTTGACGAAGCTTTTCATGCTGATCTACTTCTTTCATGATACGCTTATTCTGCTGTTGCTGATACGTATTACCAGATGATGTTGAATAATTTGACGTAGGTATAATAAAATTATCCATACTCGGTGAAATAAGAGTTGGAAGAGTTGGTTGAATTACGGGCAAATCTGTCTTGGGTACAGATTGACCAGAAGCTTGTACTGTATAAAGAAAAACGCAAAAGGCTATCTTAATAAGCTTGTAAATTTCGAAAAGATTATTATTTCTCACTTTATCTCTAACTTGGACGTACGTCCTATAGTATTTATTATTAGAACTCTGAATTTTGTCCTGTGAGGGATAAAGACAAAGAATATTTACAAAATTTTGGAGCCAACCTTAAGAAAATTCGCGAAGACAAAGGCTTTACTCAAGCCCAGCTTGCTATTGACAGCGATTTGGATATCTCCTATATCAGCCGTATTGAAAACGGCAGGATTAGTCCGTCCCTAATTTATCTCACACATCTTGCTGACGCGCTTGGCGTGGACATGAAACAGCTAATTAGCTTTTAGTAGGTAAGACTTTTCCGAAGCGAACATACAAAATATTTTTTCTATATCCTTACGGAAAAACCTCAAAAAGTAAAAACAAGTATTTTTACGTGGTTTCTTTACTGATCATCTTCAGGCACTTCCCATTTTATGTCGTGGCAGACCTATCTCATGCTCCTGAGGGTATGGCGCTCTCTGGGTCATGCTTATATCCTCGCGGATATTTCTATGCGCATCGTATTGTTTTTCGCTACTTTCAGAATACCTTGGATCTGGTATAAAAGGCATTTTAGCCATCTTGGTTACTGTTATCGTAGGAAAGTGATAATCGACCTCCACATTTCCTAGCAGCAGATAACATCCTCCTCCTTGAAAGGGATATTCTTTAAGGCTGCCAGTAAAATGAGCCGTATCAAACAGTTCTCCCTCTACATCTATCCATGTTCCAAAAAACATTGCGCCCATCTTTGTAGGAACGTGCTTTCGAGAGATTAAATAAGCCAGCATTTTTACCGTTTTTTTATGATGTTGTAATAAGTTTTTTGCCATTACATCGCCTCGGAATTTTGTCTGCAGCAGATCAAAAGGAGTGCAGGAAACAGGGAAGCTTAATAATTCAATTTCATCGAAAGCATCTTCAAACCTTGATCGTTCTAAGACCGGGAGATTGTATTCCTTTACTGGTTCCTGAAGAAGCATCAAATTGCGATTTTCAGGTTTGAAATTAACCAGTATCAGCCTTGCAATGACTAATAACTGGTTCTTTGTTTTTCCCGTGAAACGGAATGCTCCAATAAATATTAATATTTGGATTCCTTCGATGCCAATCGGTATTCTATTTATAAAATCTTCCAGTGATTTATATTCTCCATTTAATTGACGCTCGTTAACTATGTGCTCTGCTACTTTGGTTTCCAATCCTTCAAGATGCATAAACCCAAGGTAGACGTCGATACCATAAAGTGTAGTTTCATATTCGCTTTTATTTACACATGGATTATGTATTACGGCACCTGACATCCGGGCTTCATGCACATATACTTCAGTTCTGTAAAAACCTCCTTGGTTATTAATAACCGCAACCATAAATTCAATTGGATAATGTACTTTAAGATATAAGCTCTGATAGCTTTCTACTGCATACGAAGCTGAGTGCGCTTTGCAGAAAGAATATCCGGCAAACGATTCGATCTGGCGATAAATTTCCTGGCTAAGTTCAAAAGGATGACCTTGACGCTCACAGCATTCAAAAAAGTTATCTTTTACTTTCTGAAGGGCTGATTTCGACCTTCCTTTTCCGCTCATAGCCCTGCGCAATATATCCCCATCTGCAGCGGGAAGTCCTCCATAATGCAGGGCTATCTTTATTACGTCTTCCTGATATACCATGATGCCATACGTCTCACCGAGCTGCTCCTTAAATACTTCATGGAAGTATTCAAATTGTGTCGGGTTGTTGTGTCTGAAAATATATTCTTTCATCATTCCACTTTGGGCAACACCAGGACGAATAATGGACGATGCGGCCACAAGTATCTTGTAGTTATTACATTGTAGTCTTCTAAGAAGCCCGCGCATTGCGGGACTTTCGATATAAAAACAACCAATAGTTTGACCACGACCCAAATATTGATTGCACAAAGCCTCATCTTTAGAAAGCGATGTATCCCTAATATCAACATTTATACCACGGTTCTTACGTATCAGTTTGACACTATCATCAATATGGCCTATTCCGCGCTGGCTCAAAATATCGAATTTCTCAAAACCAATATCTTCTGCCACATGCATATCGAACAGTGCGATTGGAAATCCTTTTGGTGGCATTTCCAGCACTGTAAAATTTGTAATAGGTTCTTCAGAAATCAAAATCCCACATGAATGCATACTTCTCTGATTGGGATATTTTTCAAGCATCATTCCGTATTCCTGAACCATCCTCACCACCTTATTATTATCGTGAAGTTCTAACGGGTTTTTAGCCAAGGCATCAAGTTCCTCTTTTGGAAGTCCAAAAACTTTTCCAACTTCCCTGAATATTGACCGATATTTAAACTCAACATTGGTGCCGCAGAAAGCAACATGCTCAACTCCGTAGCGGT
Source organism: Flavobacterium sp. (assembly GCA_030151255.1). GTDB lineage: Bacteria > Bacteroidota > Bacteroidia > Flavobacteriales > Flavobacteriaceae > Flavobacterium. The sequence continues at coordinate 12,649 of JASLED010000080.1, forward strand.
CGAAGATATATTCTAATATTATATCACGTTCTTTCCATGACCAGTCAATATCGAAATCTGGCGGGCTTTTTCGGTTTACATTCAGAAAGCGCTCAAAATACAAATCCAGTTCAATAGGGCAGATATCGGTAATGCCCAGACAATATGCGATAATGCTGTTAGCTCCGCTGCCTCTTCCTATGTGCAAAAAGCCCATACTGATACTATATCTAATAATATCCCATGTTATGAGAAAATAACCGCTGAACTCCAATTCTTCAATGACTTTTAGCTCTTTGTCAACACGCTGTTTTGCAATAATATTATCAGGACCATATTTTTTGATCATTCCTTCCTGGGCGAGTTCTCTCAACCGTTGCATATCCTCATCGCGGCTGTTGGTGAAATATTTTTTATTGCGCGGTATACCGAATTCATATTTAAAATTGCACCTTTCAATTATGCTTTGGGTATTCTGAATAATAGTAGGATAGAGCGTATATTTTTCCAATAATTCTGAAAGGGGCAACATTCTTTCTGAATCACTGCAATAATCCTCCATAGTTAATTTTGACCCTAGCACGTTTAGATCGACAGCACGTAATATTTTATGAAGGTTATATTCTTTTTTATTCCTAATTGTAACAGGATGCAGCATCACCATTTTATCTAACCTGTTTTTCCATTTTTCTTTATATAATATAAGAAGCTCATCAGGCTTGATACCGATGTATTCGTTTTCCTGTAAGTTTGTCGGGGCATTGCTGATAGGATAAATAACTATAACATTCTCGAAAGTCGGCGCAAGAACTGGAAGCGCTGAATCTTCAAAATTATGCTTTGTCAAAAATCGGTTCATTTCTCCTAAACCTTCACGGTTTAGGGCAAGACCAATATATCGCAATGTATGCTGGCAACGAAATTCAATTCCGATAAGGGGCTTTATAGCTGCAGCCTGACATAATTTAATAAAATCGTAAATGCCTGTTACCGTATTGATGTCAGTAAGTGCCATAGATTCTGCTTTGCATAGAATCCCCAGCTGCACCAATTCGTCAATCGGTATAGTTCCGTAGCGAAGGCTATGAAATGAATGGCAATTCAGGTACATGGCTTATTTTTTTCTTTTTAATATTTCATTTTTATTGTTGGGCTTGAATGTTGCGCCACCTCCACGCATTACTGCATCAAAACCATATCGGGTTTTCATTCTGTCCATTGCCTGGTACAACGAAAGCATTTCTTCGGTGTCTTCAAACATGTTGATCTGATAAGTACCTCTCACCAAACCGCTGAAGCGAATACCAATTAGTCGAAGTCGCATCCTTCGCTGGTAAAGTTTATTGAAAAGGTCTGTTACATTCTTCATCAGGATATGATCTGCAGAAGTGTACTGAACTCTGCATTGTTTGGTTTCGGTATCGAAATTTGCATAGCGTATTTTAATGACCACCGTTGAAGTAAGCCAGCCTTCCGAACGAAGCTGAAAAGCAAGTTTTTCCACCATACCTTGAAGTACTCTTTTGAGTTTGTCAAGATCTATGGTATCTTGTAAAAAAGTATGCTCTGTAGAAATTGATTTACGCTCCGTATACGGTTCAACTGGATTGTTGTCAATACCGTTAGCTTTTTTCCATAACTCGATTCCATTCTTACCAATCATCTGCTGTAGTACCTCAGCCGGCATTTCAGAAAGTGTCTGGATATTTCTGACGCCTATGCGTGATAACAATTGAAAAGTGGCATCGCCTACCATCGGTATTTTTCTAATAGACAATGGATTAAGAAAAGGTTTTACCATATCTTCAGGTATTTCAAGATTACCTTTAGGCTTACCTTCTCCGGTTGCAATTTTGGATACGGTTTTATTGACCGATAATGCAAAGCTAATCGGCAAGCCCGTTTCTTTTGTAACAGACTGAGCCAGCTCATTAGTCCATAAATATGAACCGTAGAATTTATCCATCCCTGTTATATCGAGATAAAATTCATCGATACTGGCTTTCTCCATGACGGGGGCTTTTTCTTCTATAACCTCGGTAACTGCATGTGATAACCGGGAATATAATTCCATGTCGCCTTTCATCACTTTTGCCTGCGGACATAACCGCAATGCCATTCTAATTGGCATCGCAGAGCGTACGCCGAAAGTTCTAGCTTCATAAGAGCATGAAGCAACGACACCCCTTTCACCTCCGCCAATAATCAATGGAATACCATTCAATCTTGAATCAGTAAGCCTCTCACAGGACACAAAAAATGTATCCAAATCCATGTGCACAATTGCCCTTCCCATAACCTTCATTTTTGTACCAAACAAAATTAGTACAGATTGTAACAAATAAATTATATTTGCTGATACAAATTGTAACAAAAACGATATGTCTTTATTTTCCGACAACATCAGAAGCTTAAGGTTGAAAAAGAAAATTTCGCAGGAAAAGGTCGCTACAAGCCTTTTAATAACACGTGGGAGGTATGCAAAGTATGAAGACGGGACTTCAGAAGCCCCCTATGAAATATTGAAAAGGATATCAAAATATTACCAGATCAGCATTGACATCCTGCTATGCATTGACGTAAGAAAAGTCAAAATTGATGATTTGGTCAAGCTTGAAGATAACAGGGTTCTATTACCAGTGATAGTGAATAATGATGGTGAAAGTTTTATAGAAATTGTTACGCAAAAAGCTAAAGCGGGCTATATGAATGGATATTCAGATCCGGAATATATCGAAAGCCTGCCACGTATTTCACTGCCATTTTTAGGCTCGGGTATTCATAGGGGGTTTACAGTTGATGGGGATTCCATGCCTCCACATGAAGATGGTGATGTTATTGTCGCCAAATATATTGAGAGGCTAAGTGAGGTAGTAGATGGGAGGACTTATATTATTATGACTAAAAATGATGGGATCGTTTATAAAAGATTAAATAAAAATAAAAAAAATGTACTGATACTTGAATCTGACGAATCGTTTTATAATCCTTATGAAATCAGGGCATCAGAGATTGAACAGATATGGGAATTCAAATGTAATCTGGGCAAAAAAGACAAGAAGAGGAGTACCATTACTCCCGGCAGTATTGAAGAAATGTTTATGGAATTAAAGAATGACATTCGAAGACTAGAACGGAAGAGATAAATGGGATACTTGTACTATGAAGCTGGCTTATGCCAGCTTTTTTGTTTCTAATTCTTCTATACAATGCAAAATGGATCGTTTTTTACAAATTTTGGATCGTTTTTTTCAACAATCCTTCTATTTTATTGTTCTAATTTCGTTTTGTAAAACACTAACATAGTGGTGATCAATTCAATACGAGATGTTCGAATAATATAATTTTAGTTTGCAAACGCATCATTTTGAATAAACCACTGTGAGATAAAAATAGATGACATGAAAATATCTATCTCTTTTAAAAACAATTTTGTATATCTAATTTGCTTGCTCTTTGTCTCCCTCTTTATTTACGCAGCTGTAAGTAAAATACTGGATTATGAAAACTTTCGTGTACAGCTTGCGCAGTCTCCGTTATTAAGTGCCTTTGCCCGATATGTCGCATGGGGAGTACCAGCTTTTGAAATTTTAATAAGCATATTATGTAAATGTGATTGCAGTTCAACAACAATCCAACAGGAGCAGCAAACGACAAACGGCAATCGCTTCGGTCGGTGGACAGTTTTTCAAATCGGGTATCTGCCGAAACGGTTGCAGGTAAATCGTCCGTATCGGACAAGGTGTGCAATGACAATCTTTTGTTTCCGATGCGCACTTCTTCAGCACCTAAAGCGATGTCTTGCAAAGCCGTTCCGCTTTCTCTCGACAAAGTCAGATATTGTTCCAATAATCCTTGTTTTTCATCTGTTCCGACGATGTCGTCTTCGGTCAACCGTCGCAGGTTTATAAACCCGCTATCATTCACAATCCGCTCAAATTGAGCCACCGCTTCCATAAATCGGTGAATGGCTTCCTTGTTGATTTCTTTCGGAATAAGCGTTCCCTTGCAAAGCGATGAAAAATTGCTCTGCATGCGCATTCTATTTTTGGTCGTTTTGGTCAGAAACAGATAGCAATAGTGGTTCAAAAACGGTCGCTCATTGAAATGACGTTGATAGCTTTTGGATAGAAAACTTTGATCGTCTTCGGTCAAATTAGGCTGATAATTTTCTTTGATATACCAATCCTGTTTGTGAACAATCGTAAAATCGGGCAAGGTCTTGATTGCCTTGTGCCAAGCGGAATGAATCGCTTCGTACTCCGCAGAAGCTACAGTAAACAGTTCGGGTAATTGCACCTCAAAACAGGCGGTAATGTCAGCATCTTTGGAAAGAATACAATTGTTTTCGACTGCCAAGAGTGGAAATTTGTTTTCCAACGTGGCGGTTTTGGCTACATTTTTCATACGGCTTTAGATTTAGGCGTGAATTTTAAATAGCGATACACAAGCTTGCGACAAATGATGTATTTCGGATGTCTTTTTCGTGCACCGATTTTCATTAGTCCGTGTTCGCCGTGTTTTTTGTTCAGCGAAAAGGTTTGCCATACGATGAGTGAAGCACCGCCAATTCCAAGAAAAAGACAGATGTAATTACTTACACCAGCCATATACAGAATCATCACGAAAATGAGCGTACCGAGCAATCCACCTGCAAAAATGAACAGATATTGTGCCTTCAAACCTTTGAATTCCACTGTCCTGCCAATGCCTTTGTTGATGTTGTAAGTATTCATAGGGCATTGGTTTTACAAGAAGAAGGAACGTAGAATCGTGGCTGCCACAATCAGAAAGATACAGGCACCAAACCACGAAGCCGCCGTTTTACTGGTGTCGGGATCGCCCGAACTGAATTTGTTGTAAACCTTAACACCACCAATCAATCCGACGACTGCACCAATGGCGTAAATTAATTGAGTGGCAGGATCGAAATACGAGGTTACCATTTGAGTCGCTTCGGTAATACCCGCCGCACCATTTCCTTGGGCAAACGCACCCATTGCCGATAGCATGACCAAAGCGGTCAGCATCATTTTGTTTCTTTGTTTTTCCATAATTGAAATACATTAATTTGTTATCCTTAACCCACACTTTGTGGGCTTTCGGAACAAATGTCTTATGGAATTGAGTTGGGTTTAGAAAATTGGAAGTTGGTGGAAGAGTTTGGCTGGGGGTGGCTTTATGAATATTTAAAATTGTATTATATTAGTTGTTTGAGAAAATCTAAATTTTAATACACAAATTTTAATGTATATATCTAAAGTTAGCCTTGTCAATTATCGAAATTTTTCAAATGCTTATTTTAACTTCAATAAAGGAATTAACACCATTATAGGTGAAAATGGTTCAGGAAAAACTAACGTTTTTAAAGCTATCAGGCTGTTATTAGAAGATGCTTCTCTACAGTTTGCCTATAAACTAACTGAAGGTGATTTTAATAGAACTTTAGACAAAGGAAGATGGAAAGGTCATTGGATTATTATCAGTATTGAGTTTGATGAACTAAATAACGAGGAAGCCATTCAATCATTATTCATTCATGGAACAGGTATTGCTGAAGCGGACTATGTAGAAAAAGCTACTTACAATCTTTTTTTTCGCCCCAAAGCAGATATCAGGCAAAAACTTTCTGAATTAGCTGAAGGCGACAAAGCGGGATTACAAGCTATACTTGATGATATTAACATTCTAGATAATTATGAAACTTTTTTTACAGGAAAAAGCACAGCGGATTTTAACGACCCTGAAGTGTATAAAGAACTCGTAGGTGATTTTGAAAGTGTCGTTTTTCCTTCTGCTATTGATGCATCAAAATTTGGATCCAAAATTCCACATCAATTATCTGTAGCGAAAGAAGTTTCATTTACTTTTATACAGGCATTAAGAGATGTTGTAAGTGATTTTCATAATAACAGAACCAATCCGCTCCTTACTCTTTTAAAAAATAAAAGTGGTGAAATAAAAGATGTAGATTACAAACCTATCAGTGATTTAGTAACTGAATTGAATAAAAGTATTGAAGAGCTTCCTGATGTACAGACTATCCGTAAGGATATTAAAACTACAATTCAAGATGCTGTTGGACTTACCTATTCACCCTCATCCTTGTCTATAAAATCAAGTGTTCCTGATGAAGCAGAAAAATTGCTTCAATCCTTGAAATTATTTATTGGAGAACCAGGAGAAGAATATGAAGGCGGTATCCACGAGTTAAGCTTAGGAGGTGCTAATCTTATTTTCTTGACCTTAAAACTTTTGGAATTTAAATATCGAAAATCAAAAGATACTTTCGCAAATTTCTTAATTATAGAGGAACCAGAGGCTCATATCCATAATCACATTCAAAAAACATTGTTCGACAAATTAGATTACGGCGATACTCAAATCATATATTCTACCCATTCTACGCAAATCTCTGAAGTCAGTAATGTAGAAAACATAAACATTTTAGCTAAAAAATTAAATTATGCAGAAGTTTACCAACCTTCTACAGGCCTAGGTGAAGAAAGTATCAATCAGGTACAACGGTACTTGGATGCTGTAAGAACAAATTTGCTTTTTGCTAAAGGTGTAATTTTGGTAGAGGGCGATGCCGAAGAAATTCTAATACCAATTATGGTGAAGAAAGTTTTAGGGATAAGTTTGGACGAGTTGGGAATAAGTTTGATAAACATTAGAAGCACAGGGTTTGAAAATATTGCACAACTATTCCATGATGACAGGATACAAAGGAAATGTGCTATTCTTACTGATTTAGACGATGCTATCTGCGATACTACTGAAAATGTTGGAGATAGTGATGCTTTGAAAAAGTATAAGAAGAAAGTTGCGAGTTCTCAAAGAAAGGGTTTAGAAAGAAAAGCAAAATTAGATGTCCTTGAAGCGAGCAACAAGTGGATAAAAGTTTTTTATGCAAAACATACTTTTGAGGTTGACTTTATTACTGAAGGAAATGAATGGGAAATTATACAAATAATTGATCAAGTTTACGTAGATCAACCAACGAGAGATCAATCAGTAACAGATATTGAAGACGATGATGTGGCGATATACGGTAGACGTGTACTTACTATGGCAAAGCAAGAAGGAAAAGGTTGGTTTGCAATTATGTTAGGTAAACATATTTTTTATAAAACAGTAATACCTAAATATATTCTTGACGCTATCTTTTTTGCAAAAGAGACCTATTCTTCAAGCATTGTTGCTGACATTATCCAGTATAGAATGAATAAGCACTTTGATGACGATAATACTATAGATTTTACAAGTTGTAATGCAGAGCTTTTGAAATATAGAAACGGAACAAATAAATTGGAAGACTTAGCTTTTGACTTTGACCTTGTACTACCAAACGACCAGATTTTAACCTTAATAGATAAACTGAAGTAGTTATGTTTATTTGGGAAAAAGACAGTATCAATAAAGAACAGGAAGGCGCTATTCTTGAAGATAATAGCGTACTTCTTATTGCTTGTCCCGGAAGCGGTAAAACTAGAACCCTTACATTTAAAATAGCTTATGAATTAAGCAGGTTGAAATCAGACAAGGAGTTCGTAATAGCTATAACCTACACCAACAGGGCGTCCGATGAGATAAAGGAGCGTGTAGAATTATTAGGTGTTGACACTACACAGTTGTGGATTGGCACTATCCATTCTTTTTGTATGGAATGGATTTTAAAACCATATCATTTGTATTCCGAACGCTTGAAAAATGGTTTTAAAGTTATTAATTCATATGATACACAAGAGCTGTTGACTAACTTGTGTGCTAAATATACAAATCCTAAAGTAAGTTTTTATGATTTTCAATATTATGCTACCATAAAAGGAACTTACAAGTTTACCTCAAAAAGTAGCAACCAAAATAACCATATAAAAGCTATTTTACAGGAATATTTTGGGATATTAAAAAACAACAATCAATTGGATTTTGAGCAGATACTTTTTTATGCTTATGAAATATTAAAATCAAGGCCAGTTGTAGCAAATATTCTATCCAAATTATTTCCTTTTATTTTAATTGATGAGTATCAGGATACTAAGGAAATACAGTATCACATTATCGCTAAAATATTAAACGTAAACAAAGGCAATTCAAAAACACTTATTGTTGGCGACCCAAACCAATCTATTTACGACTCGCTGGGAGGTTACCCAATGCCTAAAGACGAATTAGAAAATTTATTAGGATTTGAATTGACCCAATTAAGCTTAGATAAAAACTATAGATCATCGTCGGCTATTATCAGCTATTTTGATTATTATAAAACTTATGAAACACCAATCATTGCATTTGGTAATGGAAAAGATTACCAAAGTACAATTACATTTAATTCAGCTGTATCAGTAGATGACTTAATTGAAGAATTAGCTCAGTTGATTTTGTATAATGTAGAAACAGCCGGAATTAGCCCAAACGAAATATGTATTGCTGCTCCACAATGGGTACATATTGCTAGTGTAACAAGAAAACTTATCATCAGACTTCCTGATTTTAGTTTCGACGGACCAGGGATGGCACCATTTTCTAGAGATATTGATAATTTCTGGTTCAAGGTTTCAAGAGTAGCATTAACAGAACCATCGCCATTTATGTATGTAAGAAGATTAAGGTGGAGCAAAGAAATATTAAATGAATTGGATACTGTAGGTGTTGATGTTTCTAGTGTAAGTAGTAAAGAATTTTTAAGAATTTGTAATTCTTTTGAAATAAACGAGACTGACGGCTTAATTTTTCTGAAAACGTTCTTTAATAAGGTTTGCGAAAAACTGAAAATTACACTTCCAAATTTCCCTTTATTGGATGATCATTTTAATTCTTTTTTTTCAAGTTCTGAAGATCGAATTAATAAATTGATTAAAGAAGGGAACACCGATATTTCCGACTTAGAATATTTTAAAAAAGTGTTTAAACAGAAAGATGGCATTACAGTGTCAACAATTCATGGAACTAAGGGGGAAGAATATGATACAGTTATTGGCTTTGCTCTTTTAAATGATTATTTGCCACATTTTAATGATCCAAATGGGTATATAAATTCAAAAAAGATGCTTTATGTATTAGCTTCGAGGGCGAGAAAAAATTTACATCTAATTTCAGAGAAGTATCGACAGGTACATTCTTATCATGCGCCTGAGGGAAAACTACCAACAGTACATCTGCTTGAATATAACTATGAATACTCGACAGTAGTGTTTGATGATATAGATTGAAAGAAACTTGTCGAAACAAAGGGAGTTTGCTCACACAAACTCCTCAATATCAAAATCATCATTCTCCAAAGTGAAAGAACCAGCATTGAGGCTACCATCCAAAAGCTTGGCAATTTTCCGTGACGCATCATCCATTGAGCTCTCCAGCAGAGCAAGTAATTCAGTCCCTTGTAAACGTTGAACGATATTAAAGGCAGTTTCCTTTTGGGGTGGTTCTAACGTTTCTTTTTGAAGCAAAATTCCGACGTTGTTTAGTTCCTCAAAGGTAACGCCTTGAGCAAAACCGTCATCGCTATCGGACGCTTTCAATCTGTTTAAATCTTCCTCTTCTTCGGCTAAATCAGGTTCATTATTGAAAACCTCATCCAGTTTTTCCTTCGGAATTTGAATATCAACGATTTCATTTTTGTCGTATTCAATATCTAAATTATCTGGATTTACTTCCGGTTCCGCTATTTGGCGTTTAGTGGCAGAATTTGGAACGGATTGGCTTCTTACAGGTTTTGGTTGTCCCATAATATCGGGCAGATTCAGATTGACTTTCTGTTGAGTTGGGTTTTGTTTCGATTTCCATCGAATGACAATCTTGTCCTGCAAAAGCAAGGCAATAACAATCAAAAGGCAAATAATAATTACTGTTTCCATAGCTAAAAAAGTGGTTTAAATTTTTCATTAAAATAATCCGTAATATCATCGCCAAATTCCTTGAAGTGATGCTCCAAAATATTGTCGATGTATGAGTAAAGCGTTGTTCGTTCTTCTCTTGTCAGTTGTACAATTCGCAACAGCCTTTCGTGATATTCGGGACGTATATAAACGACCTTACCACTTCGTCCTGAAGGAAAGCGATTGACGAGAAACGTGTCTTCATAATCTATCTTTTTTGAGGAGCTACTACGTAGCTTCTCTTTCGGTTTAACCTTTTGTATTTCTTCTTGTTGATTCGTGTTTGGTGCCGTTGAGGACTGATTTCCACTCATGATATTCATGATTAATTCTTCATCAACTTCGGGCTTATCAAAGTCTTTTCTTCTATTATCTGTGGGCATATTTCATAGTTTTATAGATTAATAATTTTTAAAAACTCCTCAGTAAACAAATCCATTTTGGTTGCTTTCAACAAATGGGTTTCGGCAGGCAACAAACTCGATCGAAAGACACTATTCGGCGTGTCGTCGGTCTCTTTTCTAAAACGTTTACTATCCATTATTCTCGCAGTCATGACAGACAAATCCAGTTCATCAATAATACTTTGGTACGCTTCGTAAACACCAGTCTTTTCTCGGCCATCGACTTGGTTCCAAAACATCCACATTTTTTGATTCTTGTTAGATTCATTCGTTTCGGGTAAACCAAGAAATGCTTTGGTAAAACTCAACGTACTTTCCATAACTAAACGGTCGGCAGTAATTGGCGAAAAAATAAAATCCATCGTTCTCAAAGTCGTCAGCACACCTTTTGAATTGGCGGTTCCTGGGAGATCGAAAAAAATAATATCCGGTTCTATTGGAGATTCATTCACGTATTCCAAAGCCTTTGATATGGCAGTTTCGGCTTTACAACTGATGATGGGATAAGCCTTTTTATTAATGCTTTGATACAGTTTCATGGCGACTCTTTTGTGGTAATCGTTCTGCATAATCATCTTCAAATCCCGTTCTCGCATATTGGCTAAACTATGTTGTGGAAAATCGCAATCCATCACAAGCACATTAAACCCTAATCGATAATGCAAGACACTGGACAATAGTGTCGTCATCGTAGATTTTCCGACACCACCTTTTGGCGTTGAAAAACTAATTTTTAAAGGTTTCTTTTTTGTTTCCATTATTCTAAATTTTATTGTTACAGATTTTATTTGTTTGGTAATTTGAAAGTTGGGTAAATCGGATTATTACCTTATTTCTCGCCATATATTTTCTAATATTTATTCTTCTCTGCTTGGTCAGCTATATGCTAAATCAGGTCGTAAACCTTGCAAATGGTAAAATGCTTTACCGCTTTTATGCTTTTACTCTTTTATAGTTTTATGCTTTTAAAACCTGATGTTTTTATTTAAAACCGTTTGCATTTAAAGCCAAATTTCCTCTTTGTCTGATTTTCATTTTTATATCCTGAACTAAAATTATAAGGCAAATAAAGCGATAGAATTAGCTACTATTTGATGTGTAGCAGCGTTTGGCATTCAAAGGAAGTGTTTGTCCTACTTCCGAATAACAATGCTTTCATAAACAGTGGTTTATTTTGTGAAATGAATTTTATTAATGGACTTATGCAAAATCGAACCTTCAAAATGGACTTTAATCAAAACGGCTTTATGCCGTTATTCCCTGTTAAAATGAATCCGTCCCGAAGGGCGGATTTTTGTGTTTACCAAAACACGGCAAGTTGTGTTTTGAGCAGCTCGAAAAGTATTCCGATGCTCAAAACAACTTGCCCTAGCCGGGGGCAAAAAATCCTCCGAAGTCGGCTTTTTGTAAGAATTAAAATGGATGATTATGGTAATTAAAAAGAATCTAAGGAAACAAGGAGGAAGACCTACGAAAACAGATCCTGCTAAAATTCGGTATTCGATTTCATTTACAGAGGAAGAACATGCTAGATTTCTAACCCTTTTTGAACAATCAGGTATGCTGGTAAAGGCACATTTTATCACTTCACAAGTATTCGGAAAGGAGATGAAATCCGTTAAAATTGACAAAGGAACCGTTGATTTTTATATGCGATTGACTTCATTTCACAGTCAATTTCGAGCAATTGGAGTGAATTATAATCAAATTGTAAAGTTGTTATATCGTCATTTTTCTGAGAAAAAAGCCGCAGCTTTCCTTTATAAATTGGAAAAACAGACGGCTGAAATGGCGATTTTATGCCAAAAAATCATTCAGATTATGGAAGAGTTTGAAGCTAAATATCTAAAAAAAGACCCTTAAAAATGATAGCTAAAATTGGAAGAAGTTCAAATTTATACGGTGCTTTGGCATATAATAATCTAAAAGTTGAGAAAGAAAAGGGACAAATTTTGTTCGCGAATAAAATAATTGAAACAACAAACGGAGCATATACGGTAACACAATTAACCCAATCTTTTGAGCCTTATTTGATTGCCAACCGAAATACTGAAAAACATACATTGCATATTTCACTGAATCCCGATCCAAAAGACCAGATTAGCGATGATAAATTTAGGGAAATAGCGCAGGAATATATGCAGGAAATGGGGTATGGTGAGCAGCCTTTTATGGTGTTTCAACACACGGATATTGACCGTAGTCACATTCATATTGTATCGGTTTGTGTGAATGAAAATGGTCAAAAGATTTCGGATAAATTTGAAAAAATGAGATCGATGAATCTTTGCCGTGAATTGGAAAGAAAGCATGGATTAATCTCTGCCACAGATAAAGAACGTAAACAAACAGATAAGATATTTCGTCCTGTGAATTATAAGGTAGGTGATGTGAAAAGTCAAATTGCATCAGTCATTCGGCACCTACCGAATTACTACAAATTTCAGACTTTAGGAGAATATAACGCTCTACTTTCTTTATTCAATATTACTACCGAAAAAGTAGAAGGAGAATTACACGGGAAAGTACAACGAGGATTGTTGTATATCCCATTAAATGAGAAAGGTGAAAGAGCTGGACACCCTTTTAAAGCTTCGCTTTTCGGAAAAAATGCTGGACTTACTGCTTTAGAAGTCCACTTTTCAAAATGCAAAGAGACTCTAAAAAATACGCCGACTAAACAAACTTTACAATCAGCCGTTACCATCGCGCTGCAATCTACAAACAACGAACATAATTTTAAGAAGCAATTAAAAGAGCAAGGCATTAACGTCGTGGTTCGAAAAAATGATTCAGGCCGTATTTATGGGATTACATTTATAGATCATAATTCTAGATCGGTTTGGAACGGTTCGCAATTAGGAAAAGAACTTTCAGCAAATACCTTCAATGATTATTGGAATAATAACATTAAACCCGACATCAAAGATACTATTGAATTAGCACCGAAACTATCTATAAAGAATGATGCGAATCTTGCTAAAGAAGAACCTCATTGCTTATTTGATTTTCTTAATACAGAACCCAAACATGAAGATGGTTTGATTGAATCTTTAGGAGGGTTATTACCCGAAACACAGGACGAAGATTATGAGGAACAGGATTTTGCTAATAGGATGATGAAAAAGAAAAAACGAAGAAGGAAGTTTTAAAATAATTTTTTTGGTTTATTTCTATTTTAATTATGGTATTTTTAATACCTTTATTCAGTTTAAAATAAACAAAATAAGTTTTAAGTTTATTTTGTCTGTTAAATAAGTAGTATGAATACCTTTAAATCAAGTAAAATAAACAGGTTGATGACTGAGCTTCCTTCAGGTATTGTTTTTCTTTCTCAATGGCTGGAAGATAACGGTTACAGTTATGATCTACAGAAAGCCTATCGGAAAAGTAATTGGCTTACCTCCATAGGGACGGGAGCGATGATACGTTCGGGAGATGATGTTGATTATCTGGGAGCTATATATGCATTACAACAACATGCTAAAACTTCGATACACCCTGGAGGAAAGACTGCGTTAGCACTTTCAGGCCGATCACATTATCTGGAAATGAATGCACGAAAAGCAACTGTCTTCGGATCTGTAAAAGAAGAGTTGCCGGCATGGTTCAAAAAACATCAATGGGATGTAGAGATCATGTATTATACCACCTCAATGTTACCACCGAATATAGATTTGGTAGATTATAACGTTGGCAATTTTAATATCAAGATATCAGGAGCTGTACGAGCCTTAATGGAATGTATATACCTTGCAAATGAACCGGTAAGTTATATCGAATGTTATGAATTGATGGAAGGGCTGAATAATCTATTGCCTAATAAAGTGGAAACGTTATTGAAACAGTGTAGCTCTGTTAAAGTAAAACGGCTGTTTATGTATTTCGCTGAAAAAGCAGATCACGCATGGTTTAAATATATAAAGACTGATGAAATAGATCTTGGAAAGGGAAAACGAAGCCTTGTGAAAAATGGTATCTACATACCTAAATATCAGATTACAATTCCTAAAATATAGCAGATATGAAAAAAGAAATGTACGAAAAGCAAGTCAAGCTCTTGCTTCAGATCATACCAGAAGTAGCTAAAGAGAAGATATTTGCCCTTCATGGAGGCACATGTATTAATCTGTTTGTAAGAGATATGGTAAGGTTATCGGTTGATATAGATTTGACCTACATTCCTTTAGAGGATAGAGATACTTCGCTTTCAAATATGTTGGCAGGACTGGCGAAGATTGAAGAAAGCATAAAAAAAATAATTCCAGATGCTGAAACCAATCTTAAAGAAAAAGAAGTTAAGTTGATCATAAACGTAAAAGATGTTGTCGTTAAGATTGAAGTGAGTGTGATGAACCGTGGTCTCTTGGGAGATCTCCAAACAAGAATATTATGTGCAAAGGCACAGGAAACTTACGAGGCGTTTTGTGAAATCTCTTCGGTATCTACTGGTCAGCTTTATGGTGGAAAGATATGCGCTGCTCTGGATCGACAGCATCCAAGAGATTTGTTTGATGTTAAGTATCTTTTGGAAAATGAAGGATTTAACCAAGAAATCAAAGAAGGTTTCATATTAATGCTGTTATGCAGTGAAAGACCAATTTACGAAATGCTGAATCCACACTTACTTGACCAGCATTCCGCCTTTGAAAATCAGTTTGATGGGATGACTGTAGAAGATTTTACGTATGAGGACTACGAAAGAACCCGTTTGGAATTAATAACTGTTATTAATCAACAACTAACAGAGACTGACAAGCGGTTTCTTTTGAGTTTTAAAAATCTTAACCCTGACTGGAACATTTACCCATATGCAGATTTTCCTGGTGTGAAATGGAAAATGATAAATCTCAACAATCTAAAAGTTAACAATCCAGATAAACATGCTCAACTGTTTGCTAAACTAAAGGAAATATTGAAGGTATAGTTGTGAAGTTCATCTTTTTATTGATGTATATTAATAGCAACTATCTCATATTTATTGAAACTGCTTTTATAAAATCCTATCACGATGTGACTTACTGATAATGAAAATCAAGCCAAACACCACCACTAACCGTCAACTACTGCCATATAATTATAGCCATTCTAGATAGCTCTTAAATTCACGCCCGAACATTAAAGTTAAAACAATGCAAGGAGAAGATGATTTAAGAGGACTTGCCAAAATCATGGCTTTTATGCGTGCTGTAAGTATTCTGTTGGTACTGATGCACTTTTACTGGTTCTGTTACAGTTTCTTTGCCGAACGGGGATGGACACTGGAAATCATCGGTAAGATATTGACCAATTTCAACCGTACCGCAGGACTCTTTGAACACACGCTTTACACCAAGATTTTTGCACTGGTATTATTGGCGTTAAGCTGTCTTGGTACTAAGGGAGTAAAGAATGAAAAGATAACATGGGGTAAGATTTACACTGCCTTAGTCATTGGCTTTGTACTGTTCTTTTTGAACACCCCTTTATTGAAATTGTCGGCAGAGATTGCCACATCGCTTTACATCCTTACAACGTGTTTGGGATATATAACCTTTCTCATGTCGGGAGTATGGATGAGCCGACTACTCCACAACAATCTGATGGACGATGTTTTCAATAATGAAAATGAGAGTTTTGGGCAGGAAACCCGTCTGATGGAAAATGAATACTCCGTCAATCTTCCTACGAAGTTTTATTACAAAGGCAAATGGAATGATGGTTGGATTAATGTCGTCAACCCTTTTCGAGCCTCGATTGTACTTGGTACTCCCGGCTCTGGAAAATCCTACGCCATCATAAACAACTATATCAAGCAACACATAGAGAAAGGTTTTTCAATGTACATTTATGATTTCAAATTCGATGATCTTTCCACTATTGCCTATAATCATCTCTTAAAATATCAAGATAACTATCAAGTTCCACCAAAGTTCTATGTAATCAACTTTGATGATCCAAGAAAAAGTCATCGTTGCAATCCGTTAAATCCTGAATTTATGACGGACATTTCAGATGCCTACGAAGCAGCTTATACTATCATGTTAAATCTCAACCGATCGTGGATTCAAAAGCAAGGCGATTTCTTTGTTGAATCTCCAATCATCTTGTTGGCAGCTATTATTTGGTTTCTCAAAATCTATGAAAATGGGAAGTACTGCACCTTTCCACATGCAATTGAATTGCTGAATAAAAAGTATTCAGACGTATTTACTATTCTGACTTCTTATCCCGATTTAGAAAATTATTTATCACCATTTATGGATGCATGGCAAAGCGGAGCACAAGACCAGTTACAAGGACAAATTGCTTCGGCAAAAATTCCATTGTCAAGAATGATTTCCCCTAGCTTGTACTGGGTAATGACCGGAGATGATTTTTCACTGGATATTAATAATCCGAAAGAACCAAAGATTTTATGTGTGGGTAATAATCCAGATCGTCAAAATATTTATTCTGCCGCATTAGGTTTATACAATTCTAGAATTGTGAAACTCATCAACAAAAAAGGTCAATTGAAAAGTTCGGTTATTATTGATGAATTACCAACGATTTACTTTAGAGGTTTGGACAATTTGATTGCTACAGCTCGAAGTAACAAAGTGGCTGTTTGTTTGGGTTTTCAGGATTTTTCGCAACTTATTCGTGATTACGGGGATAAAGAAGCTAAAGTCATTCAAAATACCGTTGGTAATATTTTCAGTGGGCAGGTCGTGGGAGAAACAGCAAGGAACTTATCAGAAAGATTTGGTAAAGTATTGCAAAAACGTCAAAGTATAACAATCAACCGAAATGATAAATCTACTTCTATTTCAACACAACTGGATAGTTTAATACCAGCTTCCAAAATCTCAACCTTAACTCAAGGTATGTTTGTTGGTGCTGTATCCGATAATTTTAATGAACGTATTGAGCAAAAGATATTTCACGCTGAAATTGTTGTGAACAATGAAAAAGTAGCTACTGAAACGAAAACTTATCAGAAGATTCCTCAAATTTTATCTTTTAACGATAAAAATGGTAACAATAATATGAAACAGGAAATTGAGTGTAATTACAGACAAATAAAACAAGATGTTTTACAGATCGTTGAAACGGAAATGAAACGAATTAAGAATGATCCTGATTTACAACATTTGGTGCAGTCTTAACTTTGGTCAACAACATAAATTCTATGTCATTACTAGAAAAACACTGTAAGATTTAAAAACTTACAGTGTTTTAATTAATTATAATATTTCACAAATCCTTGTCCATATACTTTTCTAAATTTGCTTTTAAATGATCTAAGAATGCCGTTTTACTTCCCGATCTGTCTTTCATCCTATGAAAGGAATGATGTAAATCACCTAATTTTACCCTAAAAATAATTTCAAAAACCATACTCATCTTAGAAATTCCAATCTGTCCGTTTGAAACCGCACCAGAAGCATGCAAAGCATAAATCAGTTCAATCAATGCATTTTTCGAATCGGTCCAAAACACATCTTTATTATAATTATCCATAGATTGATTTTGAAAAATAGATGGCTTTTCTTCGGAGTCCATTCGCTGTATCAAATATTCATATAATAAGTCGTTCGATATAATTCTTGAAACTTTATAATCATAATAAGTTGAAAAATTTTCATCAATCTCAAAAACAATACTATTTAGTCCTCCGTGTAAATCAATTTGATTAAGTCTAAAAAATTTGGAATCTAAATCTGTTCTTTTTGACTTATAATATTTATAAAAATCTGAATTACAAACATATTCATTATAACTTATTTTTAATTGTTCTAAATGTTTGGTAAAATATTTTACAAATAACTTTCCGTTGTTTACAGGACAAGCTGTTTCAATTCGATACACTTTATTGTAATAGATGAGCTTTCCCAAAACTTCAGGTTTTACCATTTTGAAGAAATAGATTTCTTCCATTTCTGTTTTAAAACCCTTGTTTAATACAATGGTTTTTAATTCTAAAAGTAAATCCTTTAGAAGTAAAATCATTTGATATGATTCTTCTATAATACAAGATGATGTAAAAGAAATTTTTCGTTCTTTTTTTCTAATTATATTCAATTTATCATTAAAAACATCCATGAATAAAGTTATTTATTAGTAACAGGGGTTTACATTACAATTACTCAAGAAAAAAATATCATTTAAAACTTTCTAAAAAATCAGCAGCATAATGATCTATGAGTTGTACATAAGCTTCTTTATCGAATACCTTTGCTCCAAGTTTTCTTTTTTCAAAAATGGCTGATACTCCAAAATAACTTTTCTCAAATTTTGCTTTCTTAGCGTAAAGAATAGTTTGAAAAAGTAACTGACGATAAAGTAATAAGCGATCTTGCTCCAAGTCGTTCATACCTATTAAAACAGGATTAAATGAATTATTGGTCTTATTTTGATAACAAAAAACAACTCCAATCATTTGATTATTTAATGGATCTAAAGCCGTTAAAAATGACCAATGGCTATTTTCATTCATAGCTGCAAAGAGACCGAAATCATAAGTAAAATTGTTGATTGCTAAATTGTTTTGTTTAACAATCAAAAAAAGTTCATACGCTTTTTTTAAATCAGAATCAGACAGTTGTTCTTGAATTTTTATTTCATATTTATTTGTAAATGGAAGTATATCATTTTTAAAATGACGTTTTGATCTTTTTGATAAGATATTTTCGAAATCTAAAGTATTTGTAAAATCAAAGGATTCAAAAATGGCAGTTTGTGGCATCTCAACAACCAAATATCCTTTATCTAAGAAATAATTACTAAGAGTATCACCTTTATAAAAATCTCTTAAAACCATTTTAGAAGCTTCCTTTAAACTGAACTCTTGTTCTAAAGTATATAAAAAAACGTCTTTCAGTTCTCTTTGGTTTTTATAATTTTTATCTATATAAATATGATTGCCTTCTGTAAAAGTAGATCCTGTACTAAGTGTCTTATTAACCAAAAAAAGTGGGTCCTTTTTACGTATTTTTTCAAGTTTTTCAGAAACTAACTCGCTAGATAACATATCTTCCTTCCATAAAGCCATTGAGACTGATGCAAGTGCCAATACTTCTCCTTCCTGTGATTCTATTTTTATATAACTAAAATCCATATAGTTGAGATTTTTACTGTCTAAGTTTCCAAAGTACGTTTCGACAAATAGCATTCCCTCATAATCAAGAGCATTGTCTTTACCTAATAAATTATTCCATACTATTTTATCGATTTCTTTTATACTTTTAAAAACAAAAACTTTAAAATTTGTAGCTATTTCATTAATGCTCCTATTAGATATTCCAAAAGCCTTATTAATGAATTCCATTGAGTTATTGGTTTCTTTTAATGCTAATGGAAATTCAGTATTTAAAACTGCTGCTAACTCTTTAATTTGATCGATTTGATTGTGATTAGAAATAGTTATTCGGATACCTGCATTAAGAATCCTTCATATTTCCAGTCTCATAATCATATTGATGCCTAAGTTCATGCGCTACTGTAGTTTCCTTTGTTTTTGGGACACCAAACTTATCCTCAAAACTTGAATTCAATGATTCATTAAAATTAAAAATAGTAGTACTTCCTACTGATTCACCTTTTATTACTTTCTCTTGGGTTATTTTCTTACTATCAAATTCATTTCCTCCTTTTACTTGTCCTCCACTATAAGACCTACTATCTGCATCAATTAAATGATCATTTTTACTATTAATCAATGTTTCTATTTGTTTCTTATAATGAGTGTCAATTTTAGCAAGATTCATATAAGCATTCACAATTTTACCTAAATGTTTTCCTTCATAGCTCTTAGGATTAACCATTACCCCTTTTCCATTAAATAAATTTTTTCCATTAAAAGTATATCTATTGCCTCCTGCTATAAACACAATTCTTCTTCCATCAGGATCAATTGCATTAATCGGATTATTAGCAACATAAGTATATGGGTTTATATTAGGATATTCAGCAGCAGCTGGATCCACACTCAAAAATATACTTGCTCCTGGATCGTAATAGCGTGCGCCATAATAATAGTAACCTGTACTTTCATCGAGCTCTTTTCCATTAAACTTATACACATTCTCAAAGATATTATTGGTGCTCTGCTCTACCATAACCTCACCAAATGGCAGGTATTCTATGTATTGGCATGGTTTTCCAAAGATATCTGTTATGTATGTGCTACTGCCTAAATGGTCGCTATGAGACGATGTACTGTTTTCTAAATACCACTATTCATGCTACTTTAAACGCTGCTCGTTTTTCAGTGCTACTGCAAAGTGCGCTTACTTTTGTATTTTCCTTCGTGTTTTCAACTGTGTTTTCATCGCAGTAAAATACAACTTTTTGTCGTTTAATAGTCAGTTGTCTTTTTATTATTTTTTAGAGTTTTCTACTGTGGTGCGCTACTACTTTTTAACGTAATGTTACCTTATAAAATCAATCGTATATGGCAACCGTTAAATTCATTCTTTCTAAATCGCAACACCAACGCAAAGTAAATAGTAAAGCTTCTATGATTATGCTTCGCTATACACATAATAAAAAAACGGTGTTGTTCTTTACTTCTAAAAATATCGAAGATCATCTTTGGGATATTAGTAATCAATGTTGTAAAAAGGCATATTCATCTCATTTATCTTTTAATACGTATTTACGCAGTTTTAAACAACGCATCGAAGATATTGTCAATCAATGTTTAACAAACAATCAAAATCCTACTGCTTCTTTGGTTAAACAACTGTATACTCAAAAGCAAAATGCTGTTGCATCTACTTCTATTTCATTCTTTGATTACTGTGATCAATACATTGAACAAAGCAAAAAACACAAATGTCATTCGACAATTAAAACGTATACAACCGTTGTAAACAAGCTTCTACAATATCAATCATACTCTAATGTTACTTTACATTGGCAGTCGTTTAATCTTTCGTTCTACTACGATTTTCTTCACTTTTATACTTCGGTGCAAAGTTATCACACTAATGGTTTTGGCAGAGCTATTCGCATTTTAAAAGGGATTCTAAACGACGCTTTCGACAATAATATTCATCAAAATGTAGCGTACAAACACAAAAACTTCAAAGTGCTTTCGGAAGAAGTAAACAACATTTACTTAAGTGAAGACGAGCTTAAACGAATTATTGATTTAGATTTATCGCACAATACAACTATGCAAAGTGTTCGCGATTGTTTTATCATTGGGTGTTACACTGGGCTGCGTTTTAGCGATATTTCTTCGTTGAATAAAGAACAAATATCCAACAACACTATTAAAATCAAAACTCAAAAAACCGACCAATGGATTACTATTCCTCTTTTGGAACCCGTTAGAAATATTATGACTACTTATAGGCTGTCTTCTAATGGTTTTCCGCATGTTTGCAACAGTCTTACAATGAATAAATACCTCAAACAAATTGGCGAGCTCGCTGGTTTAAACGAGGTTGTCATCAAAGTGAGAAGCAAAGGTGTTAGTCGTGTCGAACAACGTTTTGCTAAATACCAACTCATTACTACGCATACTGCTCGACGCTCTTTTGCTACTAACTTATTTAAAAAAGGCGTTCCTTGTCGTGTTATTATGCTCATCACAGGGCATAAAACAGAAAAATCTTTTAATTCCTACATTAAAATTAACAGCGATGAAAATGCTAAACTACTACTGTCGTATCTTTCAAATGATAATTTGTTGTAGTTGTCCTCTTCTTATAAACAAAAAAAGTAGTCGTCCTTTTGGGGTTGACTACTTCGTCTTTATCTTATTCTTCTTCCTCTTTTCTAAAATCTTTCGTTCGTACTATTCGTTGGCTTCCCTTTCTACCATAATTTACTTCGTACTCTTCCAACATTCCTTTTT
>JASLED010000088.1 GCA_030151255.1 Flavobacterium sp.
CTTTATTTGTGGAAGCGACGAGCACGGTGTAGCTATTTCTATGAAAGCTAAAAAAGAGGGGATTACACCTCAACAAGTAATCGATAAGTACAATGGCATTATCAAGCAATCTTTTGCTGATTTTGGTATTTCATTTGACAATTATTCAAGAACTTCGTCGTCTATTCATCATCAGACTGCTTCAGAGTTCTTCAAAAAATTATACAACGAAGGTAAATTCATCGAAGAGGTAACAGAACAATTATACGACGCTGAAGCACAACAGTTTTTGGCCGATCGTTTTGTAACAGGTACTTGTCCGAAATGTAGCAACGAAGAAGCGTACGGAGATCAATGTGAAAAATGTGGAACTTCGTTAAACGCAACAGACTTAATCAATCCTAAGTCAACTATTACTGGATCTAAGCCAATTTTAAAATCGACAAAACACTGGTTTTTACCTTTGGATCAATACGATGCATTTTTGCGCGAATGGATTTTAGAAGGACATAAAAACGATTGGAAACCAAATGTTTACGGACAAGTAAAATCTTGGTTAGAGGACGGTTTAAAACCAAGAGCTGTAACGCGTGATTTAGATTGGGGAATTCCTGTACCTGTTGAAGGTGCGGAAGGAAAAGTATTGTACGTTTGGTTTGATGCTCCGATTGGCTACATCTCATCTACCAAAGAATGGGCAGAAAGAGAAGGAAAAGATTGGGAACCTTATTGGAAATCTGAAGATACAAAATTGGTTCATTTTATTGGAAAAGACAATATTGTATTCCATTGTGTAATTTTCCCTGCGATGTTAAAAGCAGAAGGAAGTTATATTATGCCTGATAACGTACCCGCTAACGAATTCTTGAATTTAGAAGGAAATAAATTATCTACTTCTAAAAATTGGGCAGTTTGGTTGCACGAATATTTAGAAGAATTTCCAGGACAACAAGATGTATTGCGTTATGCATTAACTTCGAATGCTCCAGAAACAAAAGACAACGATTTTACTTGGAAAGACTTTCAAGCGAGAAACAACAATGAGTTAGTAGCTATTTTTGGTAACTTCATTAACCGTGTGGTTGTGTTAACCAACAAATACTATGAAGGAGAAGTACCTACACCTAACGAATTTAGCGAAGTAGATATTGCTACTTTACAAGAATTAAGAGCATATCCGCAAGTAATAGAAAGTTCTATCGATCGTTACCGTTTTAGAGAAGCATTATCAGAAATGATGAACGTAGCTCGTTTAGGAAACAAATATTTGGCAGATGAAGAGCCTTGGAAATTAATTAAAGAAAACCCAGAAAGAGTAAAAACTCAAATGTATGTTGCCCTACAAATTGCAGCAGCACTTAGTACATTGGCTGAACCTTTCTTACCATTTACAGCAACTAAGCTAAAATCTATTCTTAAAATTCAAACGCCAATAACGTGGGAAACAGTAGGACAAGACAAAGTATTGTTGGCTGCTGAACACGTAATTGGACAAGCAGAATTATTATTTGCTAAGATTGAAGACGAAGAAATTCAAAAACAATTGGATAAACTGGAAGCTTCTAAAAAAGCGAATGCAGCTGCCAACAAAACGGCTGAGCCGCAAAAAGAAGTTGCTACTTTTGACGATTTTACTAAATTGGATTTGCGCGTAGGAACAATTTTGGAAGCAGAAAAAATGCCAAAAGCAAATAAGCTTTTAGTATTAAAAGTAGATACAGGAATTGACGTTCGTACCATAGTTTCTGGAATTGCAGAGCATTTTAAACCAGAAGAAATTATTGGAAAACGCGTAACCGTTTTAGCCAACTTAGCACCAAGAGCATTACGCGGTGTTGAAAGCCAAGGAATGATTTTAATGACGGAAGATCAAGACGGAAAATTGGTTTTTGTAAATCCGGATGCTGAGAACGTGCCAAACGGAGCAACGATTAATTAGTAATTAATTTTACTCAAGATAATGAAAAAGGGAGAAACCATTGGGTTTCTCCCTTTTTCATTTCAAAAACTGTTTGTTTTAAAAAGTTAACGTTATGGTTATATTTGCACAAATTTCACATAAAACAAACTATGAATACTATTACAAAAGCTATTTTTATTTTGGTAGTGCTTTCAACATTGATGAGCAAGGCACAAGAAATAAAGCTCCCTACTCATTTAGAAAACATTGATAATGTTTATCATCAACAAGTTTTTGACAAAAATTATTTTTTACTTTTTGATACTAAAAAATCAGAAGTAATAAAAACAGATGCTAAACTAAACGTTGAAAAAACTATTGATATTGCTGTTGATTTAAAAAGTAATCTTTTTTCAAGTGTTATTTTTAACAATGAAAATAGCCTAACTACTTTTTGGCTTAGCAATAAAGACATTAATGCAGTTACAACCGATTTAACTAATGGAACCAATACATTAGCTGAGCCATTTCTTTTAAAAGAAAAAGGAGAAAGATTACTTGCTACTTTTGTTAACGAAGGTTTATTCTATGTTTTAAAAATTGTAAACCGAACAAGTACTTTAAAACTGATCAGCTTAGATACCAATTTTAACATAAAAGACGAAACTTTACTTGATTTTTCTGAAAAAGATTTTACCGATTCACACAAGCAATCGTTAAATCTATTTCAAGTTATCGGTTCTGATTTTACTGCACCATTAATCTTTATTGAGAATAATAAGGATAGTAACTTAATCATGGCAACAGCAAAAAACAAATACTATGTTAGAGGTAACAAACTATACATCACTATTGATAGTTCAAAAAGAAGAACCGATTTAATTACTATTGATTTAATTAGTAAAGCCAAAAGTCACGAAATTTTTGATCAAAATTACGACAGAACAGAAGCGGTTTTTTATTCTTCAAATTCCTTTTTGTTTGATGATAAGTTAATACAATTTTGTGGAGGAAATAAATTTCTAAATTTCATCATCCGTGATTTATCTGGTACTATTATCAAAGAGCATTCTATTTTCTACAATCGTGATTCTGATTTTATTACAGGCGATGTGGTTATGTACACTGATATTAAGCTCATTAGAGATCATTCAAAAGAAATAGATAAACCAAATAGAATATTAAGCAAAATTGGAGGAGCCGGTTTAAAAGGGATATTTATTACTACAGTAGATGACAATTATATTGTTAGATTTGGAAAAGTTCGTGAACTGAAATCAAATAGTCATTTTACAGGTGGAGGTGGCGCCTTAATGCCTTTACTTTATTCTCCTTATCAAACTTCTATATTCAATGAATATTTTAATAGCGAAGCAACAATTGCTACTACAGTATTAGATCAGGATTTTAATCCAAATCCTTCTTTTCAACTAGAAGAAGATAAATTGGCAAAAATTAGAAAAGATCGCACCATTAATATTAAGGATAAAAAATACAAAACGCTCTTGAAGATAAACGGTCAAGACTATTACGGAAAACAAGAAAAAAAGAGCAATACTTTTGACTTAGTTCCGTACTAAAAAACAAAAGGAGAAGCGCAATGGTTTCTCCTTTTTTGTTTTTAATAAATACTTACTTCATTTAATCGTTTGATGTCTTCTTCGGTAAGGTTTAATTGCATCGATTTCAACAAACCTTGCAATTGCGCAAGATTAGTCGCGCTGACAATTGGAGCTGTAATTGTTGGTTGATGCAGTAACCAAGCAATCGCTATTTCAGAAATCGTAGCGTTATATCGTGTAGCCATTCGTTCGCATTCGTCAACAATTTGCAATCCTCTTTCGTTGATGTATTTTTTGACAAAGTCTTTTCTCGGACTATTTTCAATAGCTTCCAACGAACGATATTTTCCGCTCAAAAAACCACTGGCTAAAGCAAAGTAAGGCATTACGGCCAATTCTTCTTTTTCTACAATTGGGCCATATTCTTGTTCGTATTTTTCTCTATCGTACAAATTATACAAAGGTTGCAGCACTTCATAGCCTTGCCATCCTTTTTGTTGCGCTATTGCATTGCTTTCTATAATTCGGTCTGCCGCCATATTAGAAGCGCCTAAGTAACGAACCTTCCCTTGCTGAATCAATTCATTATACGTTTGCATCACTTCTTCTAAAGGCGTGGTAAGATCGTCGTGGTGGGTATAATACAAATCGATATAATCGGTTTGCAATCGCTTTAAAGAAGCCTCTACTCCCGCAATAATTTGTGCTCTTGACAAACCGCGCTCCACACCTTGCATTGCTCCACCCACTTTGGTAGCCAAAATAACTTGGTGACGTTTTTTAGTCGCCTTAAACCATTTGCCTAAAATCGTTTCCGATTCTCCCCCTACATTGTGTGGTGCCCAATACGAATAATTGTTGGCCGTATCGATAAAATTTAAGCCTTCATCCAATAAAATATCCAATAGTCGAAACGCATCTTTTTCGTCTACTGTCCAACCCAATACATTGCCGCCAAAACAAATCTTTGGCAAAATAAACTCTTGTTGAAATTTTGTCATTTTCTTTCTAATTCAATACCTAAAATACAAAAATAGAACTTTACAGCTGTACAAAACAACCATGCAAAGTTTCTGTTAACACTTTTCTTTTATAAATTTGACAAAAACTATTAGAATTATGGGTACAACTACTTACATAAAAACAGAAATAAACCAAGCTATTGCAACACTTACATTTTTTAATGAAGCAAGTAATTCGTTTCCGAGCTTTTTGTTAAAGGAACTTACTGAAAAAATTAATGATTTAGAGAAAGAAACCGCTGTAACCACTGTTATTTTAAAAAGCGATGGAAACGGAGCATTTTGTGCAGGCGCGTCATTTGATGAATTACTACAAATAGAAAATGAGAAAACAGGAAAAGATTTTTTTTCTGGTTTTGCCAATGTAATTAATGCAATGCGCAAAAGCTCTAAACTATTTATTGGTAGAATTCACGGAAAAACAGTTGGTGGAGGTGTTGGTTTGGCAGCATCTTGTGATTATGTTTTTGCAACAGATAATGCAGCTATTAAACTTTCTGAGCTTGCTATTGGAATTGGACCTTTTGTTATTGAACCAGCAGTAAGTCGAAAAATAGGTAAAACAGCTTTTACATCAATGTCTTTGGCTGCTCATGAATGGAAAACAGCTTCTTGGGCACATAAAAATGGTTTATATGATGAATTATTTGATTCGATAGAAAAATTGGATCGTGAAATTGCTGAATTTGCTGAAAAAGTAAGTCAATATAATCCGGAAGCATTAACTGAAATGAAAAAAATATTTTGGGAAGGCACTAGTCATTGGGATACTTTATTAGTTGAAAGAGCACAAATTTCAGGTAGTTTGGTCTTATCCGATTTTACCAAAAATGCCCTTAACAAATTCAAAAACAAGTAATGATTTAACTTACATTTGTTATTTGATTTAACATAAAGTTTTAACATTTTAATATATTTCACTACATTTGAAAAAAAATGCTATGAAAAAGACAAAAGAATTACTATTACTTTGTTTTTCAGCTTTTTGCTTGTTAAACACAGCAAACATCAGCGCGCAAGAACAAGAGCAAACAAAGCAAAGAGACGCTCATTATACCGAAAAAGCATTTAGTCATTTAAATATTGCTGTAGGTTTTTCAACCCTTGGAACAACAATTGAAGTAGCAACTCCTTTAGCATCTCATTTAAAACTTAGAGCCGGAGTAAATTTTGTTGATGTAACAACGGAAGATTCTTCTATTGATATCAACGACCCAACAGGAGTATTACGAAAAGTATTTGGAGAAGAAGTTTCTTATGCTACTAATATTAATGCAAAAACGTTTCATACTAATATTCTTGTAGACTTTTACCCTTTCAAAAAAGGAATATTTCATGTTACAGGAGGTTTATACATTGGAGAATCAAAATTAAGTGCCAAAGGTAGAGTGGTAAATAGAACCGGAGCTGACGCTCAGTTACAACCTGGATATGATTGGCCTGAACTAGAATTTGATGGTCACATTATTACAATGAATGAAGGTCGTATTAATATGGAACTTACTTTAGGAAATAAAATTAAACCTTATTTGGGCATTGGATTAGGAAGAGTTGTTTCTAAAAGACGTTTAGGCGTTCGTTTTGAAGCAGGTGTTCTATTTTCTGGCGAGTATAAAATTACTCAAAATGGAAAATCACTTCCTGTCTCTAACTCTGATGTAAATAACTTTAGCGATATTGACAAATACAAAAATTTAATGAAATATTACCCAATGGTAAAATTGCAATTAAACTACAGAATTTTATAATCTAATTAATAGATTTTCATACATAGAATCTCGATTTTTTATAAAGTCGGGATTCTACTATTTTTACTACCTTTGTAAAAATTTTGATTATGTCTAAAATTAGAATCACAAAGCAATTTACTTTCGAAACAGGCCATGCCTTATACGGCTATGATGGCAAGTGCCGCAACGTTCACGGTCATAGTTATAAACTAAGTGTTACAGTTATCGGATCGCCAATTACAGATACAACTAATGTGAAATTTGGAATGGTAATTGACTTTAGTGATCTAAAAAAAATAGTAAAAGAAGAAATTGTTGATATTTTTGATCACGCAACAGTTTTTAATAAAAATACACCACACGTAGAATTAGCTGCAGAGTTGAAAGAAAGAGGTCATCATGTAATTTTGGTAGATTATCAGCCAACAAGTGAAAATATGACGATTGATTTTGCTGCGAAAATTAAAAGTAGATTACCGCAAAACTTAGCTCTACATTCATTGCGTTTACAAGAAACCGAATCGTCTTATGCAGAATGGTTTCAGGAAGATAATTAATAAGTCTAAAGCGTGAGTATACAAATCAATACAAACAAAACCGTTTATTTCACTTCAGATCATCATTTTGGTGCTCCAAATCATCAATCCAGTTTAATTCGAGAGAAATTATTTATGGATTGGTTGAATGAAGCTGAAAAAGATATGGGTGCTTTGTTTATTCTTGGCGACTTATTCGATTTCTGGTTTGAATACAAAACAGTTGTTCCAAAAGGTTTTGTACGTGTTTTAGGAAAAATTGCTCAATTAAAAGACCAAGGAATTCCTATTTACTTTTTTGTAGGAAATCATGATTTATGGATGGGCGATTATTTTGAAACCGAACTTGGCATTCCTGTTTATCATGAGCCGAAAACATTTCTAATTAACGGGAAAAGTTTTTTTATTGGCCATGGAGATGGATTAGGACCTGGAGATTTGGGCTACAAACGAATGAAAAAAGTTTTCACCAACAAAGTAGCCAAATGGTTTTTTCGTTGGTTGCATCCTGATATTGGTGTGCGTTTGGCTCAATATTTATCAGTTAAAAACAAACTAATTTCTGGTGCCGATGACGTTAAATTTTTAGGTGAAGACAACGAATGGTTGGTGCTTTATGCCAAACGAAAATTAGAAATAAATCATTATGATTATTTCATTTTTGGACATCGTCATTTACCGATGATTATTGAGTTGAATAATTCATCTAAATACATCAACTTAGGTGATTGGATTAACTACTTTACCTACGGAGCCTTTCAAGAAAATTTTGAATTAAAAGAATATAAAAAGCCAGTACAATAAATACTGGCTTTTCTATTTTAAAATGGGCGTTCCAAAATCCAAGAATGATGTGAAAAATAATTCCAAGGCTCATTCGCTAAATCTACTTTTTCATCAATAAATCGACTATAATCTCTGTCATTAATTGATACCCAACTATCTGCATAAACAGCAACATCTATTCCTTTTCTAGCATATTCTTGCTTAATATGTTGTGCCATTTGCCAAATCATATCTGGGGTTATTAAACCATTTTTTTGCTTATAAGTAAGCTTATTATCTAAATCATATTCCGTTGCATTGCCCGTATTTTTATCAACAACTTTGTAATGCGTATATCCGTTTCTTGATCGCAGCATCATTCTCCAACTCAATCGATGAGCTTCGTCTGTCCAAAGTACATCTCCTTTAATTACATAATGTCTTAATGGAAGTAGAAATTGAAAAAACATAAACATTACCAAAAAACTCGCTGTAAATCGGTTAAATAATGGTGTATGTACTTTTATCTCCGCAAAATTTATTTGTGGTTTTCGTTTCAGAAATATTGCTCGTATCTGCTCTGGCGGATAAAAAAATAAGGCAAACGTAAGTGCAAAATAAGGGAAAATGCCTATTTGCAAGGTAATTGAATTAAACAGATGAAATACTAAAGATGCAATTAACGCTAATGTTCTTGTTTTTTTCCAAAGCAAAGCAGGAATGATTAATCCATCGTATATAATTCCTAAATAAGCAATTGCTAAATAAAATGAAGGATATGTAAATAATTTTTTTATCGTTTCGGGTAAATCTACACTCTCATACATTAATCTTGTAAAAGTTCCGTCTAGCCAATCTGGATAAAACTTGGCTAATGTACCAAATCCGTAAACCAATGCAATTTGATAAATAAAAATCCATCGAACATAATTAGGCATTTTATATTCTTCTTTTATCCGTTTCGCTTTTGCATCAAGCGAACAATAAGCTGCTGCAGGTAAAAAACACATATAAATACAAACAACAACCAACAGATAATAATGATTGTTATAGGATGTTTTTTGAAGAAAATAAGCACCTGCCCATAAAATCGTTAGCAAAATAATAGACCATTTATAACGATAGCCAAGCATAACACCCAAAGATGCCAAGCCCATAACAAAAAAATAAACATACATTTGCGGACCTACAAGCACTTGTAGAAAATCCATATGAATATGCGAAAAAGTAAGCTGAACATCAACCAGATTTTCTCTTACCCAACCTGTAGCAATAGCACCAAAAGATTCGCACGCAAATAAAAATCCAAAAAAGATTCGGAAAATAATTAAAGGTGAATTATCTACTGGTTGAAATGCTTTTTTCCACATGGTTATCAAAATATTCTCTAGTCAGTTGCTCATCTTCTTTTAAGCGCTGAACAAGCTCATCTAAAGATGAAAATTTTTCTTCATCTCTAATTCGCTCCAAGATACAAACTTTTATTTGCTGACCATACAAATTACCAGACCAATCTAAATAATTGACCTCAATTGTATGCGGATGATTAGTGAATGTAGGATTATAACCTATACTCATCATTCCTTTAACTCTTTGTTTATCAATTACAGATTCAACAATATATACTCCATTTTTAGGAGTAAGTTTATACGTTTGATCTATTTGGATATTAGCAGTAGGAAAACCTAAGGTTCTGCCAAGTTTTTTTCCTTCAACTACTGTTCCGCTAAAACAATAATGATATCCCAAAAATTCGTTAGCCAAACTAATATTTCCTTCTTCTAAAGCTTTTCTAATTTTTGTTGAACTTATCGAAACATCGTCAATTTCTTGTGCTGAAATTTCCTCAACTTCAAACCCATATTTTAGTCCAAAAACACGTAAATCATTAATATCTGCTGTTCTATTTTTTCCGAAGCGATGATCATAACCAATGATAATTTTTGAAATATTAAATTGATCTACCAAAACATTTTTTACAAAATCTTCGGCAGATAAATTTGAAAAATCAATATCAAATTTCTGAACAATAAAGTTATCTAACTCAAGATTTTTTAAAAGTTCGTATTTTTCATCCAAAGTATTTAATAGAAAAATACCATGATCTTGTTTTAACACCATCCTTGGATGTGGAAAAAAGGTAAGTAATAAACTTTCAGCATCGCTATCTTTAGCAGATCTAACAAGTTTTTTTATTATTTCTTGATGCCCTAAATGTACACCATCAAATGTACCTAATGTAGCAACAACTCTTTTATTATTTTTAAATTCAGTTATAGAAGAATATTGTTTCAAAATATATAACCTTAGTGTTTTAAATGCTTTTTAATTAGTTTTGCTC
>JASLED010000093.1 GCA_030151255.1 Flavobacterium sp.
AAAATGATTGTGCTGTTGCTGTTGGAGCTGGTGTATTATAAATGGTTACAACTACTTCTGCTCGATCAACACTTTCGCAACCATTTAATGTTTGTGTTGCGTAATATGTTCCAGATACTAAAACAGCTGTTGAAGCTAAGGCTGTACCGCCTGTTTCAACTGCATACCATTGTACATCCGTTCCATTGGCTACTAAATCACCAATCGTCTTATTTTCAGCAATACAAAATGATTGTGCTGTTGCTGTTGGAGCATTCGGAATTGGATTAATTGTTGCTACTACTTCTTCTCGTAGCGATTTACATCCTGTCTCAAAAATCCAGTTGTAGTATCCCATATAATAAGAAGGCAGGTATTCATTGCCTGTAATAGAGGCTACTGCTGAACTATAAGGATAAGACGCACCACTCGTGTTTCTCAACATTCCATCAGATGGTAAAGTGGTTTCTATTACATAGGTTCCTGGTAGTAACTGAAGATCAATAGGAACTACTTGTTTTACAGTTCTGTTTGCTCCAACGGTAGTATAATTAATGGTACCAACAGTAGCGGAACCTGTCGCTCCTCTTTGCTTAAAGGTCATTCTACCAGTTTGTCCTGCAGTAGAAGGATAGATATCAATACTCTTTAATTTTGTTGGTTCTAAAATAGTAAAATACACATCCCATTCTGTCCCCCAATTGCCTGATGATGTACTTACTGCTGCCGTATTTAACGGACCTGTTGGCATTGTAGCTGATCCAAGAGAAGATACTTGATACCAGAATGAAGAAGTAGCAGATACCGTCGTTGTATAGGTATTTCCTGTATGTATTGGAGTCGTTGATATTGCTGAATTGAACCAATTCACAGTTCCTTGCGTATTTACTTCTAAAGTAACCTCACGAGAACCACAGAATGATAAATCTGAAGCACTTGTGGTTAATTCATAATCTGGATAATTACATAATGTAGTAAAAGATATTCTACTCCAAGTACTTTCATCTGTTGTAGCACAAAGTGATTGAACATAGATAAGATATTCTTTTTCAACACTTAAACCTGTTATCGTCTGTGATAAATTAGTTGTAGTTAACGTTTGAACTAACCCTGTAGCGTCACCTGGACGTCCACTTGTTCTAACTTCTATTTTGTATCCTAAAGCAGGTGGGGTTCCCGGTATAGGAGCCTCCCAAACCACTTGTGCCGAGTTTTTAGTAATCCTTTGTGCCGTAACATTTAATGGCGGAAAGCAGGTTGGTGTTGGTATAATTTCAACTGCATAATCTTCTGTCTCTGCATAGATAGAGGTGATTGTACAAGGATCTAAATCAACTCCGGATTTATTGTGTTGATATTGTACTCTTAGTCGATATATACCAGGTTGTACTGTTGCAGGAACAGTAAAACTTGGAAAATTGACTGTGGTACTCGGTAATATCGTATTATCAATTACACTCACTTTTTCATTGGCTTCAAAAATAAGATTATTGTTATAGTCAATCCATATAGCTGCTCCGTGAGCTCCAGTTCCTGATCCACTAGTCAACGAAGCTACGTAAGCTTCTCCTATTTCTAATATTGAAGGAGCAACTGTTCCAGAATAATCCTTATACCCACTTGTTCCTTCTGAAGCAGCTGAATTGTTGTTTAAATTCGATAATGTAAAATTTCTAATCTCATCCGCATTGTTGTTAGCACCTACAGGAATACAATAACCAGTTCTAAATCGAAAAGGACCTGTCCAAGCACTTACTCCATCTACAGCTCCACAATCACGACGTACGTAATAATCATAATTCTTATCAGCAGTTAAACCAGAAAGCGTGCTTCCATTAGCAAAACCTGTAACTAAAGTTCCGGCTGTCGCAACAGTAAAGTTTCGGTCTCCCCATTTGATATCAAACGTAGTTCCTGGGCTTGTCCATGTTAAATCTACACTTGTCGCAGTTAAGTTTTGAATGCCTAAAGCATACGGTTTAATACAAGTTGGTGTAATTTCACCTGATAAAGCAAAAATATTTAAAAAACTACTAGTTGAACTTGTTTTAGTAATGGCAACTTCTTGAATAATCTTATTTTGATTGAGAGGATCAATATCAATCTCTACTTGAAATAGCTTTGGATTACCACTATTATTATCTGGGTTTTCACTTCCTGTACGGGGAACTCTTCCAATTCCTTTAATAGCTACAGAAGGTGTACCTGTTTCATACCAATCAGGTACCGATTGCGATCCAAATGTTTGTGTTGTTGCATCTGTAAAAGTAATCGTTCCAGTAAAAGTAGAAGCTGAACTACCCGAAGTAGTTAAAATATATAATTTACTTAATTGCTTAGTTGTTTGAACCACTAAAGTACCTGTGTCATTAGTTGCATTAATCTTTAAACTATTATTTTGATTGTACGCCGCTAATTGAAAGGTCAGCCCAGGCGTAGCTGTAGCACTAGAATTTATTAATCCATTAGTAGGAAGACCTACCGTTGCATTTAGGTAATTAATACTCATAAATGCATTATTGGCACCTGAGCTTGTTGCATCAACCGCTGTTGTAGTATGAGTAGATGCGGGACTAGCCTCTGCAATAACATCTTCATTAAAACCGGAAGTTATAACTAAAGAAGTATATTCTTGAGCCTGAATTTGTATTGCAAAAAATACACAAGTAAATAGTAAGTAAAGTTTTTTCATTTATTAGTTATTACGTATAAAGGTGTTTTTTATTGATCCCAAAATTAAGTTAATGAATTAACAAAGCCTTTATTTAGGGGGAGACAAAGGAGGAGACAAACTACTCACAAAGGCTTATTGAACATTAATCACATATATTTTTTGATTTTATTATATTTGCAATTAAAAAAAATTATCAAAACATATTTATATATATTCTTGTTTGTAATTATATTTTCATTACAAGTTAGCGCTAAAAATAGAAATAATACATATTTTGAAATTACCTCAAATTTTCAAAACCAAAAATCTATTGCAGAAATTGAGCAATTGTATAAAACCTATTTAGTTCAGTTTTCTTCAGAAAAAAAAATCATTCAAGTTTTTTACCTTGCTACATTAGCAAATCGAATTGCACAAGAAAAACAAACAAGTAATTCTGAGAGTTATGAATATTTTCAACAAGCTTTAAAAATTGCTAAATCTGAAAAAAACGAAGGATTATTACTTTGGTTAAATACACAATTTGGATTTTATCAATATACCTACTTTAATTATGTATGTGCATTAACCTACTTTTTAGAAAGTTCAAGATCGTTAGAAAATATAAATTCAAACCAAATTATTGATATTGAAGATGTATTAATGAAAAATGCTTATTTTTTTTATTCAATTAAAGACTATCAAATTAGTATTAATTATTTAAACAAGGCATTAAAAGTAACTGCAAAAGAAAGTGAAAATTACCCCAATTTTTTAAATGCGCTAGGAAATTGTTATTACGATTTAGGTAATACCGAAAAAGCATTATCTTATTTTAAACTTACCCAAAAAAGTGCTGAAAAAATAAATGACACTTTGCGCTATGCAAAAGCTTTGGGAGATATTGCTAAAGTTTACATTAATAAAAATAAAATTAATCAGGCCGAATCTTTTTTGCTAGAAGATATTTCACTCTCAAAAAAAGTTGGAAACCAAAGAAATACTATGTTTGCGCAACTCCGTTTAGCAAATTTATACTTAGAAAAAAACGAATTAGATAAAGCAAAAAAAGTTTTAAATGAAGTTTTTGATTTTGTTACACAAACACCAACTTTAAACACTTATTATTACGAAGCATCAATTAGTTTATTGCAAATCTTTATTAAAGAAAAAAATAACAATCAAGAATTAATTTTGAGACGAAGAATTGATTCACTTAGGCCTATTATTGAAAAATCAATTGGAATTCAAGCTTTAAATGAAATAAACTGGAAAACTCAAAAAGAACGAATTAAATGGGAGATTGAAGCAGAAAATATTAAAATTCAAAAAGAAATATTATTAAAAACCACATTTATTATTATAAGTTGTTTGCTATTTCTTTTAGTAATTCTTTTGATTGTTTTAGCTAAGCGAAAAATAAAAATTCAACGTATAAAATTCAAAAATTCATTATTAATTGCAGAAATAAGTCAAATAAATTCAGAAAAAGCGCTAAAAGAAGCCAATAAATCATTAAAATATTTCAAAACATTTTTACTCGAAAAAAACAAAGAAATTATAAAGTTAGAAAATGATTTAAAAATATTAAAAAATACAGATCAATCAGATATTGGCGGAGAGCAAATTAAATTAGAACATTTACTGACAACGCATTTATTGACCAATGAAAATTGGAATACGTTTAAAAATGCTTTTAATAATGAAGAACCACAGTTTTTAGCACAAATTCAAGTCAATTTTCCAGATTTAACAGAATCTAATCTACGTACAATATTATTAACTCGAATAGGTTTAACAAATCAAGAAATTGCAAATGCACTCGGCATCACCATTCATGCTGTAAAAAAAGCAAAACAGCGTATGCGAAATAAATATGGTACCTTAATCGAAGGGTTTATTTAATAATATCTTTACAGCAAAAAACTCAAAACCATTTTTTCCACTTAAAATACGCAATCATTAATAACACAATTACCAGCATTGCAAATAGCGTATAATAATAACCATTTGGACTGGTAAGCTCGGGCATATTTTCAAAATTCATTCCGTAAACACCAACAATAAAAGTAAGTGGCATAAAAATAACAGACACAATAGTTAATACTTTCATTATTTCGTTCATACGATAACTCTGTGCCGAAAAATAATAATTAGTAGCACTATCCAATTTATTAAAATTGTATTCTATCTGCTCCAAAATTTCAATGCTTTTATATTGTAATCTGTCATAAAAAAGCATGCTTTCTTCGCTAATTATTGTAGAACTTTCCTTTTTATCATGCAAGGTTCTCACATTATTTAAAGCTTCTCGCATAGGCAAAATTGCTCTTTTTATATCGTTTAACTCTTGTGTAAGTCCTTCAATACTAAAAAGAATTTCTCTTTTATACTTTATTCTAGCAGTTAATAATACATCTTCTACTCCATCTTCTACCTCATCTAATCGCATAAAAAAACTATCTATCAACGAATCTATAAGTGTATAAAGTAAATAACCATTATCTCGCTTGCGAACTTGTCCAATTTTTTTACGAACTCGCTCTCTTATCATTTGAAAAAAATCGCCTTTTTTTTCCTGAAAAGACAACAAAAGATTTTGTTGCAGAATAAAACTTATCTGCTCAATCCACAACGCTTTATTTTTTTCTGTATTGGGAAGAATAGCTTTTAAACTAAAAAACAACGTATCTTCCAAATCTTCAACGCGCGTTCGTCTAGAAAAATTTAGAATTTCTCCCATAATATAAGGCTGAATCGAAAAAAACTCTCCAATCTTATAAAGCAAATCAACATCGTGCAAGCCATGAAGATTAAACCATTTTATAGCATTCGGATCAGCTTTTTTTATAATCTGCTCCATTTCCTTCAAGGTCAAATCATTATATTCTTCAAAAAAATCTTCTGTATATACAAATAACTGCATTGAAATAGGCGTATCCGGAAACGCACCAGAATATTCCAAGGTATTTGGTTGAAGTTTTCTTATTTTACTATATTTAACTCGTTTCACATTAGTAAATTTGTTTAAAGATAAAACTTTCTAAAATGAGTTTTGTTTAAAATTGATTAAAATATAAAAACACAATGAAAATTCTTATTAAAAACATAAAGGAATTGCTACAAACAAGAGAGCAACATATTGAAATGGTTTCTGGTTTAGATATGAAAAATTTACCTAAAATTGACCATGCTTTTCTTACTATAAATAACGATATAATTGAAGATTTTGGCTCGATGAATAATTGTCCATCAGACGAAAATTTCGACAAAATTATCGATGCTACAAATCGCGTTGTTTTGCCAACTTGGGTAGATAGCCATACACATTTAGTATATGCAGGCAACCGAACTTTAGAATTTGTTGATCGAATAAATGGATTGAGTTATGAAGAAATTTTTAATCGTGGCGGAGGAATTTTAAATTCAGCTAAAAAACTTCAAGAAACTTCAGAAGATGAATTATATGAGCAATCTAAAAAACGATTGGAAGAAGTAATTGCACAAGGAACAGGAGCCGTAGAAATAAAATCTGGTTATGGACTTACATTGGAATCTGAGCTAAAAATGCTTCGTGTTATAAAACGTTTAAAAGAAAACTATCCAATTGCTATAAAAGCAACTTTTTTAGGTGCACATGCTTTTCCTTCAGAATACAAAGAAAATCATCAAGGTTACATTGATTTAATCATCAACGAAATGATTCCTGCTATTGCAAACGAAAACTTAGCAGAATACATTGATGCATTTCTAGAAACAGGTTATTTTTCGGTGGAAGAAACTGAACGAATTATGGTAGCTGGAAAAAAACATGGATTAATTCCGAAAATCCACGTAAATCAATTCACTGCCATTGAAGGAATTGCAGCTTGCGTAAAACATGGTGCATTATCTGTAGATCACTTAGAGATTGTAACTCCAGAAGATATTGAAGTATTAAAAAACAGCAAAACAATGCCAGTTGCTTTGCCAACTTGCTCTTTCTTTATTTCTATTCCTTATACGCCTGCCAGAGAAATGATGCAAGCAGGATTGCCAATTGCGTTAGCCTCTGACTCAAATCCTGGTACAACACCATCAGGTAATATGAATTTTGTTGTTGCAACTGCTTGTATAAAAATGAAAATGACTCCAGAAGAAGCAATTAACGCAGCTACAATAAATGGAGCTTATGCAATGGGTGTTGAACATACACACGGCAGCATTACCAAAGGCAAAAAAGCAAGCATAATTATTAGCAAACCTGTACATTCATTCTATGAATTACCATATGCATTTGCAAGTAATTTAATTGAAACAGTAATATTAAATGGTAAAATACAAGCATAAACAGCTCAAAAAAATGTATTTTTATCCAAATTTGTACTATGACACAATCTAAACTTATTGTTTTTACAAAAGAAAATCTGCTAAAAGCTACCTCTCTACGAAGTGGAGAAATTAAATTTGGCGAAAGAGTATTGCTAATTCAAAAAGCTGATAATTGGGAAAGTGAATTAGCAAAGCACGATAGTAAATATGTAATTTTAGGAATTCCTGAAGATGTTGGCGTAAAAGCAAATTTTGGAAGACCTGGAGCCGCATCTGCTTGGTCAAAATTTGTTCCTGCTTTATTAAACATTCAACACAATCGTTTTAATAAAGGATATTGTATTACAATGCTTGGTCATCTAGATTTTTCGAAAGAATTAGAAGAAGCTGCTCAATTAGATGCGAACAATTCTAACGAAAGAAAACGTTTATTTGAATTAGTAAAACTAATTGATAAAGAAGTTTCGCACACAATTGCAAAAATTGTAAAAGCAGGTAAGATTCCAATTGTTATTGGTGGCGGACATAATAATGCTTACGGAAACATTAAAGGAACAGCCTTGGCAAAAGGCAAAGCCATCAATGCTATTAATTTTGATGCACATACCGATTTTCGTCCATTAGAAGGCCGTCATAGTGGCAATGGATTTTCTTATGCTTTTGAAGAAGGTTTTTTAAGAAATTATTTCATCTTTGGACTACACGAAAACTATACATCTAAAGCCGTTTTTAGCGACATAAAATTGAATGCAGATCAGGTAAAATACAATACATACGAACAAATAAACATTCGAAAAGAAAAAACATTTACCAACGAATTGTTAGTTGCAAAAAAACACATTGACAATGGTTTTTACGGCATCGAAATCGATTTAGATGCTATACCACAAATAGCCAGTAGCGCCATTACTCCTTCGGGATTTTCGGTAGAACGTGCTCGTCAATTTATTCACTTTTTTGGCGAATCTGACAATGTAGTTTATTTGCATTTATGCGAAGGTGCTCCATCATTAGATTATCCTACCAATGATCATCTTGTAGGAAAGCTTATGGCTTATTTAGTTTCTGATTTTATAAAAGCAAATTCACTTTAATTATTAATTGACATGAATATTTTATTAGTTGAAGATGACAAAAGGATTAGTGAATTTATCGTAAAAGGATTACAAGAAAAAAATATAAATGTTCAACTGGCTTCAACAGGAAATGAGGCCAGAGAACTATTATTTGCCAACAAATGGGATTTGATTTTGATGGATGTAATGCTACCCGATATTGACGGAATACAGCTAACAAAAATGCTTCGTTTTAAAAAAGATTACACTCCTATTTTAATCTTAAGCGCTCTGAGCGATACACTAGACAAAATTGACGCACTTGATGGTGGAGCTGATGATTATTTGACAAAACCTTTTCACTTTGACGAATTATTATCGAGAATTAATGCATTAACAAGACGCACAAAGTTTAACTATGAAAAAAAATCGAACTTTCATACCTGTAGAGATATTCGTTTAGACACAGATAAACACGTGGTAATGAAAGGAGATAAAGTAATTGACCTTTCTCCAAAAGAATATCGTTTGCTTATATATTTGCTAGAAAATAAAGGCAAAGTGCTTACGCGTGTTCAAATATTAGAAAATGTTTGGGGAATACAATATGATACAAATACCAATGTAGTAGATGTTTATATTTCTTATTTGAGAAATAAACTAGACGAATCAAACGAAAAATTGATTCATACTATAAAAGGTTCAGGATATATGCTTCAGGAATAATTATTCTTGAAGCTTTATACCTTGCTTTCCAAATTGTTCAATAAACATATCCATCATCACCAAAGCTGTCATAGCTTCTACAATTGGCACTGCTCTTGGCAAAACACAAGCATCATGCCTACCTTTTCCTTTTACTGTAACAACATTATTTTGCGTATTGATAGAAGTTTGATCCAACATTAAAGTTGCAGTTGGTTTAAAAGCAATTTTGAAATAAATATCCATTCCGTTACTTATTCCGCCTACAATTCCGCCAGAATTATTCGTTTTTGTTTTACCAGTTGGTAAAATACTATCATTATTTTGGCTTCCTTTTGTTTTAGCTCCTTCAAAACCACTACCAAATTCAATGCCTTTTACCGCATTTATACTCAACATAGCCTTCGCTAATTCGGCATCTAAACGATCAAAAACAGGCTCACCAAGTCCTACAGGAACATTTTGAATAACACAAGTGATAGTTCCTCCTATAGAATCACCTTCTTTTTTAATTGTGCGAATCAAATTTTCCATTTGAGTTGCTTTTTCAAGATCAGGACATCGAACTAAATTTGATTCAATAAGATCAAAATTCAATTCATTGTAAGATTTTTCTACTTCAATTTCTCCTACAGAAGATACATAAGCTACAATATTCATTGTTGTTAATAACTGCTTTGCAATAGCGCCAGCTACAACTCTACAAGCTGTTTCTCGTGCCGAGCTTCTTCCTCCGCCTCTATGATCGCGAATACCGTATTTTTTGTCGTATACATAATCTGCATGGCTTGGACGATATACATTTGCTATATGATCGTAATCTTTTGATTTAGAATTGTTGTTTTTTATTGTAAAACCAATTGGAGTTCCTGTTGTTTTTCCTTCAAAAATACCCGATAAAAAAAGTATTTCATCGTCTTCTTTTCTTTGTGTAACCAAGGTTGATTGTCCTGGTTTTCTTCGATTCATTTCTAGTTGTATTGCTTCAAAATCAAGAGTTATTCCAGACGGACATCCATCTATAATTCCACCTATTGCCTCACCATGCGATTCGCCAAAAGTGGTTAATCTAAAATTTTTTCCAAATGTATTTCCGCTCATAATACAACTATTTTTTATGCTTTATACGAATTACAAATATAGTTCAAATCACTCAAAATTAAGACCAAATCTTAAGCTTTACATTTTCGGCAATATAAAGTTTTACTTACTTTTACTATCGCAAAATAAACAATAGCAAAATGACAAATTCAACTAACAAAATCCGCATCGGAATTGTAGGTTATGGAAACCTTGGAAAAGGAGTAGAAAAATCGATAGCACAAAACACCGATTTAGAATTAGTAGCCATATTTACAAGACGTTCGCCAGAATCTATACCTACACAGGCAAAAGTTATTGCCCTTTCTGAAATTCTTTCTTACAAAGGAAAAATAGACGTAATGATTTTATGTGGCGGATCATCTACTGATTTACCCGAGCAAGTTTTGGAAATATCTGCCAACTTTAATACTGTTGACAGTTTTGACACACATGCAAAAATTCCAGAATACTTTGCAAAAGTTGAACAATGCACAAGAGCAAATGATACGTTGAGTTTGATATCTACAGGTTGGGATCCAGGATTATTTTCTATGGCTCGTTTATTGGGTGAAAGTATTTTACCACAGGGTGAAACTTACACTTTTTGGGGAAAAGGTTTAAGCCAAGGACATTCAGATGCTGTAAGAAGATTAGATGGCGTTAAAAACGCAGTACAATATACTATTCCGATTGATACTGCCTTAGAACAAGTTCGTGCTGGCAAAAATCCAGTATTAACTACAGCAGAAAAACACGAAAGAGTTTGCTATGTGGTTGCTCATAACAATGCTGATATTGCAAAAATTGAACACGAAATTAAAACAATGCCAAACTATTTTAGCGATTATAATACAACAGTTCATTTTAT
This sequence comes from Flavobacterium sp., assembly GCA_030151255.1. Lineage (GTDB taxonomy): Bacteria > Bacteroidota > Bacteroidia > Flavobacteriales > Flavobacteriaceae > Flavobacterium. The sequence continues at coordinate 10,655 of JASLED010000093.1, forward strand.
TTCTGAAGAAGAATTAAATCAAAATCATAATAAAATGCCTCATGGCGGGATTGTGATGAGAACTGGAGAAACAGGTGATGCTAATAAACAACGAATAGAATTTAATTTAACATTGGATAGTAATCCTGAATTTACTTCTTCTGTTTTAGTGGCTTATTCTAGGGCAATTGCAAAAATGGCAAAAGAAGGAAAAAGAGGTGCTTGTACTGTATTTGATATTCCGCTTGGCCACTTATCGCCAAAATCAGCAGAACAATTAAGAGCAGAATTATTATAGCTTAAATTAAAAAAGGTTAGACAATGTCTAACCTTTTTTAGTAATATCAGTTTTGATATTATTTTCTTGCTTCTAAAGCTTTTAATTTATCATTCATTTCTAATGCACGATAAATATTTTTTAACGTTTGAATTGCTTCTTCGTTATTTTTATTGATTGTTAAAACTTTTTCCAAGTCATTCATTGCATCGCGATAAATAGCTTTTTTCTGCTTGCTGTATTCTTCATACTTTTTATTATCTGCAGCAGTCATTCCTAACTTATTCATTTTATTTGACAACTCTTCGTCTGGTTGTAATTTAATGAATGCTAAGTTTAAATAAGCATTTTCTGCTTTAGGATTAATTTGAATTGCTTGCAAGTAATACTTTTTAGCATCTTCCATTTTACCTGCTTGGTAACTTGTAACTCCTAAATTATACAATAATACATCATCATTAGGGTTTTTAGATAATGCTTCGCGAGCAACTTCTTCGTATTTACCCATATTGTTTGATTTCAAGTATAAATCCATTTGAGTTAACATTAAGTTAGTATCGTTTGGATTTGCTTTTCTTGCATCTACAATTGCTTTTTCAGCTTCATCATATTGTCCTTCTTGATAATAGATTAACGCTAAATTTTTTACAATTTCAGGGCGTTTTGAATCTTCTTTTACCAATTTAGGATCTGTATGAGTTCCTTGCTTAATCATCAGGTCTCTCATTTTCGAATCTTTTCCAAAATTTTGTACTTCACCATTTACTTTTTCAACGGCTGTGTAATAAGATTCATTTCCATTATATCCTAATTTCACTAACTCTTTATAATAATCTGTAGCAGTTTTGTAGTCTTTAGAACTAACAGCTGTAGATGCTGAGTAGTAAAGATAGATAGTATCTTTTGGATTAATATCGTATGCTTGTTTAAACTTTTTAGTAGCACCTTTAAAGTTTGAAGAGTTATTATCTTCAATTGCTTTATTGATTACTTTACTAGCAACAATGTTTAAATCTTCGCTTGTTTGTTTTGCGTATTTGCTGTTTTTATCAATTGAATTGATTTCTTTATACGCTTCGATCATTTTTTGAACATTTGCATCAAAATCTTTATCAGCTTCAATTTGTTGAAAAGCTAAGTTTGATTTTAAATAGTAGTATTGCGCTTTTTGATCTGTTGTAGCTTGACCTAAAACTCCTTCTACTAATTTTAATGCTGCAGTTGCTTCAGTAACATTACCTTTTTTTACTGCTTTTTCTGCATCTTTAAGCTCTTTTTTTTGAGCCATTGTAAGTCCAGAAACTAACAATGCTGACAATAAGTAGGCATACTTCTTATTCATAAGTAATTCGATTTTATTTTGTGTGATTTTATTGTTCTTGGTTATCTTCTGTTGATTCGTCTAAATTAGTAGGTTCGTCAAATAATGTACCTTCCATATCAACGTCTATAATTTCTGTATTTGCTTCTTCGTCATCTTCTTTCATAACTTTACAAACAGCTGCAATTGAATCATTTCCTTTGATATTTATAAGTTTAACTCCTTGTGTAGCTCTACCCATTACTCTTAGATCAGAAATTCTCATTCGAATTGTTAATCCAGATTTATTAATAATCATTAAATCATCTGCATCTGTAACAACGTTGATAGAAACAAGTAAGCCCGTTTTTTCGCTAATGTTCATGGTTTTTACACCTTTTCCACCACGATTGGTTTCTCTATATTCTTCTAACGCCGAACGTTTTCCATATCCATTTTCTGAAACCACAAGAATTTCACTTTCTAAATCGCTAACAGAAACCATTCCAATTACTTCATCTTTTTCATCTGCCAAAGTAATACCACGTACTCCAGATGCTGTTCTTCCCATTGGACGAGTTTTTTCTTCGTCAAATCGAACTAACTTACCAGATTTAACAGCAATAAGTACTTTACTTTTTCCGTCAGTTAATTTTGCTTCTAATAGCTCATCATCTTCTTTAATAGTGATGGCATTAATACCATTTTGACGTGGACGTGAATATTGCTCTAAAGGCGTTTTCTTCACTTGTCCTTGCTTGGTTGCCATGATTACATAGTGATTATTGATGTACTCTTCATCTTTTAAATCTTGAGTACAAATAAACGCTTTCACCTTGTCGTCTGGTTCAATATTAATTAAATTTTGGATTGCACGTCCTTTACTTACCTTAGTACCTTCTGGAATTTCATAAACTCTCATCCAGAAACATTTTCCTTTTTGTGTAAAGAATAACATATATTGGTGGTTTGTAGCAACATACATATGCTCTAAGAAATCTTGATCTCTTGTACCTGCAGATTTTTGCCCTACTCCTCCTCTATTTTGTGTTTTATATTCAGAAAGCGGTGTTCGTTTAATATATCCTGCGTGCGAAATGGTAATTACCACTTGCTCATCGGGAATTAAATCAGTAATACAAACATCACCTCCAGCGTATTCAATTACAGAACGACGCTCATCTCCAAATTTATCTTTTATCTCAATTAATTCTTCCTTAATTAAGTTCATTCGCATTTCTTTACTTGCTAATAACTCTCTTAAGTGATTAATTAACTTCATTATTTCTTCGTACTCAGCACGTAGTTTATCTTGCTCTAGTCCTGTTAACTGACGTAAACGCATTTCTACAATTGCACGAGCTTGAATTTCTGATAAGCTAAAGCGTTCAATTAATTTTGCTCTTGCTTCATCTGCATTGTTTGACGAACGTATTAATGCAATTACTTCATCAATGTTATCAGATGCAATAATTAATCCTTCTAAAATATGTGCTCTTTCTTCTGCTTTTCTCAATTCGTATTGTGCACGTCTAGTAACCACATCATGTCTGTGTTCTACGAAATGATAAATTAAATCTTTTAAATTTAATGTTTGTGGACGTCCGTTTACCAATGCAATATTATTTACACTGAAAGACGATTGTAATTGAGTATATTTATATAAGGTATTTAATACAATGTTTGGAATAGCATCGCGTTTTAAAATATAAACGATACGCATACCTTTTCTGTCCGATTCATCACGAATAGTAGCTATTCCTTCAATTTTTTTATCGTTTACTGCTTCAGCCGTTTTCTTAATCATTTCGGCCTTATTCACTTGGAAAGGAATTTCAGTAACTACAATACAATCTCTACCGTCAATTTCTTCAAAACTTGCTTTAGCACGCATAACTACACGTCCACGCCCGGTTTTAAAAGCCTCTCTTACACCTTCGTATCCATAGATAACACCACCTGTTGGAAAATCGGGTGCTTTAATATATTCTATTAATTCATCTATTTCAATATCATTATTATCAATATAAGCTAATGTTCCGTCGATAACCTCTGTTAAGTTATGCGGAGCCATATTTGTAGCCATACCTACTGCAATACCAGAAGCTCCATTTACCAACAAGTTAGGAATACGTGTTGGCATAACTTTAGGTTCTTCTAAAGTATCATCAAAGTTCAATTGAAAATCAACAGTTTCTTTATCAAGATCAGCAAGAATTTCTTCTGAGAATTTTTTCATTCTCGCCTCCGTATAACGCATTGCTGCAGGACTATCTCCGTCAACCGATCCAAAGTTACCTTGCCCATCTACTAACAAATAACGCATACTCCAATCTTGAGCCATACGCACCATCGCGTCATAAACTGAACTATCTCCATGTGGGTGAAATTTACCTAAAACTTCCCCTACAATTCTAGCTGATTTTTTATGCGCTCTATTAGACAGTACTCCTAATTCGTACATTCCAAAAAGTACTCTTCGATGCACAGGTTTTAAGCCATCTCTAACATCAGGAAGCGCTCTTGAAACAATTACAGACATTGAGTAATCAATGTATGCTGATTTCATCTGATCCTCAATGTTAATAGGAATTAACTTTTCTCCTTCAGACATAAGTATATTAAATTTTAAATTGTCAATATTAAACGTGCTAATATACAGATTTTATCGCGTTTTACCATCATAAGTTTTTATGAAAAAATCTATTTTTTCAGCACATTCGTTTTTTTATCCTTCTTTTCATTCTTTCAAACCAGCATAATATATAAAAATCAATATTTTATCAGATAATTAAAAATAAGTTCGTTGTTTTAAACACAACATTTTTTCTAAAACAGAAAATCAATTTCATTTTTTATCATTTTCACCTCTTTTAAAAATACATCTAATTCATTTTCAAACAGTACATCTTTTTTATTATAATATTTTTTAAAAAACACCGAAAATATCTGTATTCTCAGTAAAAAAAGAGCACTTTTTATTTTCATTTACCATTTTTTTTTTGTCAATTAGCAAATGACAGTTTCTGTTAAGGGTACACTTTTTGCATGTACTTTCATATTCAAACAATTTATCACCTAAAATCATTTTTATTTATGGACGAAAATTTTTCTCAAGAAATAAAAGATGTAATCTCTTTCAGCAAAGACGAAGCACTAAGACTAGGACATGACTTTATTGGAACAGAACACTTTTTATTGGCTTTACTGAGAATTGAACAAGGTGAAGCTTCATTAATTTTACAACATCTTAATACCGATATTGACTTTTTAAGACATAAAGTAGAAAACCTAACACCTTATTCTCCAAACAAAACAGCTGTAAACGAGAAAGGATCGTTATACTTAACCAAACAAGCCGAACGCGCTTTGCGCCTTACTTACTTAGAAATAAAAGTTTTCAAGGATCTTGAAGTTACATCTGCTCATTTGTTATTATGTATTTTAAAAAACAGCGAAGATCCTGTAACACAAATACTTAATAAACTAAATATTGACTACGAAAATGTAAAAAAATATTATCAAGATTACATTGCAGGCAATAATGAGGAAAAAGATAGCGAAGATATTTTTCATATTCCCAAAGCAGAAACCTTTGAAGAATCAGGACAAAATGACAGTACAAGTAGCAAAAAATCTGACAATCCTGCCTCAAGCACACCTAAAAAAAGTAAAACACCTGTTTTAGATAATTTTGGTAGAGATTTAACAGAAATGGCTATCGAAGGTAAACTAGATCCTGTTGTTGGACGTGAAAAAGAAATTGAAAGAGTTTCTCAAATTTTAAGTAGAAGAAAGAAAAATAATCCACTTTTAATTGGTGAGCCAGGTGTTGGTAAATCAGCTATTGCCGAAGGTTTAGCACTTAAAATTATTCAGAAAAAAGTATCGCGTGTTTTATTTAACAAACGCGTTGTAACACTTGATTTAGCAAGTTTAGTTGCTGGCACAAAATACAGAGGTCAGTTTGAAGAACGTATGAAAGCAGTAATGAATGAGTTAGAAAAAAACACAGACATTATTCTTTTTATCGATGAAATTCACACCATTGTTGGTGCAGGTGGAGCAACTGGTTCATTAGATGCTTCTAACATGTTTAAACCTGCTTTAGCAAGAGGAGAAATTCAATGTATTGGAGCAACAACTTTAGACGAATTTAGACAACACATCGAGAAAGATGGAGCATTAGAACGTCGCTTTCAAAAAATATTAGTAGAACCAACTTCTGTAGAAGAAACTATTATTATTTTAAACAATATTAAAGATAAATACGAAAGTCATCACAATGTAAATTACACACCGGAAGCTATTGAAGCTTGTGTTAAATTAACAAGTAGATACATGACTGATCGTTTCTTGCCAGACAAAGCAATTGACGCATTAGACGAAGTGGGTTCTCGCGTACACATTACAAACATAAATGTACCTAAAGCTATTCTTAAATTAGAAACAGAGCTAGAAACTGTAAAAGAGGAGAAAAACTTAATGGTGCAGAGACAAAAATACGAAGAAGCTGCAGGATTAAGAGATAAAGAAAAAACCCTTGAAAAAGACTTAGCAACAGCTCAAGAAAAATGGGAAAAAGACGTTAAAAACAACAAAATAACAGTAACTGAAGATGATGTTGCTGATGTTGTTTCAATGATGACAGGCATTCCTGTAAACAGAATTGCAGAAAAAGAAATAAACAAATTAGCTAATTTACCTGACATTATAAAAGGAAAAGTTATTGGTCAGGACGAAGCGGTAACAAAAATTTCAAAGGCAATTCAGAGAAATAGAGCTGGATTAAAAGATCCGAACAAACCAATTGGTTCTTTTATTTTCTTAGGTCAAACAGGAGTTGGAAAAACACAATTAGCAAAAGTAATTGCAAAAGAATTATTTGATTCTGAAGATGCTTTAATACGAATTGACATGAGCGAATACATGGAAAAATTTGCTTTATCTCGATTAATTGGAGCACCTCCGGGATATGTTGGATACGAAGAAGGCGGGCAACTAACTGAAAAAATTAGGAGAAAACCTTACAGCGTAATTCTTTTTGATGAAATTGAAAAAGCTCATCCAGATATTTTCAATATGCTGTTGCAAGTATTGGACGATGGCCATTTAACAGATAGCTTAGGCAGAAAAGTTGATTTTAGAAATACAATCATCATTATGACCTCAAACATTGGAGTTCGTCAATTAAAAGACTTTGGTCAAGGTGTTGGTTTCGGAACACAAACAAAGAAAGAACAAAGCGAACAACATAGTAAATCTGTAATTGAAAATGCACTAAAAAAAGCTTTTGCGCCTGAATTTTTAAACAGAATAGATGATATTGTAGTATTTAATACGCTAGAAAAAGAACACATTAATGCTATTATTGCTATTGAACTAGAAAAACTACATAAACGTGTAATTGATCTTGGTTATAAATTAAAAATTACAGAAACTGCCGAAAGTTTTATTGCCGAAAAAGGCTTTGACAAACAATACGGTGCAAGACCTTTAAAAAGAGCGATTCAGAAATATGTTGAGGATCCAATTGCTGAAGAAATTGTAAATGCCAAATTAAATCTTGGTGATACAATTACCTTAGACGCTCCAAAAGACGAAAAAGCTGAAGCTTTAATCATTAAAATACGATCAAAAAAACCTGCTAAATAGCAGGTTTTTTCGTTTAAAAATGTAATTCTTTCTTTCCTATATATTAAATATTCATTAAATTTATGGAATAGAAAAAAAAATTGCTTTAAAATAGTACTTTCGCATAAGATTTAAAATATTACTATGGTAGACAAATTCATTGTAGGGAGTGAAGAATGGTGTTCTTTCTCAACATTAAATATTCCAGCTATTAAAGCTCGTGTAGATTCAGGAGCAAAAACCTCTGCGTTACATGCTGTAAACATTATTCCCTTTGAAAAAAATGGAGAAAAATGGGTGAAGTTTGACGTAAATCCATTGCAAAACAACGGTAAAACAATTATTCATTGTGAAGCAAAAGTTGTAGATAAAAGAATTGTAAAAAGCTCTAGTGGCTCTAGAGAATCTAGATATGTAATTAAAACAGATATCGTAATCGGAGAAACTGCATGGGATATTGAAATTACATTAACCAACAGAGATTCGATGGGATATCGTATGCTGATGGGTAGAGAAGCAATGGGCGGAAAAATTCTTGTTGACCCAGAAAAACACTTTCTACTAGGACAGCCAACACCAGAAAAATTAGATGAATATTATAGTAAACCAAAAGAAAAAAAGAGTGGTTTACGTATTGGATTATTAGCAAGTAATCCAGAATTATATAGCAATAAACGAATTATTGAAGCAGGAGAATTGAGAGGACATGAAATGCACTTCTTAAACCTAAAATATTGTTATATGAAACTTGATGCTACTCAGCCAGAAATACATTATAGAGGCGGAAGAGTTTTAAATGATTTTGATGCTGTTATTCCTCGTATTCGTCCTAGCATGACTTATTATGGTTGTGCATTAACACGTCATTTCGAATCATTAAAAGTGTATAGTTTAAACAATGCAGCTGCCATTGCACAATCTAGAGATAAATTATTTTCACTTCAATTATTACTAAATCACGGTATTGAAATTCCTACAACAGGTTTTGCTAATTCGCCATTAGACACAAATGATTTAATAAAAATGGTTGGAGGAAGCCCGTTAATTGTAAAATTATTAGAAGGAACTCAAGGAAAAGGTGTTGTACTTGCCGAAACCAAAAAAGCAGCAGAAAGCGTTATCAATGCATTTAAAAGTTTAAATGCAAACATTCTAGTTCAAGAGTTTATTAAAGAAGCTAATGGAAAAGATATTCGTTGTTTTGTAGTTGATGGCAAAGTTGTTGCTGCAATACAACGTGAGGCAGTTCCTGGAGAGTTTAGAGCTAATATTCACCTAGGCGGAACGGCATCTGTAATAAAAGTAACACCAGAAGAAAAGAAAATTGCTATTAGAGCAGCAAAAGCAATGAACTTAAAAGTAGCTGGAGTAGATATTATTCGCTCTTCTAAAGGTCCGTTATTACTAGAAGTAAATTCATCTCCTGGATTAGAAGGAATTGAAGGAGCAACAAATAAAGATATTGCTTCAGAAATGATTAAAGCAATTGAAAAGCAAGTAAAATGGTAAAACATTTTATAAAAAATAATAAAATTTAAGATAAAATGAACCCGTCAACATCAGGTTGGATAAAAAAGTATTTTACCGAAGAGGAAAAATATTCTATTTTTCAGAGCAAATTTCCTGATAATTCTTGGAAAAAAGTCAGAGAAATTGGTTTTACTTATGGTATTATAGATACTGCTAAACTGCCTGATATTTACTTGGGTTTTAATTATTCTCAGGAAGAGCTTTACAAAATTACGTACTTACAACTTCTACAAAAATCTTATCAGGAAGATAGCTGCGATTTCAATTTTGAGCATTTTTTGCAAAAATTAATCACTTTTTACGAATTAATTATTCCTCATAAAAAGAAGCGTTTAAGCGCATTATTTCCTACACAAAATTCATACAGTAAGTTAGAAGAAATATTTACTGTGCGTTGGAAAGAGCATTTCTTTTCTCAATCAAAAAGCAATGAATTTGTTTTAAATTCTATTTTACTTTCTATTGATGTATTAGCTTTTGAAGCTTATTTAAATAGAAATATCAATCCTGTATTATACATTCAATATTTACTTGAAAAATTAACGTCGTTAATTGTTTATTTTAAAGAAAGAAAAAAAGAAAAAAATGATGCTGATATTGAATTGATTACCTTTTTAAGTAAAACAATTACAGAAGAATCTAATTCATACAACATAGGCGAACCTTCGTTGCTAGAAAACAATTTTATTGCCGATTTTATTATAGCTAACTCATGGAGTAATGATTCGAAAGAAATTGCATTGCACGATTTTTCTGCCTTGCCATTTAGTAAACTTGCTATTACAGATTTTGAATACAAAGAAAGTTGCAGATGCTTTTTGCTATTTGTAGAACAACAAAACTATGATTATCAATACTATCGATCAACTAATTTGTTTGGAAATATTGTAAAAAACTCAACAAGTTATATCGATTTATTATTGAGAAGAAACGTTGTAAGAATTCAGAAAGAATTTCAGAAAAACACAGTGTTGATGAAACTTGTTTTTGAATCTACAAAAAGAGATTTAACAAAAGAAGAAAAAAAGATGGTTAAAAAACAAACTTTAGAAATGATTAAAACCATCCCTTCTCTTGCTATATTTATTTTACCTGGCGGCTCATTGTTACTGCCAATTATTTTAAAATTTATTCCTTCTTTATTACCGTCATCTTTTAACGAAAATAAAGAGGATATTTAAATTTTTTTGAATCGCAATTGATATACCTCATCTAAATCTAGATTACTGGTAACATTAACCTCTAAATCAGTTACATAGCCTGAATTTAAACCATAAACCCAACCATGAATACTCAATTCTTGCTTGTTGGCCCAAGCGGCTTGTACAATAGAAGTTTTTGCTAAATCATATACTTGTTCTTGAACATTTAATTCTACAAAACGATTAAACCTTTGCGTTGAATCATCAATAGAATCTAGCTCAACGTTATGCAAACGATAAACCGTTTTTATATGTCTAATCCAATTATCAATCAAACCATATGATTCATTTTTCATTGCTGCTTCTATTCCACCACAACCATAATGCCCACAAACAATTATATTCGTTACTTTTAAAATATTTACAGCATAATCCAAAACGCTCAACATATTCATATCAGAATGAATAACCATATTAGCTATATTTCTATGTACAAAAACATCACCTGGTTCTGCTCCAATAATTTCATTTGCTGGCACTCTGCTATCTGAGCAACCAATCCACAATACTGGTGGTGTTTGTTTATGGCATAAACGCTTAAAATAATCTGGATTAATAGATAGTTTTTCTTCTACCCAAGCCTTATTATTTTCAAGTATTTTTTTGTAAAATTCGTTGTGTTTCAAAACTTTGCTTCTAATTATTCTACAAACATTTCTTTTATAAAATCAACCTCACCTGTTTCAACTTTATAAAATGCTCCTGCAATACCAATTTCACCTTGTGTAAACATTTCGCGCAGTACATCGCTTTTATTTAATAGATGATCTATTGTGTATTCTACATTGTGTAAAGCTACAGTATCTACTCCTTCTTTTGATGTTACATCTAAGTCAGGAAATTGTTTTTTTACATTTTCTACTGATGGTTTTACTTTTGCTAACAAATCCGTCAAATGTCCTAATTTCACATCTTTACATGCTCCTGTAATTGCACCACAATGTGAATGACCTAAAACCACAATTAACTTTGAACCTGCCAATTTACACGCAAATTCCATAGAACCAATAATATCATCATTAATAACATTACCGGCAATTCTTGCACTAAAAATATCACCTAAACCTTGGTCAAAAATTAATTCTGCCGAAGTTCTACTATCTATACAACTCAGAACAATTGCAAACGGAAATTGACTTGCTTTTGTTTCGTTTACCTGCTCTAATAAATTAGAGTGCATTTTTAAATTTTCAACAAATCGGTTATTTCCTTCTTTTAATATATCTAAAGCCATTTGAGGCGTTAACGACTTTTGATCCTCTATGTTGTGTAGTCTCATGCTTAAGTATCATTTATTAATTTCGGTAACAAATGTAATTAAAAACCCCTCCTTAGCTATGAAAAAAATAAAATATTCCTCAAATTTTACCAATTTGCAAAATATATAACATATTTTAAAAAATGTTATTAGCTTGTTAATACCATTAGAAGACATTCTACTAACACTTTTAAAGCAATAGTATAAAATTGACATTTTCTTAAAAATGAGGCTTTTTTTGTCCAAAAAGTACAGTAAAATATAGATTTAAAGTATGATTATCTGTAACTGATAAAAACAAAAAAAGAGGTTTATTCAACCTCTTTTTTTGTTTTATTGTTTTATAAAATGTAAAAACTCATCGTAATGTTGTGCTAAAAACAACTGATAATCTTCCGTTTGTGTTACTTTTACTTTGTCTGTACCTGGCTGGGTTACCAAAAACAAAACAAAAGCATCTACTTGGTCTTCAGGAATAGCTAAATTTTTAATTAATAAATTTTTAGGATATTGCTCATAAAAAGAAGCCATATTGTTTTGAATTTTTTCATATTCAATAAGTTGCTTATCTCTTTTTCTTTTACCTGAAAAACGATTTATAATTGCATCAATGCTTATTCCTAATCCTAAATTACCTGTAGCAGAAAATAGTTGATTATCTGCATTATATCTTTTTTCAGCTGGAGTTAATTTTTTAATTTCTCCAAAATTAAATTCATTACTTCCAAAATCTTTTTTTACAATTACAATTTCATCCAAACTTTGGCCTGGTTTTACCAAAGTTGTTGTAATTCGTTTATTTACTACATCTTGAGAATCTATAATATATAGCATAGTTGCGCTGTAATCACTAGAAAAACGAATTGTATCTTGTTGTTGAACGTTGATTAAGAAATATCCTGTCTGATCTGTTGTTGTGGTTTCTTTATTTCTTTTATTTTCAACTTTAACAGGAATAATATTTCCGTTATACAAACGAACTCTTCCGTCAATTAAAGTTTCTTTTTGTTGTCCGTAAGACATCGCTCCAACCAATAGAGCAAAAGTACTTATTGCAATTTTAAAGTAGTGCATGTTGCATTTTTTTGTTAAAGCTCAAATTTAGATTAAAAAATAAAACAAACCTAAACTCTATGTAGATTATTAATTATTATCAGTATACTTTTTTTGTTATTTTACGCTTTGCTCCAAAGCAATAAATACTGCTGTGCAATTTTTTTTGCTTCATGATTTTGAGCAACAAAAGCCTGTGCTTGCGTACCTATTTGTTTTCTTTGTATTGGATGATGAATTAAATAAACCAGTTGATCTACCAAATAATCAACATCTGGTTTAGCTTCTATACAAACTTCATTAGATTGAAGCTTAAAATATGTCAAAAAATGAGTTGAAGCTCCTGTAAAAACAACTTGTCCTCTTGCCATTGCTTCCAATGCATTATAACCTTGATCGTTAGAAAAAACCTGATCCAATACAATATCTGCTTGCTGTTGTAAGTGTTGATAATTTACATATGGCAATTGTTCTGCAATTATAATTTCAACTTTTTCTGGATAAAGCTGAACTACTTTTTTCAGTGCTTGTTCAAAAAAAACAATTCCTTTTTGATGATAATTCCCTCTGCTTATCCCTAAAAATATCGATATTTTTTCTGAGGATTCTTTCTTCTCTAAAACCTTTTCCGATTTAATAATAACAGGATGAGGAATTAATCCTTTGTATTTTGGATGATGCTGATTAGGTAAAACATAATCCCAATCGCTAGCAATAATTCCACAACAATGCGCTGCAATTACTTTATGTAAGCTAATTACACCTTTTTTTTGATATTCAAAAACATAATCATACAAAGGCTTTAAATCAGGTTTTTCGAAATATGGCGTAAGTAATGACTTTTCATTGTTGTTTTTTATTAAATATTGTAGTCCAAGTACATCAATTCCGCAAGACAAAAGAAAGGATTTTTCATTTTGGCGAAACAATTGTTTTACCAATCGTTTTTCCCAAAAAGGTAGCGTTTGAATGGCTCTATCGTTTATAAATTGAATAACATCAAAACCTTTTAAATCAGCAACTATTTTTTGCATTCGATAACCTTTCTCTAATTCTGCAATATCCCAGCCAAAAAGTTTATGAATCCCTTTTCTAAAAAACATTCCAAATTTGGTCATTGCCCATTTTGGACGAATAGAATAATCTACAGCGTAATTTTTAAACTTATCGCCATCGCCAACAATTTTCACTTCCGTTACAGAAGGATGTTGTAAAAGCCCATGCTTTAATGCAGAATGTAAACCACTGTAATCTCCTATTAAAAGTATTCTCATTATATTAGCACTGATTTATTCAAATGTACGTTTATCTTTCTATGTCGCAAAAGAAATTAAAAATAGCAATACTTGGTGATACACTTGCAAACGGTGGCGCAGAAAGAATTCACAGCACATTATCGCTCTATTTTTTTAAACAAAATATTATTGTTTATAATATCATAAACCTAAACGATATTACCTATCCATATGGCGGAAATCTAATAAATCTAGGTGTTTATCTAAAAAATGGACAGAATGTAAAAGCAAAAATTCAACGTTTTATTGCTCTTATTTCTATTTTAAAACAAGAAAAATTCGATTTTATTCTCGATTTCAGAACAAGATCCAAACCTTTTACAGAAAGTATTCTTAATGCCTTTGTTTTTAAATCTAATTATATCCCAACAATTCATAGTTCAAATTTAAATTGGTATTTAACTGATAACAAAAAAGTTGGAGCAAAAATTTACAGAAACAAAAAAGCTATTATTAGCGTAAGCAACGCTATTACTGAAACAATAAAAGAACAATATAATTACAAAAACGTTCAAACAATTTATAATCCGATTGATATTTTGGCAATCGAAAAAAGTGCTTCGGAGGAAATACAAATTTTGCAAAAACCTTATATTGTTGCTTGTGGCAATATGAATTCAGATATAAAACAATTTGATCGATTGATTGATTGTTATATACAAAGCAATTTACCTCAACAAAATATTCATTTGATTATTATAGGAGAAGGAACGCAGAAAAAAAAGCTACAAGAATATGTAAAACAACAAAATCATGATGATTTTATTCATTTAATTGGTCATCAGAATAATCCATATCCTTTTTTTAAAAAAGCTAAATTCTTTGTACTTAGCAGTCGTTTAGAAGGATTTCCTACTGTTTTATTAGAGGCATTGGCTTGCGGCATTCCAGCGGTAAGTTTTAACTGCCCCACAGGTCCTTCCGAAATAATTGAAAATTATAAAAATGGAATTTTAGTTCCAGCACAAGATTTTTACCAATTAACACAAACAATGAATCAATTGACAAATGATGTAAATTTATTAAATGAATTAACATTGAATACAAAGAAAAGTATCGAACGTTTTTCTATTGATGAAATTGGAAAAGAGTGGTTAAAGCTATTTAGCGATATATCATCAAAATCTTAATTGTTTTTTATATTTAAAAACGCTTGATAATCTCTAATATAATCTGCTTCGTTATAAGCTCCTGAATTAACTGCTAAACAAACTGTTTGTTCATCTTTAAAAATCAAATCACTCCAAATTCCAGGCTGTAATATTAAACCTTGCGTTGGATGTATAAGCTTTACAGTTGTTTCTGTAACTCCATCCTTTAACACCACTTCAATCGAGCCATTTAAAGCAAATAAAACAGTAGTTTGTTCTTTATGTGCATGTCCTCCTCTATTTTTTCCTTGTGGCACTCCATAAATAAAAAACAAACGAGCAATAGCAAAAGGCAAAATATCATTTTCTAAAACAGCCAAATGACCGCGTTCATCGCTCATTTGAGGTAAAGTAATTATTTTACAATCCAACACATTGTATCGACTCATTTTAATTTTTGCTTTTTATTTTTATTCGGCTAAAATACCAAGAAAAATACACAACTAAAACTAAAGCATAAACTATATAAGCAAATGCATAAGCCTTTGTAGCGCCTTCAACACCAAATGTGGCAATCCATTTTTGTGCAAAAAAATAAAAAGTAGCAAAAAACAATGTTTCTGTAAACAAATAAGCTATAACCAAACGTTGTGTAAAAAACAATAAGCCAAAAATTAGCGCAAATGATTTAATAGCATCACCAATTAATTGCCATAACATATAATTGCTCATTGGCAAAAAACTATCGTTAAGCACTAAAGAAATAATCTGATTTTTGATAATATAAAGCAATAATAATCCCAATACAAAAAGTGGCAAAATTTGTATCAAATATTGTTTTATCCATTTTTTTTTGTTAGCTATTTCTTCTGCAGCAGATAATTTTGGCAAAAAATAAGTGAACACTAACGTAGTGATAAACAACATATAGATACCGGAAATACGTTGAATTCCTTCCCAATATCCAGCTTCGTTCCAACCAACTTTTTTTACGATAATTTGACGAATCCACAAAAACACCAATGGACTTATTACTGCGGTATACAACGTCATTAAAGAATAAGAAAACAACGGTTTTATCAATGGTAAATGAAAAGGTTCCCGTTTTAATTTTAAATCTTTTCTAACCCAATAATAACTTACAAAAAACAACAACGCTGGACTTACACAAATACTTATCAAAGCGCCATGCAAATGATAATAATAAACTAAAAAAACAGATAATGCTAAACCAGCAATGTTGCCAATTATATTGAGATAAATTAATTTTTTAAATTGCTCCAAACCAGTTAAAAAAGCTATAAAAACTCCATTTACAACTTGAAGCGGAAATGTAAAAGCAATAACAATAAACAACGATGACATTGCCAACGAATTATCAAACAAATAAGTATTTAAGCTAGTTCTAAAACAAATAATTCCAATTGAAAAAAGCAGTAAAATCAACAACATAAAACTCAATAACATATTGATAAAACGTTGAATTTGTGCTTTATCATGTTTATGTGTTGCTACAAACTGAACAATTCCGTTGCTGAAACCAAAAGAAGAAAAAGCGTCTAATGAGGCTAATGCGTTGCGAAGATTTCCCATAATTGCCATGCCTGATGCACCTAAAAAAAAGGCTAGCAATTTTGCTGAACCTAATGCAGTGAGCAAACGTACAGTAATTCCTATCGAATTAAGAAATGTAATTGCTACAACTTCTTGCTTTTTAAACAAATTCCACCAGTGCTTCAACATTAATACGCATTTACAATTTCAATAATTGTATTTACTTCTTCTTGAGTTAATACTGGTGACATTGGCAAACTCACCACTTCTTGATGAATTAATTCAGTAATTGGCAAATGTAGATAACGATATTCTTCCAGCGCTGGCTGATGATGCGGAGCAATTGGATAGTGAATTAACGTTTGAACTCCGTTGTTTAGCATATATTGTTGAAATGCTTTTCGATTGGCAACACGCACTACAAATAAATGAAAGCAATGACCAATATTATGGTCTATTTTTGGCAAAATTACTTTTACATTGGTAATTTCTCTCAAATACCGATTGGCTATAATAAGTCTTTTCTGATTATCAGCATCTAAAAAAGGTAATTTACAATTAAGAAATGCAGCTTGTATTTCGTCTAAACGAGAGTTAAAACCTTTGTATCTGTTTTGATATTTTATATGCGAACCATAGTTTCTGGTGGCTCTTATCACTTCTTCCAACACTAAATCATTAGTTACAACAGCTCCTCCGTCTCCCAAGCAACCTAAATTTTTTCCTGGATAAAAGCTAAAAGCGGCAGCATTGCCAAATGCACCTGCACAAGTTGTTTTAATTTTTGCTCCATGCGCTTGAGCTGCATCTTCTATCAACAATAAATCGCGTTGTTTACAATAATCAGCTATTACAGGCATATTACACAAATGTCCGTACAAATGAACTACTAAAATTGCTTTTGTATGTGAAGTTATATTATTTTTAATTCCTTCAATATCTATTAGATGAGTATCTAAATTAGGTTCTACTAAAATAGGATTCAATCCGCATTCTAAAAGCGCTAAAATTGTAGCTATATAAGTATTTGCAGGTACTAAAACATCGTCTCCTTTACTTAGTTTTCCTAATTTTATATAGCCATCAAAAATAAGTTTTAGTGCATCTAATCCGTTGCCAACACCTATTGCAAAAGAAGTACCACAATAATTAGCAAAATGCTTTTCAAATTCAACTACTTCATTCCCCAAGATATATTGCCCTTGATGAAAAATATTTTTTATTCGCTCAATATAAGCCGTTTCATAAGGTTGGTTTACTTTTTTTAGATCGAGAAAAGCAATCATATAAATATCTAATTATTTTACAGAAGGCTAAAGATACAGCAAAAATTTAAAAATGTTATAAAACAAAAAAGTTCTACTTTACAGTAGAACTTTACTTATTAATTACAGCCTTTTCATCTGTTCTTTCATCATTTTTACCTGATCTTTTAGCATGCCTTGCTTATCAAGTTTTTGTGCTTCGCTTAAAAGTTTTTGCGCTTCTATCTTACGGCGCTTTGTCATTGCTATACCTGCCAATTGCAACTTAGCCATTGCCATATCTTGCCCCATATTTAAACCTAATTCAACCGCTTTTTTCATGTATTTTTCAGAAGCGTTTAAATTTGTTTGAGAAGTCATAATTCCCATTAAGTAATTATAATATCCGTTTTGTTTTTGAACCAAAGCTGTTTCAGGATTTTTAATTTTGCTTAACCATTTTTGAGCGCCTTCAAAATTTTGTTTTCTCAATTGTAAGAAAGCCAATAAAATAAACTCATTTTTAAAATAGAAAAGTATTGTAATTCCCATTAGCAACAACAAGAAAATTCCATTTCCTATGTTAGATTCTGAAAATTGCCATACGGCTAATGCTAAAAAAATAGCTGCAATACCAAGTTTGATATACCTATGAAACATATTATATAATTACTTATTAAAGATTACAAAGTTAAAAAAATTAGTGTAGGATAAAAAATATTGCCACACAAACCTTTTGAATTTTGACATTATTTGAACTTTATTTTAAGAAAAGTTCTTGTAAGTATTTTGTATTTATTCCTTCAAAACTCTCCACAATAAAATCTGCTGTACTATAATCTTGTTTTTTAGAATTTTTACTTTTATAACCCAATACTTTTATTTGTGCTGCGTTTGCTGCTTTTATTCCGTTGGTACTATCTTCAATAACCAAACACTGTTGTTTATTTGTACATTGTGCCAATGAAGCCGCCTTTAAAAAAATAGCTGGATCTGGTTTTGATTTTGGCAATTCTTCTCCACTTACAATATGTGTAAAGTAAGGAAACAATTTAAAACGATTAAAAACGCGATGAATTGTACTTTTTGATGCCGAAGAACCTAAAATTAACTCTATTTTGTTGTAATGCAAATCGCGTATTAATTGATACACTCCTTTTATTAATTCTAAGTCTGGCTTTGTATCAAACGATTCATTAAACAAACTTCTTTTTCGATGTACTAAATCTTCTACATCTGTATCTATTTGATAAATTTCTTTAATGCGCTGATAGGTATTTTTAGTTGAAAACCCCGTAAATGAAGTATATAAATCTTCTGGAACTTCAATTCCTAATTCATCAAAATGAGAATAATATGCGTATCTATGAACCGGCTCTGTATCAACAATAACACCGTCCATATCAAAAATTACAGTTTGCAACATTTTGTTTTTGCACAAATATAATTTCTTTCTTCTTAATCTTCTTCTTTGTTGTTAATTATCTTGGTGAGTATTTTACATCTCTAGTTTTTATTCTCCAACATGGGCACAAATTTAAAATCGCCGTGTTCATGTTTTTCAAATTGTGTTTCATTTAGTCGAAGTAGTTCAATCATTGTTTGTTGCTCTTCGCCAACAGGAATAATTAATCTTCCGCCAATTTTTAACTGTCCCATTAAAGCTTGAGGAATAAAAGGTGCTCCTGCTGTTACAATAATAGAATCAAAAGGCGCATAATTTGGCATTCCTTTATAACCGTCACCAAAAGTCATCAAGCGCGGACGAATACCTAACTTAGGCAACAATAATGAAGTTTTTTTATATAATTCTAACTGCCTTTCTACACTATAAACCTTTGCGCCCATAGCAACTAAAACAGCGGTTTGATAACCACTTCCTGTTCCAATTTCCAATATTTTATCATCGGGTTTTACTTGCAATAACTGCGTTTGAAAAGCTACGGTATAAGGATGAGAAATAGTTTGACCAGCACCAATTGGAAAAGCAGTATTTTGATAGGCAAAATCTTCAAAACTTGAATCGATAAACAAATGACGTGGTACTCTTTGAATGGCTTGTAAAACCGCTTCGTCTTCAATTCCCAATTCTTTTAAAATGGCGATCAACTGATTGCGTAATCCTTGATGTTTAGTAGAATCTTTCACTGTAATAACTGCTTTCTACAAAAGTAACCAATATTTTTAGATTTCTAAATTTATACCATAAATCGGCAACCTTTAGCAAGAATTACACCTCAATACTTATCCTTTTAAATAAATATGTTTTATTTTTGTTGAAAATATATTTTTTATGCTTAGAATTGGCGTGTTGGGAGCAGGGCATTTGGGTAAAATTCATTTGCGATTAGCGAACCAATCTGAAAAATACGAATTGGTTGGTTTTTACGACCCCTTTGAAGAAAATGCAAACAAAGTAGCGGCTGAGTTTGGTTATAAAAAGTTTAATACAATTGAAGAATTGATTCAGGCAGTAGATGTTATAGATATTGTAACACCTACTCTTTCTCATTTTGATTGTGCAAAAAAAGCCATTGAAGCTGGAAAGCACGTTTTCTTAGAAAAACCAATTACCACAACTGTGGAAGAAGCCGAAGCAATTATAGCTTTGGCAAAAGAACACAACGTTTATGGACAAGTTGGCCATGTAGAACGTTTTAATCCTGCATTTGTTGCAGTAAGTTCAAAAATAGAAAATCCAATGTTTATAGAAACGCATCGCTTGGCAGAATTTAATCCGAGAGGTACAGACGTTCCTGTGGTATTGGACTTAATGATACATGATTTAGATGCTATTCTTAGCGTTGTAAATTCGCCTGTAAAACACGTAAGCGCAAGCGGAGTATCTGTATTGAGTGAATCGCCAGATATTGCTAATGCTAGAATCGAATTTGAAAACGGATGCGTTGCCAATGTAACAGCAAGTAGAATTTCGATGAAAAACATGAGAAAATCTCGTTTTTTTCAACGTGATGCATACATCTCTGTAGATTACTTAGAAAAAACATGTGAAGTAGTAAAAATGAAAGATGCACCAGAAACACCTGGTGATTTTGATTTAATTCTTCAAAATGCAGAAGGATTAAAAAAGCAAATTTACTATGATAATCCTGTGGTTTTGCCAAATAATGCTATCTTAGATGAGCTAGAATCTTTTCATGATGCAATTGTAAATAAAACTACACCAATTGTTACGCTTGAAGACGGTACAAAAGCATTAAAATTAGCCTATCAAATTATTGAAGCATTTAACAACTAAACACATTAACTAATAAAAATATCAACAATTTATGAAAAATATTGCTGTAATTGGCGCAGGAACAATGGGTAACGGAATTGCTCATACATTTGCACAAAAAGGTTTCAAAGTACTTTTAATCGACATTTCAGAACAAGCGATTGAAAGAGGAATGAATACCATTAGCAAAAACTTAGACCGTATGATCGCAAAAGGATCAATTACAGAAGCGGATAAGAAAGAAACTATCGAAAACATTATTACCTATACAGATATTAAAGACGGAGTTGTAAATGCTGATTTAGTGGTAGAAGCTGCTACAGAAAACATCAACCTAAAATTAAATATCTTCAGAGAATTGAGTGCAGTTTGTAGAGAAGATGTAATTCTTGCATCAAACACATCATCAATTTCAATTACTCAAATAGCATCTGTAGTAAAAAATCCAGAGCGCGTAATTGGAATGCACTTTATGAATCCAGTGCCTATTATGAAGTTGGTAGAAATTATCCGTGGATACAACACTTCTGACGAGGTAACAAATGCAATTATGGAAATGTCTAAAAAATTAGACAAAACTCCAACAGAGGTAAACGACTATCCAGGATTTGTTGCCAATCGTATTTTAATGCCAATGATTAATGAAGCTATCGAAACATTATACAACGGTGTTGCTGGCGTGGAAGAAATTGACACTGTAATGAAATTAGGTATGGCTCATCCAATGGGACCTTTGCAATTAGCAGATTTCATCGGATTAGATGTTTGTTTATCAATTTTAAACGTAATGTACGACGGATTCAAAAATCCTAAATACGCACCTTGTCCATTATTAGTAAATATGGTAATGGCTGGTAAATTAGGCGTTAAATCTGGAGAAGGTTTTTACGATTATTCTGAAAGCAAAAAAGCAGAAAAAGTTGCGAAAATGTTTTCGTAATTAACATATAAACAAAGTTTGAAAGACGATCGACAAATGTCGATTGTCTTCTCTTATTTATTGATATTTCAAAAAATAGAATGGCTAAAATTTTTCCATTTCAGGGTATTCGCCCCACTCAAGACAAAGTTAGTTTGGTAACCTGTAGATCTTTTGAAGATTATACACCGGTTGAAATAGCTTATTTATTAGAATACAATCCATTTTCATTTCTACACGTGCTAAACCCTGCTTATGTAAATCCGCAGAAAGTTACCAGCGACAAACGATTTAAAATGGTAGCTGCAAAACTAAACGACTTTAAAAAAGAGGCAATATTAATAAAGGAAGAAAAGCCTGTTTTCTATCTTTATCAAATAGAAACAAAAAACTATAGTTTTACAGGAATTGTTGCTGGAACTTCAATTGATGATTACAACAACAACATTATTAAAAAACACGAAGACACGTTAGAATATCGAGTAAACTTGTTTAAAGAATATTTGTTTCACAGTCGTTTTAATACAGAACCTGTATTAATGACTTATCCTGATAAAAAAAATATCAACGAATGGATTAAAAAACACAAGCAAAATGTTCCAATCTACGATTTTACAACCGTATTTAGAGAACGACATACAATTTGGACTATTGATGACCAAAATTATATAGAATGGTTGTGTAAAGAATTTGAAAATATACCCGAATTGTATATTGCCGACGGGCATCATCGTTTTGCTTCGGCTGCAAAATTAAAAGAAGAAAACGGATTTGAACCGCACACGCACAGCAACAGTGTGATGACTTTTTTAATTGCAGAAAACAACATTAAAATACATGAGTTTAATCGAATTATTCACGATTTAAACAATCACACAAAAGAGGAATTTTTAGTCTTATTGGAAAATAATTTTGTTGTAAAAAACAAACAACAACACTTGTGGAAACCATCAAAAAAAATGGAATTTGGAATGTATTTAGATGGTCATTTTTATTCGCTTAGATTAAAAAATGCAATACAAACTGAAGATATTTTACAACGATTAGATGCGCAAATATTATACGATTATGTATTACATCCAATTTTAGGATTAGATGATTTGAGAAACGAAGCTCGAATAGATTATGTGCCGGGCAATGAATCTATCATTACAATAAAAGAAATGGTAGATGATGGAGAATACGAAGTTGGATTTATGCTTTATCCTACCAACATTAACGAGGTAAAATTAGTTGCAGATAACGATCTAATTATGCCGCCAAAAAGTACATACATTGAACCAAAATTTATGAATGGACTATTAATTTATGAAATTTAAACTATAACAAAATGTCTACAATTACTGAGAATTTAAATCATTTAAAAGCTAAATTACCTAACAACGTTTGCTTGGTTGCCGTTTCAAAAACAAAACCCAACGAAGCACTATTAGAAGCATATGAGGCTGGACAACGAATTTTCGGAGAAAACAAAATACAAGAAATGTCTGACAAATATCAAGAGTTGCCAAAAGATATTGAATGGCACATGATAGGACATGTTCAGCGCAATAAGGTAAAATATATGGCGCCTTTCGTATCTTTGATTCACGGTGTAGAAAGTTTAAAATTATTGATAGAAATTGATAAACAAGCACAGAAAAACAATAGAGTAATTCCGTGTTTGTTACAAATTTTTATTGCTGATGAAGAAACAAAGTTTGGATTAAGTGAAGAAGAACTTTTTGAAATATTAGAAAGTGAAGAATTTGAATCACTCAAAAATATTAAAATTGTAGGATTGATGGGAATGGCAACATTTACAGATAATAAAACTTACATTGAACAAGAATTCACAACATTAAAAACAATTTTTGATAAAGCAAAAAAACAACATAATCACTTGCAAAACGTTGATTTCAAAATACTTTCAATGGGAATGAGCAATGATTACGAAATAGCTATTGCTTGCGGCAGTAATATGATAAGAGTAGGTAGCACAATTTTTGGTGAACGTAATTACAAATTAAAATAAGAAACTGCTTTGTACGCAATATTAGATATAGAAACAACTGGTGGCCAATTTAACGAAGAAGGAATAACCGAAATTGCCATTTATAAATTTGATGGTCATCAAGTGATTGATCAAGTTATAAGCTTAGTAAACCCTGAAAAAGATATTCAACCCTTTGTTGTAAAACTAACAGGTATAAATAATGCTATGCTTCGTTTGGCACCAAAATTCTATGAAATTGCTAAACGAATTATCGAAATTACAGAAGACTGCGTGCTTGTAGCCCACAATGCTGCATTTGATTATAGAGTGCTTAGAAATGAGTTTAATCAATTGGGATATGACTTTAAAAAAGACACCCTTTGCACTGTAGAATTAGCGCAAAAACTGTTGCCCGAAATGCCTTCTTATAGCTTAGGAAAATTGGTTCGAACGCTTGGAATACCTTTGGCCGACAGACATCGCGCTTATGGTGATGCTTTGGCAACACTAAAACTTTTTCAATTATTACTTGCAAAAGATACAGAAAAAACAATTCTAACTTCGATGATAAAATCGGATATCAAAACAGGAATAAATCCTAAGTTTTTTGATATTACAGATACATTACCCACAACTGTTGGCATATATTATATTCACAACGAAGAAGGAAAAATTATATACATTGGTAAAAGCAGAAATATCAAGAAAAAGATAATGCAGCATTTTACCAGCACGTCTAGCCTTTTCAAAAAAGTGCAAGACGAAACCTACACTGTTACATTTGAAAAAACAGGCAATGAACTAATTTCTATTCTAAAAGAAATGGAAGAAGTTTTACTCAACAAACCTAAATACAACAAAGTTGCTAAAAAAAATGTATTTGCTTATTCCTTATATTTAAAAACAAATCTACAAGGTTTCTTCTACTTTAGTTTAGAAAAAACAGATGGAAGAAAGAAAAATATTATGGCTTTTACTTCTTTAACAGAAGGTAAAAAGTTTGTAGATAGAATAATGTCAAAATTTGAATATCCGTATTTTCTAACAACGATTTATGAAAAGAAATCGACAAAAATAACGGAAGAAACTTTTTTTAGTACATTTGAAATACCTTTTTCAGACTACAACAATCTGTTTATAAAAACAATAAAACCATTTGACATTGATAATGGAAATTTATTAATTACCGAAAAAGGCAGAACAATAAATGAAAAATCTGCTGTTGTATTAGAATCAGGCAAACTAATAGGATATTGTTTTTATGATTTAAATTATCAAATCAACAATCCAAAACGAATTGCTGCAAATATTACTCCTATCGAATTTCATAGAAATTACAGGAACATTATATTAAACTATTTAAATAAAAAGATTGGTTATAAGTTAATCCATTATTAAAAAATAGAACGTGAGAAAAAGACTAAAAAGTGAATGGGATATTCTTAAACAAAAGATTTATATCGTTATATACGGTTCTAATACTTTTGCAGGTAAGCTATTCAACTTAGCCTTACTTGCTGTTATTTTGTTGAGTGTGGTTTTAGTTATGTTAGAATCTGTACATAGCTACGACATAAAACACCATACAATGCTAAAAGTATTAGAATGGATTATTACCATTTTCTTTACTATAGAGTATATTTTAAGAATTATTTCCAACAAACATCCTTGGAAATATATTTTCAGCTTTTTTGGCATTGTTGATCTAATATCAATTATGCCAGTATATTTATCTTTTTTTGTTTCAGACTTAGGTGTTTTATCTGTAGTTAGAGCCTTGCGTTTATTGCGTTTATTCGGTATTTTAAATCTTGTTCCGTACATTGGTTCAGAATCAAATTTAAAACTCGCTTTAAAAGCAAGTAGAACAAAAATTATTGTTTTTATTTACTTTATATTAGTTATTTCTATCTTACTGGGAGCATTAATGTATTTGGTAGAAGGAAAAGAAAACGGATTTACCAGCATTCCGAAAAGTATTTATTGGTGTATTGTTACCTTAACTACAGTTGGCTATGGAGATATTGCTCCACAAACACATTTAGGCCAAATGATTGCCTCATTTATCATGATTATGGGATACGGAATTATTGCTGTGCCTACAGGAATTGTAACAGCTGAGTTCTCTAATCTGAGAAAAAACAAATCAATCGATGCTAGAAGACGCCGTCAATGCTCTTCTTGCACAACAACTATTTATGATGACGATGCAAATTATTGCTATAATTGCGGACAAAAATTAGGAGATGTCTTTTACAAATAATAATTACTTAATTGTCGTTATAGGCCCTACTGCCATTGGCAAAACAGCCTTAGCGATAAAAATTGCACAACATTTCAACTGCGAAATTATCTCGTGCGATAGCAGACAATTTTTTAAAGAAATGACTATTGGCACAGCTGTTCCTTCAAAAGAAGAATTAGCTGCAGTACCTCATCATTTTATTCAAAATATCAGTATTAAAGATTCATTTTCTGTTGGTGATTTTGAAAGAGATGCTATTGCATTATTAAATCAATTGTTTGAAAAAAACAATGTACAAGTAATGGTTGGAGGATCTGGTTTATACGTAAACGCTATAATTGAAGGTTTAGATGATTTTCCTGATATCAATCCTTCTATTCGAAAAGAGTTAAATGAATTATTAATAACAGAAGGACTTTCGTTTTTGCAAGAAAAATTAAAAGAAGTTGATCCTGTTCATTACAATAACGTGGCTTTAGACAACCCTCAGCGTGTTATCCGAGCTTTAGAAGTTTCTTTAGGTACAGGTAAACCCTACTCTAGCTTTTTAAATAAAAAGAAAAATACGCGTAACTTTACTCCTATTATTATCGGATTAGAATCTGACCGAGAAATAATGTATAATAGAATTAATTACCGCGTTGATTTAATGCTTAATGCTGGGCTTTTAGAAGAAGCGAAAACGATGTATCCATACAAATCTTTCAATGCCTTACAAACAGTGGGCTATAGAGAATTATTTGACTATTTTGACAACAAATATACCTTTGATGAAGCCATTGAGGAGATTAAAAAAAATACCAGACGTTTTGCAAAACGTCAAATTACATGGTTTAAACGAACACCAAACACACATTGGTTTGATTATCTTACCGATACATCTGCCATTATAAATACAATTCAAAAGCTAATACAATAAAAAAATGCCAATTTCAGCCAATTTCAATTCTATTTACGAACGAACTCTCGAAATCGACTTTTTCGAATGTTCTCCATCAGGACATTTAAAATGGGTAGACTTATGTAAACTCATTCAAAAAGTATCGGCAGATCATTCTGTTTTAGGAGGAATCAGTTTTTGGGATTTAGAAAAATACAATCAAGCTTGGGTTTTAAGCAAATTTAGAGTAGAAAAAAAAGCAGAACTGCCTAAATGGCAAGATGAAATTTCTATTATAACTTGGATTGAGCGTTTGGATGGTATTCGCTCAATTAGAAATTTTGAGGTTTATTTACAAAATCAGTTAATTGCTGTTGCTACTTCGCTTTGGGTGGTAATTAATACTGAGCGTAGACGACCAGAACCAATTGGAGTACCTCACGAGCATTTTGTAAAATACAACGACAAAAAGGTTACTGAAGCCAATTTTTCAAGATTACACAAAGGAGATTACACTAAAATTGATGAAATTGTAGTAAAACTTTCTGATTTGGATATGGTAAATCATGTAACCAATACAAAATATTTAGAATGGTGTATTAATGCTGCATTTGACGATCAGCAAAAAGTAGATAAAATTAGCACAATTGATATGCACTTTTTAAAAGAAACTCATCTTCAATCTAATTGTGAAATTACATTATTAGAAGAAAATGATGTAATGCATTATCAGATAAACACTGCTAAAGGAACTCATTTTTATTGTTATATTGAATTGGAAGAATAATTATACGCTACAATAAAAACTATAAAATTTAAAAATCTGCTTGATTAAAATCAAGCAGATTTTTTACTAATATAAACCTTGATTCTTGTTTTTTTGCATCCTGATTGTTATTACTACATCGACTGCATTAATAACATTGATGGTGCATGATTTAACCAAATGCTTCTTGTTTCTACTAATTTTCTCCAACTTTCTAAACTAATAAGCATCATATCATATTCTTCAATGAATTCTTTTGAGATAACTTTATTACTTATAATACGAATATGATTTGGTTTATATTGTTCAATTAATCGAATTTGTTCTTTAAACTCTGTATGGCTTTCTAATTCACCTGTTGCATCTAAAATAGATACTTGTACATCACTATTTCTAATCCATTTTTGCACATAAGGCAATAATTTTAAATCCATTTTTGAAAATACAGGCAAAAATACGTGCTCAAACTTATCAAAATCTTTATTGATAAATATTCCTAATGGTCCTTTTACACGGTTCATAATTTGCTGTGTTCTATCGTTAAACCAAGAATTTTCAAATAAACGTTCTTTTCCTGTTACTTTATTTAACAAAACATCCGGATTTATAATTCGAGTAGTAAAACCGAGAATATTTCCTAAAACCGATCCTCTGTAAATAGAATATCCCATTTCGATAAGCAATAAATCACATGTTTCTTGGTTTACCATGCTCACAACATCACTTTCAATATCATTCGAAACTTTATAATATGTATGTACTTCTTGACCAATTTCTGTTGCTCCTTCTTCTACTATATCAAATATTTCTTGTTCATATTGGGTATCATTAAAACCGCTTATTTCTTCGCTATCTACAACATGCATTGCAGTAATTCTGGTATCAATATTATCTTTTCCTGTAAATGCACTTGCTATACGCATTAATGGAGTAATTGTTAATTTATTTTCGAAGAATACAAAAACTTGATATTTTCCTATTACTGTTTCTTTATTTTTAGCTTCGTTGGTAAGTGGTCCAAATACTTTGGTAATTAAATCCAATAACGGACCTGTCATGAATGTAGTTGCCAGTGCCATAATTACCATCATTGCAAAAACTTCTCCTGTCATAACCCCTAAATCAAAACCAATGTTTAATACAATAAGTTCCATCAAACCTCTTGTGTTCATCAAAGCGCCAATGGCTAAACTATCTCGCCAATTTATACCAACAAACTTAGCTGTAATTGCACTTCCAACAAATTTACCAAGCGTGGCAACTAAAACAATTACAGCAGTAATCTTCCATAAATAAGGTTCATTTAATAAACCTATTTCTGTTCGTAAACCTGTATAAACAAAAAATAATGGTAAAAATAAAACAACGGCAACGTCTTCTACCTTTTCAATAAAAAGGTTTCTAAATTTCATGTTATCTGGCATGATAGCTCCTGTAAGAAAAGCACCAAATAATGCGTGAATTCCAATTACTTCCGTACAATATGCTGAAATAATTAAGGTAAGTAAAAAGATGGCAACAATTCCTTTAGAAAGTACTTTATTTTTAGTTTGATAATTAGCGATACGCGCCAAAAATGGTCGAACTAATTTTAACATTACAATTACATAAATAATTGCCAATGCCATAATATACAATGAGCTTAAAAAACTACCTGCCTGAACAATTGCAATAACTGCCGCCAACAAACACCAAGCTGTAATATCATCAGCTGCTGCACAAGTAATTACAATGGTGCCTAAACGTGTTTTGTGTAATCCTCGTTCTTGTACAATACGCGCTAAAACAGGAAAAGCTGTAATACTCATTGAAATTCCTAAAAACAATCCAAAAGCAAGAAAAGAAACTCCTTCTGGGGCAAATGAAGTATAAATATAATACGCCAACGTCATTCCTAAAGCAAATGGAATTACAATACTGGCATGGCTTATTAGAACAGCGTCGTGAGCCTTATTTTTTAGTACTTTTAAATCAAGTTCCATTCCTATTACATACATAAATAGAATTAATCCGATTTGACTTAAAAAGCTTAAATTTCCTAAAGATTGAACAGGAAACATTATTGCTGAGAACTCAGGAAAATAAGTACCTACTAAAGATGGACCTAAGGCAATACCTGCTATAATTTCTCCAATAACAGATGGTTGTCCAATTTTTTTACAAATCCAGCCGAATACTCTGGCAACTAGTACAATTGTTACAATTTGCGCCAATAACAATGCCAATGGACTTTGCAAGTTTACAACTAATGTGTTTAAAAAATCTTCCCAAGGAGAGTTTGTAGACACTACAGTTTGTATCTCCTTTTCCATCAATGTACCTTTTGTTACCACGCCATAAATAAGGGCCGTACTACCACCTATGATAGCTAAATACAAGAGCGTGTTTTTATACTTTAACATAATAATGTATTTGTTTGAATAAGTTCTATGCAAACATCCTAAACATTACAATTATTACGAGGTAAAGTGGTGTCAACAAGAATAAAAATGTAATAAAACCTCAATTTCGTGTAATGAAATTATACCTTATCTAAAAAATCGGTTTTAAAGGTTACTCCCAAAGTTAATTCTATTGGTTTTCCTTGCTCGTTTGTCAGTTGAGTTGTAATGAGATCATGCCCAAAAAAACGTACAATTTTAAGCGCAATAATTTCTCTTTTATTTATTCTGCAAAACTTATTATTTGGCAATACTTCTACCAATTTATCTAGCGAGATATTTTTTGCTATAAGTACTTCTCCTCCTTCCAAAACAATGTCTTTATCTCTACTGTCGTAATCGCTTGTTTTAATGTAAACAATATCATCAAATTGCAATACAGCTCTTCCTTTGTTTGAATTAATAGTTATTGTGGTAGGAATTTCTTGTTGCTTGCCTTGTTTCATTGCTTTTTGGATAGCGCGTTGCAAGCGTTCTTTCTTAATTGGTTTTGCGATATAATCAATTGCATCAACTTCAAAAGCCTCTAATGCAAACTCTTTATAAGCAGTAACAAAAATTACTCCTTTGTTTACCAAAAGTTGGGCAACGCTTAAACCATCAATACCTGGCATATTTATGTCAAGAATAGCAACATCATAATCAAGTTGTTCTCTTTCTTCCAAAAAAGTAGTAGGATTGTCAAATACTTTTACAATTTCAATTTCGTCAATTTGTTCGCAAAGCATTTTTAAATATTTCAATCCCAACAATTCATCATCTAATAGTATGCATTTTAGCTTTAAACTCATTCAAATTAATTTTTAAGTGCATGGAATACACTTGTTCATCTTCAGATTTATCTAATCGATAAAAAGGTCCATATATCAATTTTAATCGTTCTTTTAGTGCCGATAATCCATATCCGCCCTTTTCTTTGGTAAGTATTCCTTTTGAAGATTTTTTATTGGAAACTACCAAATCAAACTGTCCATTTTTCATCTTAAACAGAATTGAAATAAAAGCATCAGAACCTGTTAAATCTGCGTGTTTAAAAGCATTTTCTATCAATTCTACGCAAATTAATGGCGCAACAAGTTCTTCTTGATACAATGGCTCCATTTCGCCTATATTTGAACGAATATCTAAGCGAAATAACGGATTTAATTTTATTTTATTAATATCAATTAAACGCATAGAAAACTCGTGTTCTTCTTTTAATGTTACAAGTTTTCGTTGACTGTGATATAAAATATAATCTAAAACACCTGCCATTTTATCTAACGCATAATACGTTTGGTAAGCATGCGATTGAATAGAATTTAATATATTTTTAAATAAATGTGGATCTAATCTCGATTCTAATGTTTCTAATTGTAAGTAATGTAATTTGGTGTCAAATAATTCTTTTTCTCGTTCTAAAGCTAATTTTTGTTTGTTGTTGTACCACAATAAATAAAGTAGTAAAACAATTACAAAAAGTAATATAGCTATAACCATGACAAACAAATACTTCATTCTTTTAATTTTTATATAACAAATATAAGCATCCTATTTTTGGAAAGAAAACACCTCTAGAATATTAATTTCAATTATTGATACAACATAAACAAACAATTATTTCGTGGTTTATTTTTTATAGAAAATAAAATAAAAGCCTTCTTAATAACTATATTAAGAAGGCTTTTACGCTTTATATTAGATATTTTATTCTCCTTTACCGATGGTATAAACCTCAAAACCAATTATTTTTAATTCTTGATGATTTAAAATATCTCTCCCATCAAAAACAAAAGCTGGTTTTTGCATTTGGTTATAAATCTGCTGCCAATCATAAGTAGTAAATTCATCCCATTCCGTTAATACTGCAATTGCATGTGCATTATTCATTGCTTCGTACGGATTTGCATGAACAACCAACTGTTGTTCATTTTCTGCAAACGAGCGCGTATTTAAGTATTCTAAATCACTAAGCATTTGTTGCTTTGTTACTTTTGGATCATATGCATGAATAACTGCTTGCTCTTCCATCAAATCATCTGCAACATAAATAGCTGCCGATTCTCTGGTATCATTCGTATCTTTTTTAAACGCCCAACCCAAAAAAGCTATTTTTTTATCATTTACAGTATTAAATAAAGTAGTTACAATTCGTTCAGAAAAGCGTTTTTTCTGATGATTATTCATCAAAATCACCTGATTCCAATACGCTGCAACTTCATTTAATCCGTAAGATTGAGCAATATATACCAAGTTTAAAATATCTTTTTGAAAACAAGAACCCCCAAAACCAACAGAAGCTTTTAAAAATTTATTTCCGATACGAGAATCCATTCCGATAGCTTTAGCAACTTCATTTACATCTGCGCCAGAAACTTCACATAATTCTGAAATTGCATTGATTGATGAAACTCGCTGTGCTAAAAAAGCATTTGCCGTTAACTTTGACAATTCTGACGACCAAACATTGGTTTTCAAAATTCGCTCTTCATTTACCCAAGATTCATAAATAGTACTCAATACTTCAATTGCTTCTAATCCTTCTGGAGTTTGCTCTCCTCCAATCAATACTCTATCTGGTGCTAGTAAATCTTGAATAGCTGTTCCTTCTGCTAAAAACTCTGGATTAGATAAAATTTGAAAATGCACATTTTCTTGACTTGTTTCATCTAGAATACTTTTAATTGCTTGTGCAGTTCTTACAGGTAATGTTGATTTTTCTACCACAATTTTATCTGATTTAGCAACACGTGCAATGTGTCTTGCACAAAGCTCAATATACTTTAAATCAGCAGCCATACCTTTGCCTTTACCATAGGTTTTTGTTGGTGTGTTTACAGAAATAAAAATAATGTCTGCTTCTACAATTGCCTTGTCAATATTTGTATCAAAAAACAAATTAATTCCTCTTGTTTCTTGTACAATTTTTGCCAAACCAGGTTCGTAAATAGGTAATTTAGATAAATCTGTAGCATTCCAAGCCGCAATTCGCTCTTGATTAATATCTACAACCGTAACGTTTATTTCAGGATTTTTTTGTGCAATAACTGCCATTGTAGGTCCGCCTACATAACCTGCACCAATGCAACAAATTTTATGTGTTTTTTTCATGTAAAATGACTTATATTCTTTAATCTTATTTATAGAAATAAACAAGCATCAAACAAATTTACATTTTTATTAAACATATACATTACAATAACGATAATTATGGCTAGGAATAAAAAAAGAGGACCTTTAGAAGCTCCTCTTTTTTTATTAACCATAAAAACTAAAACACAACCTTTTCTATTTTCATTTCATTTCCTTTTTTTATAACAGTAAATTTTTCTGTTGCAGGTTTTGATTTATATTGTACGTCATACGTAAACTCAAATTCTTTTGTTTTACTTTTTTTATCTTCATTTAATAATGAAAAATCTTTAAAAACAGCCTTTTCTATTATACCATATTCTGCTTGCCTTTCCTTTAACTTAGCAATTAATTCAGCTTCTTTATCACCACTGAAAGATTCTTCGTCTAAATACTTATTTAAACTTGAGTAGCGCTCCTCTCCCAAATTATAATAGTACCATCCTATTAAAGTTTTCCCTGCGTTTTCATCTCCCAACATTCTGCTGTCTTTTGTTTCTTTACAACTAAGGATTAGTAAAGAAAAACAAATAATCATAAATAATTTCTTCATAATAACTTTGTTTTTTTGTTGAAATTTACCAGAATAGGTATTCTAGCTTTTGATGTCTCATTAAAATTAATAAAATTTTATGATTATCACAACTAAAAACATACAATCTATATCTTTTATACTATTCGTAAAAAAAAGTCATTTATTTATAAATCAAAAAGTTACGCTTTTTACCAAGTTATACAGATAAATACTGAGATAGATATTGTTTATCATCAATTATCTCTTCTATTGGTAATTATATTTTTCTCAAAAATCAATATATTTATGTTATCTTTTTTAAACTTAAAAAAAATACATCTTATTGATTTTTAAAATAATATATTTTAAAAACAAAAAAAAACAGCTCTAATTAAGCTGTTCTTCAATCGTCTAAAACTAGGTTTATTCTTCCTTTATCTTACTTGCAAA
Source organism: Flavobacterium sp. (assembly GCA_030151255.1). Lineage (GTDB taxonomy): Bacteria > Bacteroidota > Bacteroidia > Flavobacteriales > Flavobacteriaceae > Flavobacterium. The sequence continues at coordinate 44,611 of JASLED010000093.1, forward strand.
AATAGTTTTGAACTTGTTTACCTTCGGGCGAACAACCATTTGACAATATGGATTTTCTGTTCCCTTTCGTTCAAAGTAATTTTTATGGTAATCTTCTGCTTCATAAAAAGTATTTGCTTGACTTAATTGCGTTACAATTGGAGCACCAAAAACATTTTCTTGCGATAAAATACGCATATATTCTTCTGCCGCTGCTTTTTGATCTTCATCTAAATAAAATATCTCACTGCGATAATGCGTTCCTATATCTTCTCCCTGTCTATTCAATGTAGTTGGATTGTGTGTAGCAAAAAAAACTTCCAGCAACTCGTTATAACTAATTAAATTTTCGTTGTACAGAATTTCAATAGATTCTGCATGCCCCGTTTCTCCCGTATAAACTTGCTCATACGTTGGGTTTTCTATTTCTCCTCCTGTATATCCAGGCAATACTTGTTCTACTCCATTTAGCGCCTTAAAAACAGCTTCTGTACACCAAAAGCATCCACCAGCCAATATAGCTTTTTTCATATTATTCAAAATTGTTTGTTTTAACTTACCTTTTCAATAAGCACAACTAAGTTATCAATTCTTAATTAAATGTTTGCAAGGAAATAAAATATTTTTGAAGTGAAATTTTTTATCTATCACAAAACATTGTTATTTTGTAAGAAATTGAATATAGTTTATATGATAAAAGCTACAAACATTCGAAAAGCCTATGATCACTTAGAAGTTCTAAAAGGAGTTGATTTACACATAAAAGAAGGTGAAATTATTTCTATTGTAGGTGCTTCTGGAGCAGGAAAAACAACCTTATTACAGATTTTAGGCACATTAGATAAGCCATCAAGTACTACTAATAGTAGCTTAATTATAAATGATATAGATGTTCTAAAACTAAAAGATAAGGAAATTTCAAAATTTAGAAATATCAACTTAGGTTTTATCTTTCAATTTCATCAATTATTACCAGAATTTACGGCTTTAGAAAACGTTTGTATTCCGGCTTTTATTGCAGGAAGAGAAAAAGCTGAAACAGAAAAAGAAGCTCAACGCTTATTAGATTATCTAGGAGTTGCTCACCGAATAAGTCATTATCCATCAGAGCTGTCTGGTGGTGAACAACAACGCGTAGCTGTTGCACGTGCATTAATCAACAAGCCTAAGGTTATTTTTGCTGATGAACCTTCTGGAAATTTGGATACAAAAACGGCTGAAACACTTCATAATTTATTTTTTAAACTTAGAGATGAATTAGGCCAAACATTTGTAATTGTAACGCACAATGAAGAATTGGCTGATATGGCTGACAGAAAATTGGTAATGAAAGACGGTTTAATTACTTCTATTACAGAAATGAAGAATAAACATATTTAAAACTTCAATTCTATATAAAAAAATAGTGGTCAGAATTTCTTCTGACCACTACTAAAAAATAATATTTTTTTATTTTTTATCTATTACATTTTCATAATAATAAACTCACTTCTTCTATTGATCTGATGTTCTGCAGCAGTACATGGTACACCTTGCTTACAGTTGTTCAATAAATCAGTATCGCCATATCCTTTATACGTTAATCGATCTTTCGAAATACCTTGTT
>JASLED010000041.1 GCA_030151255.1 Flavobacterium sp.
TTTAAATAGTTATTTCGTATATTTGACATAGATATTGGTTTGTTTGGCGACATCAAGATACTGAATTTCAGTATCTTGACCAATATCTATCGTAATAATATTCCTCTTTTTTTTCTCAATTCATTTCACCCAACGGGTTAAGTTTATATTTATTGAACACCTAATATATAAATATTCATTTATATTAGCGACAAATTTGACAAAATGCGCATATAGGTGTTGTTTTACGAAACTACACTGTGTTTTGTTTCGTGAAAAAATAATGTTATATGCCATTTTAATGACAATGTTTGAACTTAAAAATCATATAGAAATAAATGAAAACTACCAAGGAATAAGTTTTACTGAGTTTGAATTAAACTTTATGGCTAATATTTCTAATAACAAGATTATAGATACGTTTATTCGTTCAAATAAATTTATTTATCATAGCTTAAAAAACTGTATAAAAGAGGAACCTGATAAAGGATATTTAAAACGAGCTTTTGACTTTAAAAAAATCAAATCAAGAGATTTTAAAAAAAGAAACAAAGAAGGAATGTCAAAATTTCTTGCTGAATTTGAGAATGAATCAGATTGGGGTGATGATAAAAATGAATTTGCAAAACTAGTCGATAAATATTTTGAAATTCAAAATAAATTTGATGATATAGATTTTTATATTTTGTCCAAAGACTGGTTCGATAAACAAGATAAAAGATTAATTGAACCTGAAAGCAGCATTTATCTTTACTATTTTTTAATATTATCAATAAACAGAAAATCTAATATATTGACTTTAACGGAATGGACATATGACTAATTTAAAAACGGTATATAACACAAGTAACTGTTGCACAACTCCTTTTTAAGGTAAAAACTAAAAAAATCAGCCTCGTTTAAATCTTTTTAAGCGAGGTTTATTTTTGAAAAAGTATGCTGAAAGGTAAAATTAGAGTAGCTTAAAACTTCGCTTTTTAAGTCGTAAAGGAATACTTTTTAAAAAAGCTGTATTTCCCTTGATTTAGGGAAATAACTTGGGCTAAAACAGTTGGTATTTTAAAAATGAAACGCAGGTATTTCTTCAAGTTATAACATAAACTTGACATTAAAACGTGTTTATTGGCTTGTGCCATTCCTCTGCTATTGATCTTTTTCATGTTAAAGAAATTAATCAACGTACCTAAAACGGGTTCTACTGTAGCACTTCGACGTTTCACTAACCTGCGATGATAGGCTTTGTTTTGGGTAAGCTTCTCGTGCATTTTATCATAAAGTGGCTTGTGAATACTTTCATCAAGCTTTTTAAACTTGGTTACTTTTCCACAGCAACTTTCTCGCAATGGACATTTTCCGCAATCTTTTTCAACGAATTTTTAATTTTGCTTGGTCTTTAATACTTCTATACAAAAAACTAATAGTGGCCATTTCAGAATGATTTTAGAGTGCTATACAAAGATATAAAATTGTATAGTATTTGTATAATCTGTTGAAATTAACCGAGAATGAACGAGAACGAAAAGCATATAAAAAGAAAAAACAAACCTCTAAAGACCTTGAAAATCAACAATTTAAGTGCTTTTCTATAATCTCAAAAGATTTGTTTTAAATTCATTTCTGTGGAGTCGCCGAAAAGGTCTTTTTTTAAATATTAATCAAATATATTGTTATTTTTCTAAGAATATACTTTTAAAAAAATAATTTATGATACGTAAGTTTAAAGAAATGGCTTAAACTTACGTTATTTTACCTAAAAAACACTTTTTAAAAGTAATGTAATTAATCAAAATCATGAATCAAAGTAATTTTTATGCTTCTATTTATTCAATTAGTATATCTAGAAACAATTACATATATGTTAATTTCATAACTAATTCTCAGACACAAAATCAATTTAAAACGCTTAAAAATTATTTTTGTGACAAAAAAAGATACCCTTGATTGTATTTTGTATTGATTCTATGATTTTACTTTGAAACTCTGTTTGCTTATACTCATTGGTTTAAGACTTAAAAATATTCTTTTTTTAATAAATTTAAACCCAATTGAAACGATACTAGCTAATTTAGTCTCTTATAAATTTTCATAACGCTTTTGTAAAAAAGCTAAGTAAATTCACTTTAATGAACGCTTCTTGATTGAAGTTCGAATAATTTATTTACCTAGATAGTAATTGCTTTCTGTTTTCAAAAGATAAATAAATGTTTGTTCAAATTATGATTCGATGTATTTCATAATAAGCTTTTTGAGTTTTAATTCTAGGTAATTTTTAATAATTAAAAGCACTAACGATTAATTCTTGCTCAGACAGTGATATGCCAATTTGTTTAGCTAGAACTTACCAATCTTTTACAACCGTAATTCTTCTATAATCTGCTCTATTTCTATATCTGTTAGACGAAAATATATGCCAATACTTTTAGCTAAATCCAAATCGATATTTAGCACCAAACCATCCTTATCTATAGAAGTGTATTTCATTGGTTTGAAATGGAAAATCATCTGTTTAAAATTAGCTATCATAGTAGTAATTCCATTTACATTATTGAGATTAATAACGTCATTTATTTTGGAAGATCGGATAAAATACTAAAGCAAAGAGCTATTATTCAACAAAAAACAATGGCGAAAAGAAGGCAATTGTATAATCAATAAAAACACTAATTTTATAAAACAAACATTGCATTATTTTTTACAAGAAGGTGTCCTAATTAGTTTTAAGAGATTTACCATTTTCATTTTAAACTTTAAAAATACCACCTATCGGGTATAAAATATCAATTTAAAACAAAACTATACCCGAATGGGTATTGTATGTTATTTTTACGTATATTTATACCTGAAAAGGTATAGATATGGATTCAATAAAAAGGTTTGTAAAACAAAAGCGAAAAGATTTAAAGCTTACACAAGAAGATTTAGCGCTAAATGCAGGTGTAGGCTTGCGTTTTGTACGTGATTTAGAGCAAGGCAAAAAAACACTTCGCTTAGACAAAGTAAATGATGTATTATCTTTGTTTGGCAAAGAGGTGGGCGTAATTGATAAGACAAGAGAATAATGGCACGACAAGCAAAAATATATTTTCAAGAGCAATTGGCTGGTTATCTCTTAGAGGGAGATGATGGGTACTCATTTTATTATGATAAGAATTATTTACAAACACCATATTCTAAGCCAATTAGTTTAACATTACCTCTATCTGAAAAAACCTACCATAGCAATGTGCTTTTTCCTTTTTTTGATGGATTAATACCCGAGGGGTGGTTATTGGACATTGGAGAAAAACATTGGAAGCTCAATCCTCGAGATCGATTTGAATTATTAATCAACTTATGCAGAGACACTATTGGAGCTGTGTCTGTTTATCCGATGGAGGCGGCCAATCATGAATAATTGTTTATTTTGTTATCAGCCAGTTGAAACAGGTGAATATCATGCTGCTTGTTCCAAGAAGTTCTTTGGTCTAACACAAGTTCCTGTATTAGAATTAGACAAAGAGAAATTAAATCAATTAGCCCAAATTACAGTAAATGAGCGATTAGCATTAACTGGGGTGCAACCTAAGATATCTTTAAGTTTAAACAGTGAAAACGGTAGTAAACGATTGACTTTAGTGGGATTATGGGGAGATTATATCTTAAAGCCACAATCTGCTAATTTTGCTTTTATGCCTGAGGTAGAAGACTTGACTATGCATTTAGCCAAGCTATTTAAAATTGAAACCGCACAACATGCCTTGATTCGAACTTCAACGGGAGATCTCGCTTATATTACCAAGCGTTTTGATCGGATAAAAGGAGAAAAAATCCATGTTGAAGATTTATGTCAACTATCAGAATTGTTAACTGAACAAAAATACAAAAGCTCATACGAACGCGTAGGTAAAATTATTAAAGACTATGCTACCAATTCGGGGCTGGATGTAATTACTTACTTTAGAGTGGTCTTATTTAGTTTTATAACAGGTAACAATGACATGCATTTAAAGAACTTCTCTTTAATGCATACGGTTAATGGCATATTGTTTTCACCTGCATATGATCTTTTAAATGTTAATTTAATCTTTCCTGAAGATAAAGAAGATTTAGCCTTAACATTAAACGGACGTAAAAGAAAATTAAAACGTACTGATTTTGATCAACTTGCAATAAGTTTAGGAATTACAACAATTGTAAGTAATAATATTTATGCAAATTTCACTAAGCAAACTGCCAATGTAAATCACTTAATCGACAGTAGTTTTTTGTCAGATGAATACAAAGAAAATTACAAGATGATCGTGCAGAATAAAATGAAACAAATCGAACTATAAAATATCAAATTTTTCAATAAATACCTATAAAATAGTAAGCTCAAAGTACAAGTTTTTCATTACTGATATTTTTTGTATAATAGCTAAGTTCTGTAAAGATTTTGAAAAATCAACTAAATCGTTTCTTTTAGGATCGCCCTCAAAACGTTCACCAAGGATGTATAAATCCGAAGTAATTACAATTTATCTTCTATTTCATTTAAGTGGGTTTCGTTGTTTTAAGCATTACAATATTTTTTATGTTCAGAAGCATATGACTAAAGAGTTTCCTAAATCGTTTTGTAGAACTTGTATGTCTTCAAACTAATTTGGACACTTTCTTGATGAACTTAATTCTACAGTTTTTATTTTAAATTCGGTGCTGCAACGAGTGCCTTTACTGTTCATAACTTCAAAGATAAAGACTTAAAATCAAACTCTATTTTGTCGACATAAAGTTTGGAACTCCAAAAAGGGCTATCTTACAAAAGCAAGACAGCCCTTAAATACAAAGAAATTTTTGAAAATAAAGTTGTAGAATTATTCGTAATAATTCAAACAGAGTAATTTTAGTAAATTACCTTTACATTTATAGCACTTAAGCCTTTTTTACCTCTTTCTAAATCATAAGAAACCTTATCGTTTTCTTTAATTCGATCATTTAATCCAGTTGCGTGGACAAAATATTCTTCATTTCCATCAGATATAAATCCAAAACCTTTTTGTTCATTGAAGAACTTTACAATACCTTTATTCATTTTTGTCTATTTGTGTATTCTTATTAATACTCTTTATTAATTTGCAAAGCTTTAAATCCTCGCTCTGTTTTTATTTTAGTAAACAACACAATATCATTTATCTTTAGCGTTTCTGTCGAATCACTCGTGTGATAAAAGATACTTTCTTTCACCAGTTCTTCTTTAATAAACCCAAAACCTTTATCATTCATATGAGTTACTATACCTTTATACACTTTTTTATTAGTAGCTGTTTCTTCTTTTATTTGTAAATGCGGAGGCACGGTAGTAAACTGACCATTTATATCCACATAAATAAACATCTCTTCTAAAGATTTCCCTTTATTATTATTGGCCTTCTTGAAAATTCGCTTTTCTTCTTTATCTTTTCTCTTTTTTATTTTCTTTTTACCAAATTCTTTTTTGGTATATGAATCTGCCATATTTTATTTTCTAAATAATTTAATCCTATATCTCATCAATGGTTACCTCCCTTATTAAAAACCAACAATCCTATTGGGAACAACACATCCGTCCCTTTATCCATTACCGCTTAGTATAATGTTAACAGGTAAAATGCTTAAAATTAAAAGAAAATTATCTCTAGAAAATTAATCAACTTACACTTTATGCTATAATCAAGTACAAATACTACCAATGAATACATATAGAAATGAATATACCCTATTTTTATTCTATAAACAAGAATAACAAAAAGCAAGGCTTGTTTCTATACGCTTATAAAGAGTATTATAATTGTTGTTATTTTAGTAGGAAATAATCATTACTATTTCTTTAATGACTTTCTTTATTAACAATGAAGTTTATTCTTCCGCGGAGGTTTATTGAAGTAAATGACTTGTCAAGTCAAAAATGCTAAAGTAAATGATCAGCTAAATAATGAAGAAAAAAACCTTATCTGGTTTTCAAATATTTCACAAATATAACACTAATATTTAAACAAAAAACATTTTATTTTTTATTTTTCACAAATTAGTTTGAAAAAATTTAAAAAATAAAAACACCCAATTACCATTCCCTGTTTATACAAGTCTAGCTTTTTCCTTTTATTTTTAACCTGAATTCGATTAATATTTATGCATAAAAAAAGGTAAAAATCCGTATATTTAAGTATCTGTAAAGGTGATTCCAACGGACAAGTAAAAAATCAGCGTGAGATAAAGATCAAATTTATGCAGATTAAATATCTGTGCAATTTTTAAACATAAAGTAATTTTCTAAGAAAGAATTTATTGCCTATTTGAAAATAAGAATTATTAATTGCTATCGAATTGAATGGAAAAGAAACGTATTTTAGGCTTCTCTAAAAAAGAATAATTTACCATTATAACATAAAATACAAAAAAAACTGCTTGGATTTAAACCAAGCAGTTTTTTTATATACAACTTTTAATATAAGTGTCTTTTTTAAATCAATTATGGAATTTGATGGAGAATCCAGTGAAATTGACCACCTAATTCCGTTAAAAGTGATCACTTAATTCCGGTGGAAAGTGATCACCTAATTCCGGTGAAATTGACCACCTAAAAAACCAAGTTAAAACATGTCTAAATATCTTAGCTAAAATGC
>JASLED010000054.1 GCA_030151255.1 Flavobacterium sp.
GCTAAATCTTTTGATGGATATAAAACCAGAATATTATCTAAGATAACTGCCTTGACTACAATTCAATATATTAATAAATTCTTACTCAATAGAAATCTAAATACTTTAAAGAAACCTATTATTTAAAATGCACAACGGGTAATTATATAATGAAAGTTAGATTCTTTCAAAAAAAATTCAAATTAAGTTTCTCAACAATGTTAACTTTTATGAGTTACCATCCATCAATACTTATACAATTGAAAAGAGATGCGAAACCTAAAAACAAAAAAAGTAAACTTACAATACTGAGCAACACTAAACTAAAATAATTAAATCCTCTTGCGCTTTTTATAACAAATTTTTCTGGTTTTTTCAAACTACACAATATAGCAACTGACTTATTTAAGTCAGTTTGAAAATTTTTAAATTCACTAAAATCTGTTGATGTGTAATAACACGGTCTGTTTACTAATGTTTTTCCATTAACTTCATATTCAATTAAAAAAACTTTACCTCCATTATCATCTCTTTCCCATGATATAATTTTACCTACAATTTCTTTTCCATTTTTATAAATATCATTCATAAGTATCAAAAAATATACAGTATAATAAACCCCAATCAAACCAAACAATATTACACAAAAAACGGGTTTGTAAAACATACAAAAAACGAAGGTTATAACAATAATCCATGAGCCTTTTTCTACTATTTTCATGTGTTTTATAACTTATTTATTAACCCTTAAGATAAGTAAAATCAATCTACTCCTTCTTAAGAAAAGAGCATAAAAAAAGCCTCCTGAAAAAATCAGGAGGCTTTTTGTTGGCCTACTAGGACTCGAACCTAGAACGACTGAACCAAAATCAGCTGTGTTACCATTACACCATAGGCCAGTACCACTCTGCAAGCAGTTATTGTAACAACTTCTGCATTGCGAGGGCAAAACTAATATATTTTTTATATATTACAAACTTATTTTAAGAAATTTTTTTTGAGTCCTTGCATAGCATTCTTATAAAAAAACAGTTTCTTTGTAGATAGTGATTAAAACATTTATTATTTCATATGTTAACACCAAATTACAAAAAGTGGAACATTATCATAGGTTGGCTATGTTTTCTTGTTGCCCTTACCACGTACACCCTAACTGTTGAACCAACTGTTAGCTTTTGGGATCCAGGAGAATATATTTCAACTTCAGTAAAACTGGAAGTAGGACATCCTCCAGGAGCTCCATTCTATCAAATGATGGGAGCGTTTTTTGCATTATTTGCTTCTTCCCCACAACAAATCGCTTTGGCGGTAAACATGATTGCAGTATTATCCAGTGCATTTACTATTTTATTTATGTATTGGTCTATGACCAATATTTTGAAAAAAATGGTAGAAAAAACTTCAGAATGGACTAGTACAAACGCTATTGCGGTACTTGGAAGTTCTGCTGTTGGAGCATTGGCTTTTACTTTTACAGACAGTTTTTGGTTTAATGCCGTAGAAGCAGAAGTTTATGCTTCGGCAATGGTACTAACCGCCTTATTACTTTATTTAGGCTTGCGCTGGATAGATGATTTAGATCAACCGCGTGGTAATCGTTGGTTGTTGGCTATTGGTTTAGTTGCTGGTTGTTCTTTTGGCGTACACATTATGGCATTGCTAACTATTCCTTCGATAGGATTATTGTATTATTTTAAAAAATATCCGAAGGTTACAATTAAAAATTTTATTGTTGGTAACATAGCTGCTGTAGCTGCTTTGTTTTTCTTATTTGCGTTTTTCTTCCCTAAGCTATTAGCGTTGTTTGGAAAAACAGAAATCTTTGCGGTTAACAGTTTGGGCTTACCTTTTAATAGCGGAACAATTATAGTATTCTTATTATTAATTGGTGTTATTGTTTTTGGGCTTACTTACACAAAGAAAAAAGGTTATGCTACGGCAAACACTATTATTCTTACTCTTGTATTCGTTTGCGTTGGGCTTACAGCATGGTTAATGTTGCCAATTCGCGCCAATGCAAATGTTACGATTAACGAAAACACTCCATCAGATGCTTCAGAATTATTAGCTTATTATCAACGTGAGCAATACGGTGATGAAAGCATTTATTACGATTCTTATTTTACAAAAGCTTACGTTGGTTTGGACGCAAATATGCCGTGGAAAGATGAAAAGCCAAACTACGAAAGAGATTATAAAACAGGTAAGTATGTGATTGTAAACGAATGGAAAAACGCGGGTCAAAACTTTAGTGAAAAACACAAAGGCTTTCTACCTCGTATGTGGAGTACAGATAAAAGTCACCGTGTAAATTACATGAGATATACAAAACCATTAGGTTTTTCTGTTGCACCACAATATTCAGATTACGAAGAAGTAGTTTATCTTGATAAAGCCGTAAAACAACGTATGGCAAGTGGCGAATTTGGACCTGAAGAACTTGATAACTTCTTGAATAAATACGGACAAGCATTGGATATTGAAGTACCAACGTTTACCGATAATATGTCTTTTATGTTTACCTACCAATTTGGTTACATGTATTGGCGTTATTTAATGTGGAATTTTGTTGGTAGACAAGACGATATTCAAGGTCAAGGCAACCTAGAACACGGAAATTGGATAAGTGGAATAAAATTTTTAGATGAAATTCGTTTAGGTTCTCAAGATAACTTACCAGATGATGTTTTAGAAAATAAAGGTAGAAACACTTATTTCTTCCTTCCATTTATCTTAGGTGTAATTGGTATTGTTTACAATTACAGAAAAGATCCAAAAATGTTTTGGGTACTTTTGGTTTTATTCTTATTCACAAGTTTGGCCTTAAAAGTGTTCTTAAACGAGCGTCCTTTTGAACCAAGAGAAAGAGATTATGCAGTTGTGCCATCGTTCTACATATTTGCTATGTGGATTGGTTTTGGAGTATATTCAATCTACGAAGGTACTCGCAGATACCTTTCTCCTAAATTATCAGCTGCATTAGTTTTATCCGCTTGTACATTGGCAGGGCCTGTATTATTAGCACAACAAAACTGGGACGATCACGATAGATCTGATCGTTATACAGCATTAGCAAATGCACGTGCTTATTTAGACTCATGTGATCCGAATGCAATTATTTTTACAATTGGAGATAACGACACCTTTCCATTATGGTATTTACAAGAAGTAGAAGGATATAGAACAGACGTGCGCGTAGTTTGTACAAGTTTATTAACGCAAGATTGGTACATCGATCAAATGAAAGCAAAAGCTTATGATTCGGAACCATTACCAATAAAATTCACACATGATCAATACGTTGGTAACAAACGTGATGCTATTCTTTTGAAAAACAAAACAGATCAACGTGTAGACCTGAGCTTATTAATGGAAACGGCGCGTACTGAAGATGATCGTTTAAAAATGATAACAGATGCTGGCACAACCTTATACACTTTACCTACAAATAAAGTTACGCTGCCAGTAAACAAAAATATAATTGCTAAAAACAACATTGTTTCTCCATATTTAATGGATTCTGTTGTTTCATCTATTGATTTTGACATCACAGATCAGGCAATTTATAAACATCGTTTAATTATGTTAGATATTATTGCTAACAATAATTGGGAACGCCCTATTTATTTCTCTGGTGGAAGCTTTAATAATGATGATTTTGCTTGGTTAAAAGATTACCTTCAATTACAAGGCTTAATCTATAAATTGGTTCCAATTCACACACCAAACAAAAGCTCTCATCCGATTGATTTAGGTTCGATTGATACTGATAGAATGTATGATAATATAAAACAATGGTATTGGGGCAATATGGGTAGCGATAAAATTTATCACGATCCACAAACTAGACGAAATGCTTTAAGTTACAGAATTAACTTAGCTCGCTTGGCAGAAAAGCTAATCGAAGAAGGTAAAAAAGCTAAAGCCAAAGAAATTTTAGACATAGCTATGACCAATATGCCTATAAAATATTATGGTTATTATGAGCTTGTTCAGCCATTTGTAGAATGTTATTACAGAGTGGGCGAAACACAATTAGCAGAAAAATATGCTACAGAATTAGCAGAAAAATCTAAACAACGTTTATTTTATTATAAATCGTTGCCTCTAGAAGATCAGAATTATTATGCTTACGAAATATTGTCTGAAATTAATACTTGGGATGCATTAGTTTCTATTGTTGAAGCAGAAGATAAATCGGCAAATTTCAAAGCCAAGTTTAAAGCTAATTTCAATGACAATGCAAAAGCTTTTAGCTACTTAATGAAACAATATCAAAACAACAACAATTCTGAAAGTGATGAAGATTACGACCAAGAATTAGATAGTGAAGAATAAATTAAAAAACGCTCTTATTTTCATAAGAGCGTTTTTTAATTTACACACTTTTTATCAAACCAAAATTATACTACTCGTAGTTCACTTTTCTTATTAACTTTGTACAACAAAAATGAACGTACTTATGATCGAAAATAAAAACCAAAGCAAAACACAATTAGAACAATTAGGTGAATTTGGATTAATCAAACACTTAACTGCTAATTTTGGTATTGAGCAAACATCTACAATAAAAGGAATTGGCGACGATGCGGCTGTTTTAGATTTTAAAGATAAAAAAGCTGTTGTTTCTACCGACTTATTAGTTGAAGGAGTTCATTTTGATTTGGCCTATGCTCCATTAAAACACTTAGGTTACAAAGCAATAGTTGTAAATATTTCTGACATTTGCGCCATGAACGCAACACCTACACAAGTAACAGTTTCTATTGCAGTTTCTAATCGTTTTCCTTTAGAAGCGCTAGAAGAATTATATGAAGGAATTGCTTTAGCTTGCAAACACTATAAAGTAGATTTAATTGGCGGCGATACTACTTCATCTCAAAAAGGTTTGCTTATAAGTATAACTGCAATTGGAGAAGCTAATCAAGAAGATATTGTTTACAGAAATACAGCAAAAGACAATGACCTATTAGTTGTTACTGGCGATATTGGTGGAGCTTATATGGGATTACAAGTTTTAGAAAGAGAGAAACAAGTTTTCTTGGTAAATCCAAACAATCAGCCCGATTTGGCAATGTATGATTACATCATCGAACGTCAATTAAAACCAGAAGCAAGAACAGACATCAAACAATTGCTAAAAGATTTGGACGTGCAACCAACAAGTATGATTGATGTTTCTGACGGATTATCATCAGAAATTATGCATTTATGCACTTCGTCTAAAGTAGGTTGCAATATTTTTGAAGATAAATTACCTTTAGATCCACAGTTTATCAGCACTTGCGAAGAATTTAATATTGATTCTACAACAATTGCCATCAACGGAGGAGAAGATTACGAATTGCTTTTCACTGTAAAAATGAGCGATTTTGAAAAGATTAAAGGCAATCCAAACTTAACAATCATTGGACATATGACACAAGAAAGTGAAGGAATTCACTTAATTACAAGAGATAATACAAAAATTCCGATGAAAGCAAAAGGTTGGAATGCATTACAATAAAAAGAATAAAACCGACTTAATAAGTCGGTTTTTTCTTTTCACCAATTTTTATCAACTACTTCCATTATAATTTTGAACCGAATCTTTTTCAAATTCAATTGAAATTCAAGAACAATTAACATCAATTGCAATAAGAATTGTATCATATCCTACATTACTTTCTTTATTATTACAAAAACCAACAATCTGGTTTCTATTTAAATTCAAATGGGTATATTTACTGCTACCAAAATACCTAAAACAATGAATAAAACGTATCAACTAAAAGTGAATTCTGATGCTGTTTTTGAAAGTGATAATTTATTACAGAATAATATCGATGCTGCAAAAACAGGACCTAATAGCTATCACGTATTAAAAAACAACGAATCGTTTCATACGGAGATACTTTCGAAAGATTTCAATGCTAAATCTTATGAAATTAGCGTTAACGGCAACACTTATACTGTAAATATTCAAACACAATTAGATGCACTTATCAATCAGCTTGGCTTCTCATTAAACTCAGCCAAACAAGTAAATGCAGTTAAAGCTCCAATGCCAGGTTTAATTCTTGAAATCAACATCGAAGTTGGACAAGAAGTAAGCGAAAACCAAAACCTATTAATCTTAGAAGCAATGAAAATGGAAAATAATTTAGTTTCTCCTCGTGCCGGAAAGATTAAAAGTATTAATGTAGAAAAAGGTCAAGCCGTAGATAAAGGTTTGGTGTTAATTGAATTTGAATAGTTATGAAAAAGATATTAGTAGCTAATCGTGGAGAAATTGCTGTTCGAGTAATGCAAACAGCACAAAAAATGGGAATCAAAACCGTTGCTGTTTATTCAACTGCCGATCGTATGGCACCACACGTAAAAATGGCTGACGAAGCAGTATTAATTGGCGAAGCACCTTCTAATCAATCCTATTTATTGGGCGATAAAATTATTGAAGTAGCCAAATCATTAAACGTTGATGGAATTCACCCAGGATATGGCTTTTTAAGCGAAAACTCTTCTTTTGCTCAAGCTTGTGAAAAAAACGGAATCGCTTTTATCGGTCCAAAATCACATGCAATTGAAATAATGGGAAGTAAGCTTGCTGCCAAAGAAACAGTAAAAGCATACAATATTCCTATGGTTCCTGGTTTAGACCAAGCCATTACTGATGTAGAAAAAGCTAAAAAAGTAGCTACCGAAATTGGTTTCCCTATTTTAATCAAAGCTTCTGCTGGAGGCGGAGGAAAAGGAATGCGTGTAGTTGAAAAAGAAAGCGATTTTGAAGTTCAAATGCAACGTGCCATTTCTGAAGCAACAAATGCTTTTGGCGATGGTTCTGTTTTTATTGAAAAATACATCGGATCTCCACGCCATATCGAAATTCAAATTTTGGCAGATACACATGGCAATATTGTTCACTTGTTTGAAAGAGAATGTAGTATTCAGCGTCGTCACCAAAAAGTAGTTGAAGAAGCACCTTCTGCGGTTTTAACTCCAGAATTGAGAAAACAAATGGGAGAAGCTGCTGTAAAAGTTGCTGCATCTTGTAACTATGTTGGAGCAGGAACAGTTGAATTTTTATTAGATGAAAATCTAAATTTTTATTTCTTAGAAATGAACACACGCTTACAAGTAGAACATCCTGTAACTGAAATTATTACTGGATTGGATCTTGTAGAATTACAAATAAAAATTGCCAGAGGAGAAACTCTTCCATTTACTCAAGAAGATTTAACATTGCAAAATCATGCAGTAGAATTGCGTATTTATGCAGAAGATCCGTTGAACGATTTCTTGCCAAGTGTTGGTAATTTAGAAATATATCAATTGCCAAAAGGAAAAGGAATTCGTGTAGATAATGGAATTGAAGAAGGAATGGATGTGCCTATTTACTACGATCCAATGTTGGCCAAACTGATCACTTTCGGAAAAACAAGAGAAGAAGCAATTGAAATGATGATTGAAGCCATCGATCAATACAAAGTAAAAGGTATTGAAACAACATTGCCTTTTGGGCGTTTTGTGATGGAACATGAGGCGTTTAGATCAGCTCATTTTGACACCAATTTCGTAAAAAAATACTATAACGCTGAACTTATTAAAGAGCAATATAAAGATGAAGCAGAAATTGCCGCATTTATTGCATTGCAAAAGTATTTAGAGGATCAACAATTACTTCGTTTACCAAATTAAGAGTTATGAATTCAAAAATTGAAAAATTAAAAGATATACAAGCACAAGCTAAGTTAGGCGGAGGTCAAAAAAGAATTGACACCCAACATAGCAAAGGCAAATTAACAGCAAGAGAACGTATTGAATATGTTTTAGACGAAGGTTCTTTTGAAGAAATAGGAATGTTAGTAACTCATCGTACAACTGACTTTGGTATGGACAAGGAAGTTTATTATGGAGATGGTGTTGTAACAGGATACGGAACAATTGACGGAAGATTGGTTTACATCTTTGCACAAGATTTTACTGTTTTTGGTGGAGCTTTGTCTGAAACTCACGCAGAAAAAATCTGTAAAGTAATGGATATGGCCCTAAAAATGGGTGCACCAATGATTGGACTAAACGATTCTGGTGGAGCGCGTATTCAAGAAGGCGTACGCTCATTGGGCGGATATGCAGATATCTTCTACAGAAACGTACAAGCTTCTGGGGTAATTCCTCAAATTTCAGCTATTATGGGGCCTTGTGCAGGTGGAGCGGTTTATTCTCCTGCGATGACCGATTTTACTATGATGGTAGAAGGATCGAGCTATATGTTTGTTACTGGGCCAAACGTGGTGAAAACAGTTACAAACGAAGAAGTTACTTCTGAAGAATTAGGAGGAGCAAGTACGCATTCTACTAAATCGGGAGTAGCACACACTACATCGCCAAACGACGTGGCTTGCTTGGAAGATGTAAAAAAATTGTTGTCGTATTTACCGCAAAACAACAACGAAAAACCAGCAAATTTACCTTATGCTGTAGCTAATGAATTCCGTTATGAGTTAGATACTTTAGTTCCTGAAAGTGCCAACAAACCTTACGATATGAAAGAAGTAATTCAACATATCATTGACGAAGATTCTTTCTTTGAAATTCACAAAGATTACGCAGAAAACATTGTAGTAGGATTTGCTCGTTTGGGAGGAAAAAGCGTTGGAATTGTTGCCAACAACCCAATGTTCTTAGCGGGATGTTTGGATGTAAACAGCTCAATAAAAGCGGCGCGTTTTACAAGATTCTGTGATGCCTTCAATATTCCATTATTGGTATTGGTAGACGTACCAGGATTTTTACCAGGAACTGACCAAGAGTGGAACGGAATTATTGTTCACGGAGCAAAATTACTATATGCTTTAAGTGAAGCTACTGTTCCAAAAGTAACGGTAATTACTCGTAAAGCTTATGGTGGTGCTTATGACGTAATGAACTCAAAACACATTGGAGCGGATATGAACTTTGCTTGGCCAAATGCAGAAATTGCTGTAATGGGAGCAAAAGGAGCAAGTGAAATTATCTTCAAAAAAGAAATTGCAGAAGCAGCTGATCCTGCGGCAAAATTAGCAGAAAAAGAAGCAGAATACGCAGACAAATTTGCTACGCCTTACAGAGCAGCGCAACGCGGATTTATTGATGAAGTAATCCTACCAAACGAAACGCGTAGAAAGTTACTTAAAGCATTTGCTATGTTAGAAAATAAAGAAGTACAACTTCCGAATAGAAAACACGGAAATATTCCTTTGTAATAATTCAAAAGCCATCCCTATCGGATGGCTTTTTTTTATAAAATATTATCGTAAACAATTACTTTTTTGTAATAAGTCCTTCACATTCAATAATATCAAAATATTGTTCAGTAATTGTATTATTGTTAGCGTCAATACTTAAATCTAAAATATACAAAAAGTTCAACTGCTCTATCTTTGTCAATGTAGCAGTGCGTTTTCGTAACTTTTTACCCATAAAAGTTCCGGAAAATAAATAAATATTCCATTTTTTAGGTTGGCTTTGGTTTTCTTGATAATACACTCTTTCAGAACTTTGAATAATATAATTTTTTATTGGTAAAAAATCTTCTGCTGAAACAGGATCCCAATAAGAAACATCCTCTCCCTTATTCATATCATCAAAAATATAGCGAATATCATCAAAACAACTTATCTTAAAATATTGGCTGTTTTCTATATCCTCAAAATACACCGTGCTAACTTGACTGCCAAAATAACTAATATACTTGCAAATTTCTTCTAGACTTTTAAAAGTGTAAATACTAACATTATCGGCGTCTAAATAAGGCTGATAATAAACTAATCGTTCTTTATTTTCCGCTATAACGTCAATTTTAGACTTAGTCCCGGTTATCAACCTCATCATAGGTTGACATCCTGAAAGAAAAATGACTAATCCAAAGTAAACAATCATTCGGCAATTAGAATTATTGAACATCTCTTTTACTGATAAAGTGACGGAATTGATCATCATCAAAACAACTAATAATTATTTTTTCATGAAAAAATAATTTTAAAGGTTGGTTCATCTATTAAATAGACGCAACTACTTATAAAAGGTTGGGTAATAAATATAAAAAAACTTTCACTTATATAATTTAAAATTGCAATCAAGAATTCTTTTACAACTATTTTGAGTCTTTACAAATAATTATCCTGAACGCTATTAATCTAATATATTACTTACCTTTGTTGCAGTTTCAATTAATTAACGCATTGTGAAAAGAAAATTAACCATCATTTTAATGGTATTATTTCTTACAACAACGACAGAATTGGGTCAGTTGTTGAGGTTTCCTCTGCTTATTGAACACTTTGTAGAGCACAAGGATAAAAAGCCAGAATTGTCATTTTGGGGATTTTTACAAATTCATTATGACAACAATCACAAAGAAGAAGGAGATCCTATTGATGAAAAACTTCCTTTTGTATCTCATGTTTCTATTATTCATTTAATAGCAACTACTCCACCCACTATCTTAAAGATCGATAAAATAAAAATTCCTACCAATAATACCAGAGTAGAAACTTTTCATGATTTAGTCTTAGAGAGTAATTATCTATCTTCTATTTGGCAACCGCCAAAACACTGTTAATACAATTAGCTTTTAATTCTGTGGTTTCATTTTAATTAATGTATTCCACACATTACTAATGTATTAATATAAATTTTCATGTTAAATAAAATTATTGAGTATTCTGTAAAGAATAAACTCATTATTGGCTTAATGGTTTTAGGCCTAATCTGTGTTGGTATTTATCAAACAACCAAACTTCCTATTGACGCTGTGCCTGATATTACAGACAATCAAGTACAAGTTATTACTGTAGCACCCAATTATGGAGCAACAGATATTGAGCGTTTAGTAACTTTTCCTATTGAACAAGCAAATAGCAATATTCCAGGTATGAAAAGTATTCGTAGCTTTTCTCGATTTGGATTATCACTTATCACAATCGTTTTTGAAGAAGATGTAGATATTTACTGGGCGCGTCAGCAAGTGAGCGAACGTTTACAACAAGTAAAACAAGATATTCCGCAAGAAGTTGGACAACCAGAGCTTGGTCCTGTGTCTACTGGATTAGGAGAAATTTATCAATATGTTGTTCGTCCAGACAAAGGCTACGAAAACAAATATGATTTAACTGAACTTCGCTCTATTCAAGACTGGATTGTTCGTCGTCAATTAATTGCCGTAAAAGGTGTAGCAGAAGTAAGTAGTTTTGGAGGAAAATTGAAACAATACGAAATTGCAGTCAATCCTACACAATTAGATGCTTTTGGTATTACAATTAACGATGTATTTAATGCCTTAAACCTCAACAACGAAAATACCGGTGGAGCCTATATCGAAAAAGGCCCAACAGTATTATACATCCGTACCGAAGGATTAATTGGCAATATATCAGATATTGAAAACATAGCTATTCCTATCAAAAACAGCCAAGTTCCACTCTTAATTAAAGATGTTGCCAAAGTAAAAATTGGTCATGCAACTCGATTTGGAGCAATGACATACAACGATCAAGGTGAAGTAGCTGGAGGAATTGTGATGATGTTAAAAGGAGAAAACAGCAACAACGTTATTAAAGATGTTAAAGCAAAAGTTGCTGAAATTCAGAAAACACTTCCGGAAGGAGTAACTATCGAACCTTTCCTTGACCGCACAAAAATGGTTAATAATGCCATCGGAACCGTAGAAACTAACTTATTAGAAGGTGCTTTAATTGTGGTTTTAGTTTTGGTGCTTTTTTTAGGCAACTTACGTGCCGGATTATTAGTTGCCTCTGTTATTCCGTTAGCAATGCTTTTTGCTATTTCTATGATGAATTTATTCGGTGTTAGTGGAAACTTAATGAGTTTAGGCGCGTTAGATTTTGGACTAATCATTGATGGAGCTGTAATTATTGTAGAAGCCGTCCTCCATCAATTTAGCCACAACAATAAATTCAAGAAAAACGCATTGCTTAAACAAGATGAAATGAACAAAACTGTTGTTCAATCTGCTTCAAAAATGATGAACAGTGCTGTTTTCGGACAAATCATTATCCTGATTGTATATATTCCTATTCTAACGTTGGAAGGAATTGAAGGAAAAATGTTTAAACCTATGGCACAAACAGTGGCCTTCGCCTTATTAGGTGCATTTTTATTATCGCTTACTTATATTCCAATGATGAGTTCTTTAATACTCAGCAGAAAAATAAGCAATCAACCCAATTTTGCCGATCGCATTATGGCAAAACTTGAAAAAACCTATCAAAAAGCATTAGTTAAAGTATTAGAAATACCTAAAATCATTTACACTATTGTTTTCATTTTATTTGCCTATGCCATTTACATCCTTTCTACCTTAGGTGGAGAATTTATTCCTTCTTTAGAAGAAGGCGATTTTGCTATTGATACCAAGGTACTCAACGGAAGTAACCTAAACACAACTGTAGAAAGCACGCAAAAAGCCGTACACATTTTACTAACAAAGTTTCCAGAAGTAGAAAAAGTTGTAACCAAAATAGGAAGTAGCGAAGTGCCAACCGATCCAATGCCAATGGACGCTAGTGATATGATGGTAATTTTGAAAGATAAAAAAGAATGGACATCTGCCGAAAGTTTTCCTGAGTTGGCCGATAAAATGGGTAAAGCCTTGGAAGAAGTGCCAGGAATTACAGTCGGATTTCAATTTCCTGTACAAATGCGTTTTAACGAATTAATGACAGGAGCAAGACAAGATGTTGTAGTAAAAGTTTTTGGTGATGATTTGGATACATTAGCGGCTACTGCGGCTGAAATTGGTCAAATTGTAAACACCATAAAAGGCGCTGTAAATTTATATGTAGAGCCAGTAACTGGAATGCCACAATTAATTATTGATTATGATAGGCAAGCCATTGCCAGACATCAGCTATCAATTGTTGATATCAACCGCGTAATCAATGCTTCATTAGCTGGTCAAAGCACAGGGGTTGTTTACGAAGGTGAACGTCGTTTTGACATGATGGTTCGTTTTGATGCCGATCAACGAAAAGACTTAAAAGATATTCAAAACATATTAATTGCAACACCCAATGGAAATCAAGTTCCGCTAAGTCAATTGGCTAATGTTCAAATCAAAGAAGGTCCAAATCAAATTCAACGTGAAAATGCTCAACGCAGAATTTTTGTTGGATTTAATGTAAAAGACCGCGATGTACAAAGCATTGTAGAAGAATTACAACAAAAAGTAGAAGCTAAAATAAAACTCCCTACTGGCTATTCTATTACTTATGGAGGTCAATTTGAAAATCTAAACGAAGCAAAAGAACGTTTAGCTATTGCTGTGCCATTGGCTTTAGTTTTAATTTTTGTACTGTTATTCTTTGCGTTTAGAAAAATCAAAGAATGTTTGATGATTTTTACAGCCATTCCATTATCTATAATTGGAGGAGTATTTTTACTTGCCCTGAGGGGAATGCCTTTTAGTATAAGCGCTGGTGTTGGCTTCATTGCCTTATTTGGTGTAGCCGTTTTAAACGGAATTGTATTAATTGCTGAGTTTAATCGATTGCAACAATCTGGAATTACAAACATTGTATATATCGTAGTTCGCGGCGCAAAAAGTAGATTGCGCCCTGTATTAATGACCGCTTCTGTTGCATCTTTTGGTTTTTTACCAATGGCATTGAGCAACGGTGCAGGTGCAGAAGTACAACGTCCGTTGGCAACAGTTGTTATTGGTGGATTAATTCTTGCTACATTTTTAACCTTATTTATTTTGCCTTTATTATATATCACATTCGAACAAAAACTATCTTTTTCTTTCAAAAAGAAAAAGATAGCAACCACTATTATCGCTTTTTTCCTTTTTGCCAATGGAGCTATTTTTGCTCAAAAACCTATTCATTTAGAAGAAGCCATTCAAACAGCAATAGATAAAAACCAATCTGTACGCACCGAAAAGTTACGTACTGCATATGCAAAAGCGTTTATAAAAACGTCAACAGATATTCCGCAAACTTCTATTCACACTGGATTCGGGCAAATAAATGGTCCGCAAACCGATAATACATTCGGAATAAGTCAAGACTTTGCATTTCCTACAGTTTATAGTCACCAAAAGAAGGTACATAATGCAGAATACCAAAAAAGTATTTTTAATCTAGAATTAAAAACATTTGAAATCAAAAATGAAATAATTCAAAGTTTTTATGATTATGCTTACTGGCAACAAAAAGAAGATTTATTACTAAATGCAGATAGTTTGTACACCAAATTTTACAACAAAGCTACCTTGCGTTTAAAAACAGGTGAAAGCAATATTATTGAACAAACCACAGCCAAAAATCAATTAATTAAAATTCAAGCACAAGTTAGAGAAATACAAGCTGCTAAAAGTTTAATAACACTTCAACTAAAATATCTTTTGAATACAGAAGAAGCAATTTTTCCTATACTTGAAGATCAAAAAATAACGTTATTGCAGTTAGAGCAGAATATCGAACAACACACTATTGTAAAAATTGCCGAACAAAACAAAGCACTTTCAACAGCCAATACCAAATTAGAACAGGCCAAATTATTACCCAATTTACAAGTAACCTACAATAATAGCAGCTTTGTAGGATTAGCAAACAACGATGTGTATTACAATAGAAATGATCGTTTTCATTCTTTTCAGGCTGGATTGACCTTGCCCATTTTTAATTTTGGACAAAGAGGAAAAATTAAAGCAGCCAAACAAGCAGAAGAAATTGCAGCATCTGAATTAGAAAATACAAAACAAACATTAGCCAATCGTTATCAACAATTGTTGACAAATTTGACAACTGCTCAACAAACTCTAAATAGTTATCAACAACAAAACACCATACAATCGAATATTATTATTAAAACAGCCGAATTGCAATTTATAAATGGTGAAATAAATTATTTAGAATATGTAATTCTTACTAATCAGGCTTTAGATTACATCAGTAGCTACTTAGATGCATTAAAACAATACAACGATGTTGTTATTCAAATCAATTACCTAACTTCAAATAACTAAGCTTATGTTGACTTTCAAATTATATAAAAAATATATTATTACAGGAACTATACTTTTTCTTTCTGCATTTATTTTCACACAATGCAAAAACAAAAATACTGATACAGAAGAAGTTATAATAAAAGAAGAAACTGATATTGTAACATTGACCGATGCTCAAATGAAACATGCTGCAATAGAAACCACAAAATTACAAGAGCAGAATATTGCAACAGTTTTGAAATTAAATGGAAAAATTGATGTTCCGCCGCAAAACCTAATTTCCATTACAAATCCGTTGGGCGGTTATGTAAAACAAACAAAATTAATTCCAGGAATGCACATTAAAAAAGGAGAACTAATTGCAACGATGGAAGATCCGAAATACATTGAATTACAACAAAACTATTTAATTGCACAAGACAAATATGAATTGGCAAAATTAGATTTTCAGCGCCAAAAAGAACTAAATGCCAGCCAAGCAAGCAGCGATAAAGTTTTGCAAATTGCACAAGCGGAAATGAGTACACAACGCATTACCATGAATGCTATTGCACAACAATTAAGCTTAATTAATATTAATCCCTCAAAACTTACCGCAAATAATATTTCAAAAACAATTGCCATTTATAGCCCAATTAACGGATTTGTAAGTAATGCATATGTAAATGTTGGAAAATATGTAACACCTTCGGATGTAATGTTTGAATTAATTGACCCAACAGATATTCACTTAAACCTAAAAGTGTACGAAAAAGACTTGCAAAAGTTGGCTGTTGGCCAAAAAGTAATGAGTTTTACAAATACAAATCCATCTAAAAAATACGAAGGAGATATTATCTTAATCAGTATGGATGTTAGCTCAGAAGGAACTTCGGAAGTACATTGTCATTTCGACACTTTTGAAAAAACTTTAATTCCAGGAATGTATATGAATGCAGAAATTGATACGCATTCAACATTAACCGAATCGTTACCTGAAGAAAGTGTAGTTTATTTCGAAGGACAACATTTTGTTTTTATTGAAATTAGCAAACAAACCTATCAGATGTTTCCTGTAAAAATTGGCGAAACCGAAGCTGGATTTACAGCAATTATAAACAGCAATGATTTAAAAAACAAAAACATTGTTGCTAAAGGTGCTTACACTTTATTAATGAAATTAAGAAATACGGAAGAAGAATAACTAAAAAGTCCAGCAATGTGCTGGACTTTTTTTTACGGATTTATTGTACCATAAATAGTAGAAGAGCAATCTCCTCCCTTTACTTCAATTTCAAACTTAAGTGATTTTTCGCCATAATATGGGTTTACTTTTATCAACAAACGACCATCGCTTATTTTTTGTACGGAGTAGTTTGCTGTACTATAACTATCCAGTTGTTTTTCTTGATAACTATATCCTTCATCACCAACTTTACCAATTGTTATTCGTTGAATAATATAATAAGGCTTCGGGTTTACTTCAATAAATTCTTCCCCTCCGCTATTTGAAAACGCAATATGTTTTTTACTTACTTTTGTTGGTACTTTACACTTATCTTTATCTCGATCATAAATAGCTTCGCACGCAATAAAATTTAAAACACAAAAAATTCCAAGAAATAATATTCCTAATCGTTTCATACTTATCGATAGTTTTAGCGCATTAAAAGTAATTCAATTTTACTAACAACTACAAATTATAAGAAACACAATGTATAATTATCCAATACACCTAACGCACTTACATATTTTGAAAAAAAATCTCTCTAAAATGAACTAAAAGAGAAAAAACAAACGAACTTTCTTTTCTATTAAAAATGCTATAATAGAGGTTTTTTAATCTTAAAGGACTTTTGTACTTTTGTACTATGGCAAAACAAGATGATATTTTTAAAAACGTTATTTCGCACGCAAAAGAGTATGGATACATTTTTCCATCAAGTGAAATATACGATGGTTTGAGCGCAGTGTATGACTATGCTCAAAATGGTGTTGAGTTAAAAAGAAATATTAGAGAGTACTGGTGGAAATCCATGGTACAAATGCACGAAAATATTGTAGGAATTGATGCCTCAATTTTTATGCATCCAACCACTTGGAAAGCCTCAGGACACGTTGATGCATTCAACGATCCTTTAATTGACAATAAAGACAGCAAAAAAAGATACAGAGCAGACGTTTTAATTGAAGACTACTGCGAAAAAATTTATCAGAAAGCGCAAAAAGAAATCGAAAAAGCAAAAAAACGCTTTGGAGAATCTTTTGACGAAGCACAATTTATTGCAACAAACCCAAGAGTTGTTGAATACCTAGCTAAGAAAAAAGAAATTTTAGAGCGCATGGCTCGCGGTTTAGATTCGGGCGATTTGGCAGATGTAAAACTTTTAATTGAAGAATTAGAAATTGCAGATCCAGATACAGGTTCTAAAAACTGGACAGAAGTTCGTCAATTCAACCTAATGTTTGGTACAAAATTAGGAGCTTCTGCAGATACAGCGATGGATTTATACTTGCGCCCAGAAACGGCTCAAGGTATTTTTGTAAACTTCTTAAACGTACAGAAAACTGGACGTATGAAGATTCCTTTTGGTATTGCTCAAACAGGAAAAGCTTTTCGTAACGAAATTGTTGCGCGTCAGTTTATTTTCCGTATGCGTGAGTTTGAACAAATGGAAATGCAATTTTTTGTAAAACCAGGAGAAGAAATGAAATATTACGAATATTGGAAAGATACTCGTTTAAAATGGCATTTATCTTTGGGAATGGGAGCTGAAAACTATCGCTATCATGATCACGAAAAATTAGCACATTATGCAAATGCAGCTACTGATATTGAATTTAACTTCCCTTTCGGATTTAAAGAATTAGAAGGAATTCACTCTCGTACAGATTTCGATTTAAAAGCACATGAACAACATTCTGGCAAAAAACTTCAGTTCTTTGATCCAGAAACAAATTCTTCTTACGTTCCTTATGTTGTTGAAACATCGGTTGGATTGGATCGTATGTTCCTGTCTATTTTCTCAAAATCATTAGTTGAAGAAACTTTAGAAGATGGATCTACTCGTACTGTATTAAGATTACCTTCGGTACTAGCACCAACTAAAGCAGCTATTTTACCATTGATTAAAAAAGATGGTTTACCAGAATTGGCTCAAGAAATTATTGATGAATTGAAATGGGATTTCAATGTTGCTTATGACGAAAAAGATGCTGTTGGGCGTCGTTATCGTAGAGCAGATGCATTAGGAACGCCATTCTGTATCACAGTAGATCATCAATCATTAGAAGATAAAACGGTTACTATTCGTCATCGCGATACTATGAAACAAGATCGTGTAGCAATTGCTGACTTGAAAAACATTATTGACAGCGAAGTTTCAATGAAAACTTGGTTAAAAAAGATGAAATAATCATTCATTGAATACAAATAAAAAAAGCTACTCAAAATGAGTAGCTTTTTTTATTTGTCTACCTTTCTATTAGGATAGTACAATACTAAAGTAGTTGTTATTGCAATGAATAACGACATAAATGCTGACTTAATAATTGTTTCTGACAATAAAAAGTAATCAACGATAAACACACACACTGTGCTCAGTAAAAACATTTTAAAAAAAAATATTTTTGGTTTTTTTATGCTTTTTGTCTCTTCCATACCTTATTTTTTTTATTCGATAAATACATTCCTCCCACTGTGATAAAAGCCGTAGTTCCAGAAAGAATAATTGCTATCAATGAACTTTTATCCGAACTATTAAACACAAAAAAATATAATAACACAGTCGTTAAAACGAAATACAATATATAAAAAGTGATTTTCTTTTCCATAACATCAATTTTAACTGTATATCAAAGATAGTTAAATATTGTTAACAACATTTATATTCCACAATAACTTGTCATTCTTAATGTAGATTAAGTTCAAACAAAATAAGTAGCTATACATTTGTGAGTATAAAAAATAACCCATTTAAAAATCATGAAAAAAATAGCTTTATTATTAGTTGCAACATTATTTTCTGTTGCGTCATTTGCTCAAACAAAGTGGAATGCTGATGCAATGCATTCATCAATTAACTTTTCGGTAAAACACTTAGGAATTTCTTTTGTTGATGGAAGATTTGACAAATACCAAGGAACATTTACAGGAAGTCCAGAAGATTTAACAAAAGGAGAATTTAACTTTACAGTAAATGTAAACAGCATTAACACTGCAGTAGAAATGCGTGACAATCACTTAAAAGCAGCTGATATGTTTGACGCAGCAAAATTTCCGACAATTACTTTTGAAAGTAACTCGATAAAAAAAGCAGGAAAAGACAAATATGAATTGAAAGGAAATCTTACAATTAAAGGAATTAAAAAGCCTGTAACTTTTAATTTGACTTATGGCGGACTTTTGAAAGATGACGGGAAAGGTGGCCAAAAACTAGGATTTCAGGCAACAACAACAATCAACCGTTTTGATTTTGGAATTGACTATGATCCAACAGCTCAAGGAATTGCTAAAGACGTAAACATTACAGTAAATTTAGAATTTGCAAAAGCTAACTAATTCAATATATATTCTTTAATTTAAAAAGCGCTTATAAGTTTTATAGGCGCTTTTTTTATATTTCATCATTTTCTACAATTGTAAGTCCGCAAGCAACCGTATTTTGTACTTCTATTCGCATCTTATTCGCTACTTTAGAAACCGAAACTGGACGATACGAACGAAATAATCCAATACGATTTAATCCTTTTATCATTTTTACTACAATCAATTCTCCAATTCTAGATGAATTTGGACGAATTAACGAACTTGGTCTAATAATTATAGTTCGATAAAAATTAAGATTTACAATCATTTGCTCTACTTTTCCTTTTAAATAAAAATAAAACAAACGACTATATGGATTAGCTCCTTTTGAAGATAACAACACAAACGTTTTTATATCTTTTGCCTTGCAGTACTGCGCAAATTGCACCACATAATCAAAATCTATGTGCCATTGTTCTTGCTTACTTCCTGCGTCGCTTTTGGTAGTTCCCATACAACAAAAAGCAACATTTCCTTCAATTAAATACTGCCATTGGTCTGTTTTATTAAAATCTACCACATGACAAATTAACTTTGGATGTTGAATATCCCAAGCCTTTCTAACAAAAATTTCTACAAAAACATATTGGTCATCACAAAGCAATTGCCTAACCAATACTTTACCCGTTGCGCCTGTTGCGCCAATCACTACCGCTTTCATGTTATTAATTTAACAAATTAATAAACACAAATCAATATTTTTATTGAAATTTTCGAACAAAAATTAACAGCAGTATTTATAATGCTATTTATTCAAAAACACCTGAAACATAATACCATTTTGTTCCAAAAAATGCAAAGACAGAGTCTTCATAATGAACAATTTCATTTCCTTGACTATCAATAAAATAAGCATTAAAAACTACTCGTTTTTCTTCTGACAATAGAATTTCTAGCTTTTGCCATTCGTTTTCCTTTGCCCATTGCAAGATTGCCTTTTTGCTGTATAAATGACGATTTTTAGGATGCGTTGTATCTATCAAATATGTTGCATTTGCAACAACATAAGCCGAATAACGAGAGCGCATTAATTCTTCTGCAGTTGTGGCAACTTTTTTACCAGATAAAAGTAAACCACAGCATTCTTCAAAGGAGTTATTATTTCCACAATAACACATTGTACTTAATTATTTAATTGTTGCTGAATATCAGATACTATTTTTTGCATTTTACTTAATCGAACCAAGTTTTCATCGGTTGTACAATTATCAATTGCTTCATCTATATTAATCAGTAAAGCTACAGAATAGCGCTTGGCTTCTTCGGTTTTCTTTTGCTCTATCAGTTGTAGCAATACAATTATTTGCTTTTCCATTATGTCTAAATTCTATTATATATACAAAGATATTAGCTTATTTTGCTATAAATGTGCTTTTCTATAGGATTTTACTTATTTTTAATACACTAAAAATCAATTAAATAATGCTAAAAGATTTGTTTCATTTATTCTATCCATCAATTTGTATGGGATGTAATATCGTTTTATTGACAAACGAAAAGGTACTTTGTACATCATGCAGAACAGATTTACCGTTTACAAATCAGCATTTATTTAAAAGCAACGAAGCAAGCAATAAGTTTTTTGGTAAACTAAACATCCAAAATGTAAGTTGTTTACTCTATTTTACTAAAAAAGGAATTGTTGCCAATATAATGCATCATTTAAAATACAACAATCACCCCGAAATAAGTTACTATTTAGGTGCGATTTATGCAGAATATTTGGCAGACACAAATTTACTTGCTACAATAGATACGATTGTTGTGGTGCCAATGCACAAAAGCAAATTAAGCCAAAGAGGATATAATCAGGTTGATGGATTTGCCAAAGCCATTGCCGAAAAGTTTACAATTCCGATAGATAATTCAATCCTTACTAAGAAAAAGAAAACAATATCGCAAACCAAGTATTCTTTGCTAGAACGAATAAAAACACATCAGCACAGCTTTTTCTTACAAAATACTAATCAGCAAGAAAACAAACATTTTCTTTTATTGGATGATATTCTTACCACAGGAAGTACGCTTGAAGCTTGCGCTCGATTACTGCTTCAAATACCTGGTGCAAGCGTAACTATTTTATGTTTAGCTTACACAAAATAAAGTTTTTAATAAGGTATATTTTCTAACTAAAAAATATAATTGTTACTTTGTCTTTTCAAAATAAGAACATGTCTAAGTTTCGTTTATATTTCTTTGCGTGTGTACTAATTATTTGTGTTACATGCTTTTCAAATTGTGCCAAAAGAGGCTTTATATCAGGAGGTCCGATGGACACTATTCCGCCTATTGTATTAAATAGTTATCCAAAAAACTATTCTATCAACTTTGATAAAAATGAAATTCAAATTGAGTTTGATGAGTTTATTAAGCTAAAAGATATCAATCAAAACTTAATTATTTCTCCTCCTATGGAAAATGCACCCGAAGTATTACCAATGGGAACACCTAAAAAATTTCTTACTATAAAGCTAAAAGATAGCCTTATTCCAAATACCACATATAGTTTTAACTTTGGCGATGCTATTATTGATAACAACGAAGGTAATGCGCTATCACAATTCAAATACATATTTTCTACTGGTAGTTTTATTGATTCATTAAAAGTAGAAGGAACTATAGAAACGGCTCATCAGCTTAAACAAGATAACTTTGTAAACGTAATGTTATATGATACAGCTACGTTTAAAGATTCTACAGCATATACTAAAAAACCATTGTATGTAACTAATACATTAGATTCGTTAACTACATTTTCTTTAGAAAATGTAAAAGCAGGAACGTATTATTTAATTGCCTTAAAACAAAAAACGAACAATTATACATTTAATCCTCAGCAAGATAAAATAGCATTTATTAAAGAGCCGATTACTATTCCTACAGAAGAAAAATTTAATTTAGTATTATTTAAATCGGAAGAAAAATTTAAAGCAAAAAGACCTTCTCAGGTTTCAGAAAACAAATGGTATTTACCTTATCACGGCGACAAAACAGGAGTAAATGTAAAAATAACAAAGAATGATAGCATCATAAAAAGCATGTACACTTTTTACGAAAACAAAGATTCTTTGCAAGTTTGGTTTCCAAAAATAACAGCCGATTCTTTACATTTTACAGTTTCTAAGGATGATTATTTAGAAACCTTTATGGTGCGTCCGCGTCAAAAAATGAAAGAAATAGATACACTAAAAATAACAGGACAGGATGGAACACTTCACTTTAATAACAATTTCTTTTTAAAGACAAGTACTCCAATAACAACCATTAATTCGAATTTAATTTCTATCATCAATAAAGATTCTGTGTCAATTCCTTTCGAAGTAAACTCAATTATTGATGAACAAAAACTAGAATTTGTATTTGATAAAAACGAAGAAAATACTTACCTGATAAAAGCTTTGCCAAATGCATTTGAAGATTTTTTTGGAAATAAAAATGATTCTTTAAACTTTAATCTAAAAACCACTAAATATAGCGATTACGGAAATTTAAATCTTAAATTAAGCAAAGTTAAACGCTATCCGATTATTGTTCAGTTAGTAGATGAGCAAGAAAAAGTATATGCTACACAAATACAAGAAACACCAGAAATTGTAAAATTTGTTTTATTGCCACCTAGAAAATATTTTGTGCGAATTATCTATGACGATAATAAAAATGGCAGATGGGATACAGGCTATTACTGGGACAGAAGGCAGCCAGAAGAAACATTTTATACAAAAGAACCTATTGACTTAAGAGCTAATTGGGATATTAACCAAGATATTATATTACCTTAATAAAAAAGAGCCTTATAGGCTCTTTTTTATTAAGGTAAACTGATCTGCATCTTCTAAAAAAGCAAATCTATTTCTAGCTTTATCCTGCAAGGTTTTATCAAGTAAACAATACATTATTTTTTCGCCTTCTTGTGGCTCTA
The DNA here is from genome assembly GCA_030151255.1 of Flavobacterium sp. Taxonomy (GTDB): domain Bacteria; phylum Bacteroidota; class Bacteroidia; order Flavobacteriales; family Flavobacteriaceae; genus Flavobacterium. Next base: position 23,458 of record JASLED010000054.1, read on the forward strand.
TTATATATTGCCCCATATAATCAATCGCTTGCGAATGGCCAGAATATACATTATTATTTTCATCACTTCCGCTTCTATTTACTCCTACAACATAGCTCATGTTTTCTATTGCTCTGGCTTTTAACAGCGCATTCCAAGCATAAATTCTTTGATCGGGCCAACTAGCTACATAAAGCAATAAATCATACGCTTCATTTAAATTTCTAGAAAACACAGGAAAACGCAAATCATAACAGACTAACGGACAAATATTCCATCCTCGATAATTTACAATTAATCGATCATCTCCTGAGCTGTACACTTTTTCTTCTCCTGCCAAAGAAAACAAGTGGCTTTTATCATAAGTACTTATTTTTCCTGTTGGTTGAATAAAAAACATTCTATTATAATATTTCTCATTCTCTTTTATTACCATACTTCCTGTTATAGCAAAGTCATTTTCTTTACAACATTTTTGAAGCTGAGTAATAAACGTGTCTTGCATGGTTAAATACACTTTTTCTGGATGCATTGTAAAACCAGAAATAAACATTTCGGGTAAAACAACCAAATCCGTTTCTTCTTCAATCGAATAAAGCAGATTTAAAAAATATTCTTTATTCTTGTTGTTATTTTCCCAAGCTAAGGGCGCTTGTAACAAAGCTATTTTCATACTTTATCAACTATTTATTCAAAAACCGTACTCAATTATCTTTTTTTTGTCCACAAGCTGAACAAGTTTTTTCCTCGTCTTTATCCTTTTCTTTTCCATCATTATCATCTTCGTCTTCGCCTTCTTTTCGTTGTTTGTATTCCTGAATTACCTCATTAAAACCAGACGTAAGAATTCCTGTTGGAAAGGCAAAAAAACCAATACCAATAATTGCAATTATACCGCCAATTATTTTACCTATTACTGTAATTGGGTAAACATCTCCATAACCTACTGTGGTTAATGTAATAACGGCCCACCACATAGATGCTATTATATTAGGAAATGAATCTGGCTGAGCATTATTTTCGGCATAATACATTGCTGAAGAAGCGATTAACAATAAAAATATAAGAAAAATAACCGTGATAATTAATTCTCCTGCTTTTTTCTTAAGTACACCAACAATTAATGTAAGCGCTCTAACATAGCTCATTATTCTAAATATTCGCAATAACCTAAACACACGAAGCAATCGCAATACGCGCAAATCAAAAACTACAAAAGATAAGAAATATGGCAGTATTGCAAGTAAATCAATTACTTGCATAAAGGTAAAACCATATCGAATACGTCCAGAAATAGGCTTAGCATATCTAGGATCACAGGTAATTGTCCACAATCTTAAAATATATTCAATCGAAAAGAACGTTACTGAAATGGTATCAAACACTCTAAAATAAGAATAATAAAGTAACTTATATTCAGAAACAGATTGCAATACCAAAGAAAAAGCACTAAATAAAATCATGGCGATAATAACGCCCTGAACAATTTTACTTGCTATGCTACGATTATCAACATCTAAAAGATGATATACTCTACATTTTAAGCATTTCTTATTCTCATTCATAACTATAACATGTCACAATATATTACATTTCTCAATACACTAATTTAACATCTCTATTATTAATAAAACAATAAATAAGATATATTTTTTTTACAAACAAAAAAAATACTAATTATTACTATTTTGCTCATAAAATTCATCAATCAGCAATTTACTTTTTTTTGCAGCTGTAACAGCCAAAACATCACAACGTTCATTCATCGGATGATTATTATGTCCTTTTACCCATTGAAAACTAACTTTATGCTGACGATAAACACGTAAAAAGCGCATCCATAAATCTGGGTTTTTTTTCTGATTAAAATTTTTCTTTTCCCATCCAAATACCCAACCTTTCGCAACAGCATCTACAACATATTTAGAATCTGAAACTACAAGAACACTTGTACCACTGTTTTTTAATTTTTCTAAACCAACAATGACAGCCAAAAGTTCCATTCTATTATTTGTTGTATAACGATATCCTTCTGAGAATTCTTTATACACCTGATGACCAGCCCATTCTAAAATCAATCCATATCCTCCAGGACCAGGATTTCCTTGAGCTGCACCGTCCGTATATAGAATAACTTGATAAGAATTGCTCATGAATTATATTTTATTCAACAATTCTTCTATCACAATAGGAAAGTGCTTGTATTCTAAAGCTTGTACAGCTCTTGCAACATCTTCTGCCGTAAAATTTGGTAAAACCGTGGTTCTTTCTTGCAGAATAATAGCGCCTTCATCATAATTTTCATTCACAAAATGAATGGTAATTCCCGTTTCATTTTCTTTATTTTCTACAACTGCCTCGTGCACAAAATGTCCATACATTCCTTTTCCTCCATATTTTGGCAAAAGTGCTGGATGAATATTAATAATCTGATTATCATATTTTTTTACCAAAACTTCAGGAAATTTCCACAAGAAACCAGCCAAAACAATTAAATCTGGAGCAAAATCAGCCAATTTTTCTTCCAACATACCGTTATTCAGCATATTTCTATCAAAAATATAAACGGGTAAGTTTCTTTTTTCAGCTTTTTCTATTACCTTAGCATTTGGATTATTGACTAATATTAGGTATTGATTATTTATTGCTTTATTTTCAAAGTAATTAACAATATTATCTACATTAGTTCCTGATCCTGACGCGAATAACGCTATTTTTTTCATAGTATTTACTATTTTTTCTTATTTAGAATACCTTACTAGAGTACAAAAAAAAGAATAAATACTGACAATAAACAGAAAAATAGTATTAAGTATTAATTATTTTTATAATTTCGCACCGACAATTAACATGTATAGTCAGGTAATAGAATAAAGTTTTTTATTTTTGCCTAATAAATTAAATTTTAAAATTAAAGATTATGTCAGACATTGCATCAAGAGTAAAAGCGATTATCGTTGATAAATTAGGAGTTGACGAGAACGAAGTTGTAGCAGAAGCAAGCTTCACTAATGATTTAGGAGCTGATTCACTAGACACTGTTGAGCTTATCATGGAGTTCGAAAAAGAATTCGATATTCAAATTCCAGATGATCAAGCAGAAAACATTGCTACAGTTGGTCAAGC
>JASLED010000098.1 GCA_030151255.1 Flavobacterium sp.
TTTTAGCTAAGATATTTAGACATGTTTTAACTTGGTTTTTTAGGTGGTCAATTTCACCGGAATTAGGTGATCACTTTCCACCGGAATTAAGTGATCACTTTTAACGGAATTAGGTGGTCAATTTCACTGGATTCTCCAGGTTCCAAGATATTTGCTATTATCTGTTGAATTTGGTTTTTAAGGACAAGTTCAAAGAAATTATAAAACAAAAAATCCTAAGCATTAACTTAGGATTTTGTACTCGAGGCGGGACTTGAACCCGCACGAACATTACTGCTCACTGGATTTTAAGTCCAGCGTGTCTACCACTTCCACCACTCGAGCTTATTAAAAACTACTGAGCGAAAAACGGGGTTCGAACCCGCGACCTCAACCTTGGCAAGGTTGCGCTCTACCAACTGAGCTATTTTCGCCTATTTTTAACGGTGTACATTATTTCTGTAATGCGAGTGCAAATATAAAAGCTTTTTTTGTTTTTGCAAGCTGTTTTTTTTGTAAAAATGTAGTGAAAAATGTAACGTATTGATTTTTTATATTTTAGGTTTTGGAAAAAATAAAAAAAACCGAATCAAATTTATTTCGATTCGGTTTTTTAATCTATTGGATCATTTTTTTTAGTTCATTTAGCTTCATTAAAGCTTCTATAGGTGTAAGCGTATTTACGTCTATTGCTGATAATTCTGTTTTTAGTGTTTCCAATAATGGATCATCCAAGTTAAAAAAGCTTAATTGCAGGTCTTGTTCAACGGGTTTTAACGGTTGATTGTCACTTTGGTGATTATTTTTCTCTAGTTGTTTCAGCATTTTTTGCGCTCGGTTTAACACCGTTTGTGGCATTCCTGCCATTTTTGCTACGTGAATTCCAAAGCTATGTGCACTTCCTCCAGGAACTAATTTTCGAATAAAAAGAACATTGTCTTTCAACTCTTTTACGGCTACGTTATAGTTTTTAATGCCGTCAAAAGATTCTTGCATATCGTTTAATTCGTGGTAATGTGTTGCAAATAATGTTTTCGGTTTTGCTGGATGTTGATGCAAATATTCGGCAATTGCCCAAGCAATCGAAATTCCGTCATAGGTACTGGTTCCTCGACCAATTTCATCCAACAATACTAAACTTCTATCGGTAATATTATTTAAAATAGAAGCTGTTTCGTTCATTTCTACCATAAAGGTCGATTCGCCCATCGAAATATTATCCGAAGCGCCTACACGCGTAAATATTTTATCTACCACACCCATTCTAACGGCTTTTGCAGGAACAAAACTTCCCATTTGTGCCAAGAGTACAATAAGGGCAGTTTGCCTTAAAATAGCTGATTTACCCGACATATTCGGCCCCGTAATCATAATGATTTGTTGAGTCGAATTGTTCAAAAATACATCGTTGGTAATATAAGGTTTATCGTGTGGTAATTGTTTCTCAATTACCGGATGACGTCCTTCTGTAATGGCTAAATCATGAGTTTCATCTAAAATTGGGCGAACGTAATTATTGTCTAAAGCCAATTGAGCAAATGACGATAAACAGTCAATTTGTGCGATTAAATGAGCGTTTAATTGTACGGGTTGAATGTATTGACTACACCATTGCACAAACTCATCATATAAACGACTTTCAATTTGATTAATTTTTTCTTCAGCACCTAAAATTTTACTTTCGTAAGCTTTTAATTCTTCGGTAATATAACGTTCGGCATTTACTAATGTTTGCTTGCGAATCCAATTATTAGGTACTTTATCCTTGTGTGTATTGCGCACTTCGATGTAGTAACCAAATACGTTGTTGAAAGCAATTTTTAACGAAGGAATTCCCGTTGCTTGGCTTTCTCTTTGTTCCATTTCTTCCAAATATTCTTTGCCTGAAGTAGAGATTCTTCTCAATTCGTCTAATTCTTCATTGATGCCCAAAGCAATGGCATTTCCTTTGCTTAGAGCAACTGGCGCATCAGGATGAATGGTTTTTGTAATAGATTCTCTCAACAGTCCACAATCATGCAATTGATCGCCAATTAGTTTAAGCGAATTATTTGTGCTTTTTAGTGCTGTTTGTTTTATGGGAATTATAGCATCTAATGATTCTTTTAGATACAATAATTCTCGTGGAGAAACTTTTCCTGTGGCAATTTTAGAAGTTAATCGTTCTAAATCCGATATTTTTTTGATTTGTATTTGAAAGAAATCCAATAATTCTTTGTTATTGGTCAATTGTTCTACAATTTCATATCTTTCTACAATATTTTTTTTCTTTTTTAAAGGTAATGCTAACCAACGTTTTAGCAATCGACCGCCCATTGGTGAAATGGTTTTGTCGATAACGTCCAACAAAGTAATAGCATTGTAATTATTGCTGTGATATAATTCAAGATTTCTAATCGTAAAACGATCCATCCAAACATAAGCATCTTCTGCAATACGTTGAATGTTTGAAATATGTTGAATTTTTGTATGTTGTGTTTCAGATAAATAATGCAAAACGGCACCACAAGCAATAATTCCGTCAGACAATTCATCAACACCAAAACCTTTTAAGGAATTGGTATGAAAATGTTTGGTAAGTGATTCAAAAGCAAAATCTTCTTTAAAAACCCAATCTTCTAAGTAAAATATGTTGTATTCTCCTTTAAAAGATTGATTGAAAAGTAATTTGTTACTTTTTTGAATTAATATTTCGCTCGGATTAAAGTTTTGTAATAGTTTATCGATGTAATCTTCTTCTCCTTCTGCTGTAAAAAATTCTCCTGTAGAAATATCTAAGAAGGCAATACCAATGGTTTTTTTTGCAAAGTGAATAGCACATAAAAAGTTGTTTGACTTGGCATTTAAAACTTCGTCGTTTAATGCAACACCAGGAGTTACCAATTCAGTAACACCTCTTTTTACCAAGGTTTTTGTCATTTTTGGATCTTCTAACTGATCGCAGATAGCAACGCGAAGTCCGGCCTTTACCAATTTAGGTAAATATACATTGATAGAATGATGTGGAAATCCGGCTAACTCAGTTTCACTTGAAGATCCAGCACCTCTTTTAGTAAGCGTAATACCTAAAATTTGTGCGGTGCGAATAGCATCTTCTCCAAATGTTTCATAAAAATCACCAACGCGAAACAACAAACAAGCATCAGGATATTTTGCTTTAATATCATTGTATTGCTTCATTAACGGTGTTTCCTTTGTAGCCTTTTCTTTGGCAGCCATATCTTCTTTAATTTTGGGTATTGTTGTAAAAATACAAATATACAGGAAGATTTATTGACTACACTAAAAGCAAGTTTCTTTTTAGCTGATGGGTAGCTTGTAATACCGTTTTAATAGATTGATGATGTAAGAAGTAATCATAACAGTTAGAAAACCAATGATACAACCGGCCATTACCGAGCCAAAGCGCATAATTGGAGTCATTTCTTGTACGGAAGTAAAAGGCTGAATTAAAACAATAACATTTGCAACAACAGCAACTCTGGCCATATCTAAAATATTAAAAATGTAACAAATAAGTATGGTGAGTATAATGCCTAATAAAAGCGTATAAAAATTAGTGGTATGAATTTGAAGACACAAAATACCAACAACCGAACCAATAAAGTTGGATTTTAATCGATCAATTGAAAGTTTTTTTGAATTTGTTCCTTCAGGAGAAATTACTAAAACAATAGATAAAATTGCCCATAAAGCCTCATGTTTATTGTAATGCTCGTAAAGATAATAACCAATAGAAAAACCAATTGTAATGCGTATGATATAAATAAGTAATGCAGAACTTAAAATGTATTTGAATAATTTTTCTAACATGTTTTTTAAATTATTATCTAAATGTAGTTAAAATATGTTTTAATTTAATTAATTTATTGCAGTATTTGTTATTGAAAATGATTTGGTAAAGAATTAAAAAGAAGGAATAGGAACTAATTATTGAGGAATGATTAATTTTGCAGAGAATAAAAATTATGATAATGCGAAAATTAGCCAATAGCGAATTAGATAGAAAAAGTGTAGAGGAGTTTAAAACATCAGAAAAAACGCCAATAATTGTTGTTTTAGACGATGTGAGAAGTTTACACAATATTGGTTCGGTGTTTAGAACATGTGATGCATTTTTGATTGAGAAAGTGTATTTATGCGGAATTACAGCAACACCGCCCAACAAAGAAATTCACAAAACGGCTTTAGGTGCTACAGAAACTGTTATTTGGGAATATGTAAAAGATGTTGTTGAAGTGGTAAAAAAACTAAAGCAAGAAGGTGTTTCTGTACAAGCAATAGAGCAGGTTGAAAATAGCGTAATGTTGAATGAGTTTGAAGCACAAGAAAATATTACCTATGCTTTAATTTTTGGAAACGAAGTAAAGGGTGTTGCGCAGGAAGTAGTAGATTTAAGCGATGGAGTAATTGAAATACCTCAATTAGGAACAAAGCATTCGCTAAATATTTCAGTAAGTGCTGGAATTGTAATTTGGGATTTGTTTCAAAAAATGAAATAAAAAATAACGCCTAATTATTAGGCGTTATTTTTTTGTAATTTATCTTCAATTGTATTTAATATATACATATAATCTTCTTGATTGGCTACAAAGTCTAAATTAGAAATATCGATTACTAATACTTTATTGCTTGGCAATGTTTTAATATAATTAAAATAACCTTGAGTTACACGATCTAAATATTGTCCAGAAATATCTGTTTCATAAGATCGTCCGCGTTTGTGAATATTTTCTAATAATCTATCTGTATTTTGATATAAAAAAACATACAAATCAGGCTTTTGAGTTTCTTTGTACATAATATCAAATACTTGCTGATACAATCTAAATTCATCTTCCTCTAAAGTTATTTGAGCAAAAATTAATGATTTAAAAATATAATAATCGGCAATAATAAATTCTTTAAACAAATCAAATTGTGCTAAATCATCCGATAATTGAGAATATCTATCGGCTAAAAACGACATTTCTAAAGGAAAAGCATATCTGTTTGCGTCTTGATAAAATTTTGGTAAAAACGGATTATCTGCAAATCCTTCAAAAATAGATTTAGCATTAAAATCTTCCGAAATTCTATTGGTTAATGTTGTTTTTCCGGCACCAATATTTCCTTCAATAGCAACAAAATTTAATTGTTTTAATGGATGCTTACTTATTGCAGGCGTTAGCTCATCTATTTTTTTAAAAGAAGATGTGTCAATGCAATTTTCAATTAATTGCGCTATGTTTTTCTTTAAAATAGGATGTTTCCAATCTGTTTTTAAATCTAAAATTGGCTGTAAAACAAACAAACGATCTTGCATTAAAGGATGCGGAATTACCAAATTCTTTTCCCGAATAATTTGTTCGTTAAAAGCAATAATATCAATGTCAATTATTCTAGCAGCATAGCCTTCTTGCTGTTTACGCACACGACCTAATTGTTTTTCAATAGTCAAAATTTTTTCAATAGCCGTTTGTTCATCCAACATAGAGTGAATGAGAATAGCACAATTAAAAAATGGTTCGCTTTCAAAACCCCAAGCAGGAAATTCATAAATTGATGAAGTTTTTATTACTGTTCCTACTTCGTTGTTAATAAGGTTTATAGCGTTTTGAATATTGTTTTTTTTATCTCCTTGATTGGTTCCAAGAGATAAAATCATGATGTTTTGCATATACATACAGCAAAAGTAAGTAAAAGAAACTTTAATTGATAGTAACTTTGTAGTAGATATTTTGTGAAAAAATATAAAGTTGTTGTAACGTTTTTGATGTAACAACGTCTAATTATTTAAAAATGTAAGTATATGAAGTTTTTAAGAAATTTATTAGCAACAATTGTAGGATTATTTATTTTCTTCGGATTGCTATTTTTTGGTTTTATCATTATAGGTGTTGCAGTAGGCGGAAGCTCGGATAATGTTGTGATAAAGGATAATACTGTTTTAGAATTGGATTTGTCTGAAGTAAAATATGATTACGGAGGAAAATTTAACTTCAAAGATTTTGGTTTTAACGATGTTAAAAAAGATGGTGTTTCTAATGTTTTAGTTGCTATTGAAAAAGCACAAAATGACGATAGAATAAAAGGAATTTCTATTCTAAATAATTCAACATCTTTAGGAATTGTTCAACGCAGAGAAATTAGAGAACAATTAAATGCTTTTAAAGCAAGCGGAAAATTTGTTGTAGCATATTCAGATTATATGACGCAATCAGAATATTATTTAAATTCTGTGGCTGATACTGTATATGTAAATCCTGTAGGAATGGTAGATTTTAGAGGTTTATCTGCAGAAATTTTATATTTAAAAGGATTGCAAGACAAAACAGGAATTCACATGGAAGTAATTCGTCATGGTAAGTATAAAAGCGCTGTTGAACCATTTTTAGAAGATAAAATGAGTGAAGCAAACCGCGAACAAACAACTGTTTTCTTAAAATCAATTTGGAACACAATATTGCAAGATGTTGCTTCAAGCAGAAAAATTTCTACAGATAGTTTAAATAGTATTGCAAATAATTTAGGCGGAAGAAATGCAGAGCTTGCATTAAAATCTGGTTTAGTAGACAAAGTTACTTACGTAGATCAATATCACGCAGGTATTAAAAAAGCTTTAAATGTAAATCAAGACAAAGAATATAACACAATTGATATTTTAGATTATATTAAAGACGAAAGCAAAAAAGGAAAAGAAGCTAAAGATCAAATTGCTGTAATTTACGCACAAGGAGAAATTAGAAACGGAGAAGGAAACGTAAGTTATATAGGTGAAGAATCTATTAATAGAGCATTACAAAAAGCTCGTACAAATGATAAAGTAAAAGCAGTTGTATTGCGTGTAAATAGCCCAGGAGGAAGTGCTTTAACATCTGAGTTAATTTGGAGAGAAGTTGAATTAACCAAAAAAGTAAAACCAGTAATTGTATCTATGGGAGATTATGCTGCATCTGGAGGATATTATATTTCTGCAGGAGGAGACAGAATTTTTGCAGATCCAACTACAATTACAGGATCTATCGGAGTATTTGGTATGTTGCCTAATTTTAGCGATGTAGCTACAAAATACGGAATCAATGCACAAGTTGTAAGCACAAATGAACAAGCTGCAAGTTATAGCCCTTTCAGAAAAACAGACGAATCGTTTATTAAAGAAACAACAGAAAGCATTGAGTTTATTTATAATACATTTGTACAACGTGTGGCTGAAGGACGCGGAATGACAGTAGAAAAAGTAAACGAATTGGCACAAGGACGTGTTTGGACAGGTGCTGATGCTTTAGCAAATGGATTAGTAGATGAGCTAGGTGGATTAAATGCTGCCATTGCCTATGCTGCTAAAAAAGTTGAAATTGATAGCTATAAAGTGGTAAGCTATCCAGAATATCAATTAAAGTTTGATGATTTATTACGCAATATGTTGGGTAGTTCTTTAATTAAAACACAAGATCAATTATTGAAAGAAAAAATTGGTGCTGAAAATTTTGAATTAATCGAGCGATTAAATTATTTCAGTTCGTTAAAAGGGGCGCAAGCTATTTTACCATATCAAATAAAAATTCAATAGTTAAAGAAATATTTTTTATAAGGAAGAGTTAATTCATTTAGAATTAGCTCTTTTTTTATTACTTTGTGATATAAAATATTGAAAATGAAAAAGAAATTGTTTTGGTGGATTGGTGGCGTATTTGCAGGATTATTATTGTTATTGCTCATTGTTCCGTTTTTATTTAAAGGAAAAATTCAAGATTTGGTATTAAAAACAATCAATGAGAATTTAAATGCAACGGTTACTATCGAAAAAGTAGATATCAGTTTATTGCGCAATTTTCCTAAAGCCACTGTAGTTATTGATGGCTTGTCAATTGTAAATAAAGTTCCTTTTGAAGGAGATACGTTGGTGTATGCAAAAAATATTGGATTAAAAATGTCGGTGATGGAATTATTCAATAAAGAAAATCAACCGATGAACATTGAGGAAATTCAAATAAATCAAGCAGCAATAAATGTTGTAGTAAATGAACAAGGAATTGCCAATTATGATATAGCTATTAAAGAGGATGAAGATCAATCAGATGATAAAGAATCTAGTCCATTTTTGTTAGCTTTAAAATATTATCAAATCGAAAATAGTAAAATTTCATACATTGATAAATCATCAAAAATGGAATTACTTATTGAAGATTTTAATCATGAAGGAAGTGGAAATCTGACAGAAAATCTTCTAGATTTAGACACAAAATCAGATGCAAAAGTTTCTTTTTTATTGGATAATACAGCTTTTTTAAAACAAGTTCAATTATCGTTAGCAGCAGTTATTGGTATGGATGCGCAAATTTATACATTTAAAGAAAATAGAGCATTAATTAATCAATTGCCATTACAGTTTAATGGAACAATTCAAATGTTGGAAAATGCTCAAGCTTTCGACCTTACATTTGGCACGCCAAACTCTGATTTTAAAAACTTTTTAGGATTGATTCCAGAAGCTTACGCTGGCGGATTACAAGGAGTTTCTACAACGGGAGAATTTATGGTAGAAGGAAAAGTGAAAGGAAACTTGTCTGAAACTACTATTCCTACAATGGCTATTCATATGGCGGCAAATAATGCTTCGTTTAAATACCCTGATTTACCAAAATCGGTAGAACAAATTATGTTAGATGTAAAAGTGATAAATAACACAGGCATCATGAAAGATACGTATGTAGATTTAAATAAGTTATCTTTCAAAATAGATAAAGATGTTTTTCAGGCACAAGCAAGCATTAAAAATATAACAGAAAATTTGTTGGTAGATGCTAAGCTAAATGGTATTGTTAATTTAGCAAATGTAAATAAGGCATATCCTGTAAAGCTAGACACTCCATTAACCGGAGTTTTACAAGTAAATGTGGCTACAAATTTTGATATGAAATCCATAGAAACAAATCAATATCAAAATATAAAAAATAGTGGAGATGTACGTTTAACAAATTTCAACTATACATCAGATGCAGTTGCAAAACCACTTGATATAAAAGAAGCTGCCATTACATTTAATCCAACTTTCGTTAGCTTGAATAAATTTTCGTTAATGGCAGGACAAACGGATCTTAATGCAAGTGGTAGATTGGATAATTTATATGGATTTTTGTTCAACAAGCAAACATTAAAAGGAAACTTTGCATTGCAATCTTCTAAATTTATTTTAGCAGATTTGTTGAAGGAAGATACAGCCGTTACAACAGAAAAAACATCAACAAAAAATAATAAAATATCACAAGAATCTTTAAAAATTCCTACATTTTTAGACTGCACTATTGTTGCGGATGCCAATACGGTAGTATATGATAATTTAACGTTGAAAAATGTAAAAGGAAAATTAATTGTTAAAGATGAAACAGCTCGATTAGAGAATATGGTAGCATCTATTTTTGGAGGATCGATGTCATTTGTTGGCGATGTTTCTACAAAAGATGATAAACCACTTTTTAATATGAATTTAGGAATGAAAGGATTGGATATTAAAGAAACCTTTACCCAATTTGAATTTCTTAAAAAGGTAGCGCCAATTGCAGGAATTGTTGCCGGTAAAATTGATGCTGATATTAAGTTAGATGGAAAATTAACGGATACTGATTTATCACCAATCTTAAATTCACTTTCTGGCGATATTGTTGGAGATTTATTAAATTCTAAAATTAATGTTCAAAACTCTCAATTATTATCTACGCTAAGTTCAAATGTAAAATTTGTTGATCTATTAAAATTAGATTTAAATAATAAGCGTATTCATCTTAAATTTAATAACGGAAAAGTAATTGTATCGCCATTTGATGTTAAAGTAAATGATATGATGGTAAAAGTATCTGGAGAACATGGTTTTGATCAGCAAATGGATTATAATTTAGATTTTACTGTGCCTGCAAAAATGCTTGGCTCGGATATAGCAAATACATTGGCAAAACTAGGGCCAAAAGACAGCAATAAGTTTGATGCTATTCCTGTAAAAGTTGGATTGGTAGGTTCTTTTAGCAATCCAAAAGTAAAAACAAATATGAATGAAGTAATTACCAATTTAACGCAACAAATTGTAGACGAACAAAAAAATCAGTTGGTTAATCAAGGAAAAGATGCTTTGAAAAATTTACTTGGTGGATCAAAAGAAAATAACGCAACAACACAAGATAATTCACAAACTACTGATGAACCCAAAACAACTTCAAAAGAAGAGGTTGTAAATAAAATAAGTTCTGGTTTAAAAGATTTATTTGGAAAGAAAAAAACAGAAGAAAAATAAGATAAAAAAAAAGGAGTTCATTTTGAACTCCTTTTTTTTATCTTATTTCAATTTTTACTACATAACCTTCATAAGTACGAATATTAAAAACAGTTCCATCTTCAAATAAAAGATATTGTCCTTTAATTCCTTTTAAAACTCCTTCATAAGTAGGTGTTTTATCTAAATTTAAACTTTTTATTTTTGTAGGATAAGAAAGTACTGGATAAGGCAAAGTAATTGTTCTTGAAGATGTGCTTTCAAAATAAGGCTTAACTTCTTCGGGTAATAGATGGTATAGATTATCTCGTACAGCAGTTAAATCAACATTAATAATATCGTTTTGCAACATTTTTCGCCAATTGGTTTTATCTGTAAAATGATTTTTTAGAGCAACTTCAGTAATTCCTGCAAGATATCTGTTCGGTACTTCTACAATTTCAATAGCGCTAGAGGCTCCTTGATCAATCCAACGTGTAGGAACTTGCGTTTTTCTTGTTACTCCAACTTTTACATCGCTAGAAGCAGCCAAATAAACAATATGTGGTTGTAATTGTATTTTACTTTCGTAGGCTAAATCTCTATCGGCAATACCTAAATGAGCGGTGCTTAGTTCTGGGCGCATAATCCAATCTCCAACTGCTGGACTGCTATAAAAACAATCATAACAAAATCCTTGGCGAAAAATTTTCTTACGCAAACCACAATTTAAACACTCATAATCAACAAACGATATTTTTATGTTTTTATCTAGTATTTGATTGAAGTTGATAAAGTTACTTTTAAATACTAAATAATATTCAATCGTATTTCCTAATTCAGTTTGCATTTTGTTTAAAACTCCTTCGTAAAGCATAAATAAAATTGTTATTTTTGGATAAGGAGTAAAAGTACAAAAACAAATTGTATTGCAAATAATCAATTATTCGCAATATTTTATAGGTACAAAAGTAAAAGTATAAATATGGCACTTACAATTATCAATTCTATTGCATCTTGGATATTAAAACAACGAATTCATCAAATAGATTTGTTTAGAAAATATCCCAACGAAGTACAGAATGATGTGTTTTTAAGTTTAATAAAATCAAATGAAAAAACCATTGTTGGAAAACAATACGATTATTCAAGCATAAAAAACTATAATACCTTTTCTGAGCGAGTTCCTATTTTTACGTATGAAGAATTTGAACCGCTGATTGAGCGTAGTAGAAAAGGAGAAACCAATATATTTTGGAACGAACCAATACGTTGGTTTGCTAAATCTAGCGGAACCACAAATGCAAAAAGTAAATTTATTCCGGTAAGTACCGATTCATTAGAAAATTGCCATTATAAAGCTGCAAAAGACTTGTTGTGTTTGTATTTAAATAATAATGAAAACTCTCAATTATTTACTGGTAAAGGACTCCGTTTAGGAGGAAGTAAGCAATTGTATGAAGACAATAATACTATTTTTGGCGATTTATCAGCTATTTTAATTGACAATATGCCTTTTTGGGCCGAACTTAGCAGCACACCAAGCAATAAAACATCTTTGATGGCAGAGTGGGAAGTAAAGATGAATGCTATAATTAATGAAGTAAAAAACGAAAATGTAACCAGTTTTGCAGGTGTTTCTTCTTGGATGTTGGTTTTGTTTAATAAAATTATTCAAGAAACTGGTAGAGAAAATTTATTAGAACTTTGGCCCAATGCTGAGGTTTATTTTCATGGAGGCGTAAGTTTTGAACCATATAGAGAACAATATCAAAAGTTATTGCCAAGTGATAAATTCAAATACTACGAAATTTATAACGCATCTGAAGGTTTTTTTGCAATTCAAGATCAAAATTACAGTAATGAATTATTATTGATGTTAGATTATGGAATTTTCTATGAGTTTATTCCAATGGATACTTTTGGAACAAGTAATCAAAAAATTATTCCATTATCAGGTGTTGAATTAAATAAGAATTATGCGATGGTAATTACTACCAATGCAGGTTTGTTACGTTATTTAATTGGAGATACTGTTCGTTTTACAAGTTTATTACCTTATAGAATAAAAATTACTGGGCGAACAAAACATCATATTAATGTTTTTGGCGAAGAATTAATGATAGAGAATACAGATAGTGCTTTGGCCAAAACTTGTTCGATGTTTAATGTAGATATTGCTGAATATACAGTTGCACCTATTTTTATGGAAGGAAAAGAAAAAGGAGCACATGAATGGATTGTAGAATTTACCAAAGAACCAGAAGATATAAATAAGTTTGCTGAAGTTTTGGATAAAAATCTACAAAGTTTAAATTCTGATTACGAAGCTAAGCGCCATAATAATATGACATTAAATCATTTAGTATTACACAAAGCACGTAAAGGTTTGTTTTATGATTGGCTAAAAATAGATGATAAATTAGGTGGGCAGCATAAAGTTCCTCGTTTAGCAAATGATAGAAAACTGTTAGAAATATTATTAGAATTACAAAATAAATAAGGAAACAATAACACATAAAAAAACCCTTGCTTTTGCAAGGGTTTCTTTATTTTGTTGCTAAATAATTAATTAGTTAGCAGCTTCTTCAGTAACTTCAACTTCTTCAACAGCTGGAGCTTCTTCAGTTACAACCTCTTCTACAGGAGCTTCTTCAGTTACTACTTCTTCTGTTGCTACTTCTTCTGTTGCTGGTTCTTTAGCAGTATCTTTACAAGAAACGAAAGATACACCCATCATTGCTACTAAAGCGATGCTTAATGCGATTTTTTTCATTTTACTAAGTAATAAAAGTTAATTATTAATTCGATACAAATATACATATTTTTCCATTCAAAAATTTGTTTTTGTAAAAAAAAAATAAATGTTTTAAAATAAATGTAAAATACAGATTATCAGTATTTTATTTTTTTGGTTGAACCAGTTTTAGTTCATCTATTATGTGTTTTGCATCTGCAAACTTATCAACAATAAATAAAATATAGCGAGCATCAACCATAATATTTCTACAAATAGAAGGATCGTAATAAATATCACTCATTGTTCCTTCCCAAACTCGGTCAAAATTTAATCCAATTAGGTTGCCATAAGCATCAAGTGCCGGACTTCCAGAGTTTCCTCCTGTTGTGTGGTTTGTAGCAATAAAGTTTACAGGTAATTTGCCGTCTTTGTCAGCATACATTCCGTAGTCTTTTGTATTGTAAAGTTCAATTAATTTTGCAGGTACATCAAATTCATAATCACCAGGAACATATTTTTCCATAATTCCATCTAAGTGAGTTAATGGTTCATAGTAAACAGCGTCTCTTGGAGAATATCCGTCAACTTTACCATAAGTTACACGTAATGTGCTATTTGCATCTGGGAAAATTCTTGCATCTGGATATAACTCTAATTGAGCTTTCATATAAGTACGTTGCAAAGCGCTAATTTGGGTATCTAATTCTTCGTATTTAGGTAAAATTGTATTGTTGTAATTTTCTATTAATGCTTTAGCAAATGCATAACCTTTGTCTGCGTTTAAAGCAGCTTGTGCTTGTTTTGCATCACCTTTTAATAATTCTTGTAATCCTTCATAAGAAGTTAATTTACTAGAAGAATAGATTTCTTTTGTAAGCTGAGCAATATCTACATTTTTAAGTACAGTTGGCAAAAATTGACTAGGCGCATTCTTTTTGTATAAATTTACAATAGCTTCAAATACATGTTCGTCTACTATTTTATTGTAGTTTTTATAAAAACGCTCTTGAGATTTTATTAAGCTGTTTTTACGATCTTGGTAAACTTGCTCATTTCCAAAGTTTTTTTCTAAGTTGTAAATTCTCCAAGCAGCAGCCAGTAATTCTGCATTACGCATACCTACTTCAATAAAGTATTCTCTACTTAATGAATAAGGAGCTATTTCTGCATATAATTTTTCAAACTGAGGTAATATTGTTGTGTATTCTTTGGCATTTTTACTCTTTTTAGCGCGCTCAATAAAGTCTTTTTCAAAGTCTTTTTTAGCGGTAACAGCGTTTGTTTTTTTCAAACCTTGACTTTCTCCAATCCATTTTTTCCAATAGTTTGCAGTGCTAGCAAATTTTGAAGCATATTGAATTTTAATAGCCTGATCATTACGCATATATTCGTCAGTAATTTTTAATGCAATATCTCTTACACCAATTCTAGCAGGATTTAAGTCGTTGATAATTTGTTCGATAGCAAAAGAAGGAAGGTATTCTTGCGTTTTTCCAGGATATCCGAATACCATTGTAAAATCATCTTGAGCAACTCCGTCTAATGAAATAGGGAAGAAGTGTTTTGGTTGATAAGGTACATTGTCTTTTGAGTATTTTGCTGGACGATTGTTTTTATCTGCATAAATACGAAATAAAGCAAAATCTCCAGTGTGGCGTGGCCATACCCAGTTGTCTGTATCCGAACCAAATTTTCCTATAGATGAAGGTGGCGCGCCTACTAAACGAACATCCGAAAAAGTTTCGGTTACAAATAATATATATTGATTTCCTTCGTAAAAAGATTTGATGCGGTTTTCTTGCCATTCTGTTTTAGGAAAAGTAGCAATTGTACGCTCAATATTTTGTTTTATTTTTTCTTGTTTTTTTGTTTCGCTATCTTTTGCTTTTACGCCATGCATTACTGCGCTTGTAACATCTTCGATACGAACAATAAAAGTTACTTCTAAATTATCATTAGGTAATTCTTCTGCTTTATTCTTTGCCCAAAAACCGTTTAATAAGTAATCGTGCTCTACTGATGAATGCGCTTGAATTTGCCCATATCCGCAGTGATGATTTGTAAGTAATAATCCTTGAGCTGAAATTACTTCTGAAGTACAACCACCATTAAAATGAGGAACGGCATCTTTCATACTTGAAGTATTTACGTCGTAAATATCTTGAATAGACATTTTCATTCCAAGTGTTTTCATTTCCTTCTCGTTCATTCCTTCTAACAATGAAGGAATCCACATCCCACCTTGTTGTGCGTAAATTGGCAAGGCAAGTAAAACAACAAGAAGTTTTAGTGCTTTTTTAAATTGTAAATTCATTATTAATGCTTGTTTTATTATTTTGGGCAAGATACGATTTATAGCGCAAAGGGTAAAATGTGTTAATTTAAGTTTCACATTCCTTTATAAATGCACACGAAAAGGTTGATTTTACTGCATTTGAAAAAAGTAATTAAATAGCTTATATTTTATAAAATGAATTTAAATTATATTAAAATATTCTAATCAAGTTTGTTACTATAAATTATTTGACTTATCTTGCTCGTTCAGAAATAAACACCTTACAATATATACTGCTAACTTTCTGTAAAGTTACCTAGAGTGTAATTATTAATTCATATGATAAGAGTGGGAAAACAATATTGTTTTCCCACTTTTTTTTATTCCTATTTTAAATCTCGATTGAATATTAAAGTAAAACAAACAAGAGTTATTAACATTGTTAATAACTCTTGTTTGTTTTTATTGTTAATAAAATTTATTTGTAAATAATATTCAAAATATCATTTTTTATTTTACGTAAATTGCTGATTTTTAATTGAATATTTTGTTTATTATTTTAAGTGTAGCTTCTTTGTTTTTTAAAATATATTCATTACTAATGTGACATAAGCTTTGTCTTTTTTCTTCATTTGTTAATAACTTATCCAAATTGTTTGTAAGATCATCTAGATTGTTGATAACTATACAGCTCCCTAAATAAATAAGATCTTTTGCTTCTTGAAACTTCTTGTAGTTGGGCCCGATGAGAATTGGAACTCCAAAAGTTGCTGCTTCTAATATGTTGTGAATGCCTGTACCAAAACCTCCGCCCACATAGGCAACAGTAGCATAACTGTATGCTTTTGTAAGTAAACTATAGGCATCAATGATAAAAACTTGGGTGGAAGATAATTTTTTTTGGTCTTTTATCCATTGTGAGTGGAGAATTTTGCTTTTTGTAATGCTATTGTATAATGTATTTATTTCGTCGGGTTTGATGTTGTGAGGAGCAATAACAAATTTAAGATTTTCATCAGTTACATTATTTATATACTCTATTAAAAGCTTATCGTCTTGCGGCCATGAACTGCCTATTACAATAGTTTGCTTTGTTTTATTGTGGGTTAGGTCATTTAAAAACATTAATTCGTTATTTCCATCTAGAATTTGACTTACACGGTCAAAACGAGTATCGCCAACTATAGCTACATTTGTAAACCCAATTTTAGATAATAGTTGTTGAGAAACTGCATTTTGAACAAAAAAGTAGGTAAATGATTTTAAAGCATTGCGATAAAATTTACCATAGCTTTTAAAGAATATTTGATTGTTTCTAAATATTCCAGAAATTAAAAAAGTTTCAATTTTTTCTTTTTTCAAGAAGTGAAGATAATTAGGCCAATATTCATATTTTACAAAAAAAGCTTTTTCTGGATGAACCATTTTGATAAATTTTCTTGCATTGGCTCTTGTATCCATCGGCAAGTAAATAGTTACATCGGCAATTGTATTGTTTTTTTTAATTTCATAACCAGAAGGAGAAAAAAATGTAAGAACAATTTTATGAGATGGGAATTTTTTTTTCAATTCTTCCATCAATGGTAGCCCTTGCTCATATTCGCCCAAAGAAGCAACATGTATCCAAAAAACACGATCATTCTTTGAAATATTTTGTAAAATAATTTTAAAAGACTGTTTTCTGCCTTTAATAAATAACTTTATTTTAGGGTTAAATAAAGCCACTATTTTTAGTACGCCAATGCTTAGTATAATAAGTATATTATATAGGTACAACATATTAAATATTTTATCTAGCGAAATTACATTTCTTTTAAGAAAGAAAAGGTTTTTGAACTAAAGAAATTAGTATTTTTGTACTTGTAAAATATATGATCTACAAAGATGAATTGCGAAAGTAAATAGGTTGAAGCAATCATTTTATAGATACTAAAGCTACTACAATGAAACAAATTCAAATGGTTGACTTAAAAAGTCAATATGAAGGAATAAAAGAAGAAGTAAATGCTTCTATTCAAGAGATATTAGAAAATACAGCATTTATTAACGGACCTCAAGTTCACTCTTTTCAAGCAAATTTAGAAAAATATTTAGGCGTTAAACATGTGATTCCTTGTGCAAACGGAACAGATGCTTTGCAAATTGCCATGATGGGACTTGGATTACAGCCAGGTGATGAAGTAATTACTGCAGACTTTACTTTTGCTGCTACGGTTGAGGTAATTGCTTTGTTGCAATTAACACCTGTTCTTGTAGATGTTTGCCCTGAAACGTTTAATATTTCTATTGATGCGCTTAAGAAAGCAATTACTCCAAAAACTAAAGCTATTGTGCCTGTTCACTTATTTGGACAAGTTGCAAATATGGAAGAAATTATGAAAGTTGCAGCTGAACATAATTTATTTGTAATTGAAGATAATGCTCAAGGAATAGGAAGTAGCTATAAATTTAGCAATGGAACTAAAGTGAAAACAGGAGCAATAGGTCATGTTGCAGCGACTTCTTTTTTTCCATCTAAAAATTTAGGATGTTATGGAGATGGAGGAGCTATTTTTACAAATGATGATGAATTAGCACATATTATAAGAGGTATTGTAAATCATGGTATGTATGAGCGTTATCACCATGATGTAGTAGGCGTAAACTCAAGATTAGATAGTATTCAAGCAGCTGTTTTGAATGCTAAATTACCACGTTTAGATCAATACAATACTGCAAGAAGAAATGCAGCAAAAATGTATTCTGAAGCTCTAGCAAATCATCCAAATATAATTACTCCAAAAGTAGAAGGAGAGGATGATAGCCATGTTTTTCATCAATATACTTTGCGTATTGTAAATGCTGATAGAAATGGTTTAATGGCACATTTGCAATCAAAAGGAATTCCATGTGCAATTTATTATCCAATTCCGTTACATAAACAAAAAGCATATTTAGATCCTCGTTATAAAGAAGAAGATTTTCCAATTACAAATCAATTAGTACAAGAAGTACTTTCTTTGCCAATGCATTCAGAATTGGAAGAAGATCAAATTAAATATATCACAGATGAGCTAAAAGCTTTTTTCGGCTAAAAAGATAGAAAAGTGTCAATATAAGTTGGCACTTTTTTTAGATATAAATCAAAAAGCTGGTTTTACAGAATGTAAAACCAGCTTTTTTTAATTGTTGTTATGATTTATTAGATGTTGAAAGTTTCAGCATCTTTATCAATTTTTTTGATTAATCCTGTTAATACTTTACCTGGACCAACTTCCGTAAATGATGTAGCTCCATCAGCTATCATTTGTTGTACAGATTGAGTCCATTTTACAGGAGCTGTTAATTGTACAATTAAGTTTTCTTTGATTGTTTCAGGATCAGATACAGCGCTTGCAGTAACATTTTGATATACTGGGCAAGAAGGTGTATTGAATGTTGTAGCTTCAATAGCTGCTGCTAATTCTGTTCTTGCAGGTTCCATCATCGGAGAGTGAAAACCACCTCCAACAGGTAATAATAAAGCTCTTTTTGCTCCTGCGTCTTTTAGTTTTTCACAAGCTAGTTCTACTGCGGTAGTTTCTCCTGAAATTACTAATTGCCCAGGGCAGTTGTAATTTGCTGCTACAACAACGCCATCAATTTCGTTACAAACTTGTTCTACAATTTCGTCATTTAAACCTAAAACTGCAGCCATTGTAGATGGTTTAATTTCACACGCTTTTTGCATTGCCATTGCTCTTTGAGATACTAATTTTAATGCATCTTCAAAAGCTAAAGTTCCATTTGCTACTAAAGCTGAAAATTCTCCTAAAGAATGTCCTGCTACCATTTCTGGTTTAAAATTTTCTATTGTTTTAGCTAAAATTACAGAATGTAAAAATACAGCTGGTTGGGTAACTTTTGTTTCTTTTAACTGATCAGCAGTTCCTTCAAACATAATATCTGTAATTCTGAATCCTAGGATGTCATTTGCTTTTTCAAATAACTCCTTTGCTAGTTCAGAATTCTCATATAAGTCTTTACCCATTCCTGTGAATTGAGCACCTTGACCAGGGAAAACGTATGCTTTCATATATATAGTTTTAAATATAATGATTGGCGCAAAAATAAGGTATTTTTCTTAGTAAAGTACTGTATAATAAAAAAAGCCATCTAAATTTAGATGGCTTTTTTATTGTTATTGTAAAATACCTATTCGGTTATCTTTAATTTTTGCTTGATCTTTTAAAGCTTGTAATACTTTAGCAGTAGCACTTGAGCGAACAACATTTTCTGTTTTAATTTTATAACTATTGTAGTTATCTAAATCTGTTGCTAAGTTAAGGTTTGTAGTTTTTAGCATAAATACTCCTGTGTTTCCATCTATTAATTTAGAAGTGTTATTTACAGCAGTTCCAAATGCAGTTCCAACTACTAATGGCTCATTACCTACAGCTGGTAATATTGGATTTTGTCTTGTAAGTTCTAAAGCATTTTGAACAGAAGCATTTGATTTATTCGAAACTTCTTGAATTGTACTTAAACCTTCAAGTTGTTTTCTAATAATAACAGCTTTTTTCTCATTCATTAAGATTGGTTCTACTGTTACTTTAGCTTCTTCGATAGGTAATAAACCTGTTTCGTTTTTAGAACTTAATCTTACAATAATATATCCTTCAGCAATATCAAAACGTTTTACATCACCGTCTTTTGTATCTTTATTGAAAGCCCAAGAAATAATTCCGCCTTGTGCGCCAATTGCTTGTAAATATTCTTCAAATGGACGAACAGTAACGTCTTTTTGTACTATAGCATTTAACTTCTCTGCCTCCACTACAAAATCAGCATTTGTGTTTGCATACGATTCAATTGTAGTAGCTTTTGTAAATGTTTCGTCAGCAGTTGTTTCAGATGGTTCAATTTTTCTAGCAATTGTAGCTAATTGAATACCTTCAGATTTTCCTAAAACTTCGATGATATGGAAACCATAATCTGTTTCAACAATACCAATTTTTCCTGTTGGGTTGTTAAAGATAAAATCTTCAAATGGTTTTACCATTTGTCCTTTTGCAATATCTTCATATTTACCGCCATTCATTTTTGATCCTGGATCTTCTGATTCAGCCATAGCCAATTCAGCAAAGTTAGCAGCAGTTGCTTTTTTCAAGATTTCTTCAGCTTTTGCTTTTGCTTCTTCTTTAGTTCTTGTAGTGCTAGATTGTGGCGCACCTTGGTAACCAATTAGGATATGAGCAGCGTTTACTTTAGAACCTGATTGTTTTCCAACTAAACGAGAAACACAGTAATGATCATTAAATAAATATGGACCAAAAACCTCTCCTGGTTGTAAACTGTATAATTGTTCTTGAAATTCTAATGGTAAGTCTTTTTTAGAATAATAAATACTATCAAATTTAACATCAGAGTTAGTGTTTACAAATCCTACTAAGTCTTTAGTTGTTTTGAAACCAGCAATTGTATCATTCTTTTTAGTTGTAGCATTGTATTGAACAGAAGGAGCTAATAAAGCTAAAACAGTTTCTTTTACTTCATCTTTATCATTTTCTGAAGGAACACTTTCTACGTAAGCATAAGTAATTTCACGAGTTGGTTCAGATTTAAATCTATTCTCGTGTTTTTTCATATAACTCAAAATTTCTTGATCTGTTACTTTTGCTTCATCGTTGTTGATTGTGCTATATGGAACAGTTACAAAATCAAAGTTTACTTTGCTGTTTTCTCCTTGGTAAGAGTATTTAGCTTCAGTTTGAGTTGTGTATAAACCACCTTTAATTAAAGCGTTATACATTTGTTGTAAACCAAATTTCTCTAATTCAACTTCGTAGTTTAACCATGCATCCCATTGCTCTCTACCAGCTTGTTTCATTGTCATAACCCAAGCGTTAAACTTGTTTACGTCAAACTGACCTAATTGATTTTGAAATTCTGGGCTATTAGCAAACATAGGGTTTGTTTTTACCACCTGAATTAATTGTTCTTTACCAATTTTTAATCCAAGTTTTTCAAATTCAGTTTTAAGTAAAATATTATTTACTTCATTATTCCAAACCATTTGATAAGCTTGGTTTTTAGTCATTTGGTTGCCTTGTTCGGCTTGGTTTACTTTTTGCAAAAATACCTGTGTATTGATATCTTCCCCATTTACTGTTCCGATGTTTCTTGAAGTATCAGTACCTCCACTTCTCACTACGTCTCCAATCACAAATGCTAATAAAGCAATACCAATTACTGCAATTAAAAGCGCGGATTTTTGTCTAATTTTTGATAAAACTGCCATGTTTAATTATTATGTGTAATTTTTTTCAGAAAGCGAAAATACAATTATCTCTTTAATAATAAAAGAGGTAGAGATAATATTTTGAATTATCGTAGCTATTGTTGTTGTTTTAGTAAAATAGCCTGTTGTTTTAGTTTAGTCAGGTAAAGAGGTATTCTTATTAAATTTAATATTTATTGATGTTTTACTTGTTTTTGGTTGTGTTATTTTTAATTTAAAATTGATTTTTTTGAGAATTTTTTGTTTTTTGATTTGATTGTTTTTCTTTTTAATAAGATGATTTTTGTTAGAAGAAAAACTTTTAGATAATACATAGAAACGGTTTTTTTCTTTATTATTATACGATTTGAATAAATAAGATTGTTTTGTAATAAAAAAAAGGAAGCATAAAAGTTGCTGTTTTGCTAAAATGAAAAACATATTAAAATAAAAAAACTGCTTAAGATTTGGTCTTAAGCAGTTTTAATTAATATTATTTTTTCTTGTAATGATCTACCATTTTTTTGCTGTATTTTCTTCTAAAGAAGAACATGAAAACAGCAATTGCAGCCACTATAAAACTTAGGTAAAATTGTCCTTCTCCTGCCATTATTTTTGTAACGCCGTCATAAATAAAAAGCGCTGCAATAAATAAATAAAGAAACGGAACGATTTGTAATGCTTTCATATATTAATTATCTTTTTTCAAACTCTCTGCATAACTGTTTCGAGCTTTAATTACATTTAGCTGTCCGTCAAAGTCAATGCCAATACCTTGTGTAAAGTTGTCTTTGTTTGTAGAAGCTTTATAACGGCCAGTGGTATAAAACCAATCTTTCTTTTGATCATAGTATAATTGATCAGCTTCTAGTTTTTTATTATCAAAAGTTGTAATTACTACATTTCCTCTCAAGTCAATCAATTCTGTTGTAGTATAACTTATTGCATAATCAGCTACAACAGTATTTTTTTGATTGTTATTATCAAAAAAAGTTAGATGAATTCCGTCTGGAAATTCTGTAAAACTATATTTTACTTTCGAATAATCTAACATTTTATCACTAAGTAAAATTGCTTTTACTTTTCCCGAATCTAAATATTGAAGATTAATGTTTTCGGCAATTCCATCAGGGAAAAAAGCAGATTTTGCATGTATGTTTTTTATTTCTTTAAATTTACTTTCGCAGCTAAGGTTTAGCAAAGCTAAGAGTAATAAAATAAAGCCTACTGTTTTTTTAACGATCATATCGTATGTTATTCAAATCTGCGTTTTATAAACCAGAAATCGTTAAATGATAAACCGATAGTTACATTAAAGTAATTTTCTTTTATCAATCCGTTGTTTTTAGTTCCTTTTCCTCCGTATTCTAAACCAAGGTTGATGTTTGAAAGCGTACGACCAAACATTGGAAAACCTGCTCCAACAGAAAGTGAATAATCATTTATTGATTCATTTTTCAAAACTAAACCTGTGTTTTCGTATTTAAAACCTGCACGATAAACAACACGGTCAAAATAGCTAGTAAATGAGTTGTATTTAGGAATGTAAAAACCTCCAACAGAAAAACGTTTTGTGTCTTCAAATGAAGCATAAGAAGATGTGTTCCATTTGTTTGAAAGTTTACTGTTTTCTACATAAGTAAATTGTCCGGCAACAAACCATTTTTGATTTTTTCCAAAACCAACTCCAAGTGCTAATTCTTGAGGTTTATTTGTTTTAATATCTTCATTAACTATTTCTGAAGAGTCAACAATGTAACCAGTATTACTAATCAATTTCAGATTTGTAATGTTATGAGCGCTTAATTTTGTTTCAGGATTATAGGTTGCGTTTGCTTGGAAATCGTAATTTTTAATTTTCCCAATGTATTGTAATGAAGCATTGATATCATATCCTTTAAATTCAATTTTTCTCGATTCGTTTGTTTTAGAAGACAAACCAAATCCGTCGCCAGCATTTAAAATACTTAAAGAATTGTCATGATATGTGTTTCCAAATAAATAACTTGCCTGAACCCCAATTTGGAAATTTTTAGTAATTTCATAACCAGCACCTACAAAAGCACGATTTAATCCACCATTTCCTTCAAGTAAATTAAAGGTTTTCTGGTTTAATTCATTTGTGTTTGTTCTATCAATTTTGTATCCTGTATTAGAATATGGTTGTAAACCAAATACAACTCCAGTTTTTTTAGAAACAGGAAAAGCTAAGGCTATATAATCAAAAGTTTGACGTTTGATGTTATCTGAATCTGAGTCAGATTTAAAAGTGTAAAACTTACCTGTAGCACCTAGAGTAAATGTTGTTGTTCTTAATTTACTAAGCGTAGCAGGGTTTTTTAGGTTTAGGTGTATACTATCAGAGAATACACTTGTGCCTCCCATTGCTTTATATTCATTTGTGCCATTATAGCTTAAATCTCCAACTCCGTAAAAAGAGTAAGGTGATGCTGTTCCTTGTTGTGCAAAAGCTTGGGCTGAAAGAACAAGACTAAAGCTAATGAAGAGTTTTTTTATCATTTTCAATTAGGTATTGATATATATAGTTCAAACTCTCAGAAAGAAAGTTTGGATTAGCAAATATTATATTTTTTAATCTTTTAGCCAAAAAAAGTGTGTCTCCACCCGTTAAAATTACTGTTAAATTAGAATATTCCTGTTTATATGTGTTAATTAAATGGTCTATTTCGGCAATTACTCCATTTATCACACCAGATTGGATAGATTCATGTGTATCTTTTCCAATTAGATAATCAATATCTTCTAATGTTAATAATGGAAGTTTGGCTGTGTACGAATTTAGTGATTTAAATCTCAATTGTAAACCAGGGGAGATGGCCCCACCCAAGTATTCATTTTTTCCATTTACAAAATCATAGGTAATACAAGTTCCTGCATCAATAATTAATTTGGGAATATTTGGATGAAGTATTGTAGCGCCGGCAGCCAAGGTTAGCCTATCAATACCCAAAGTTGTTGGTGTTTTGTATTTATTTATGATTGGTAAGGGTGTATTGTGATTTATTTGTATAAGTTGAGTTGAGTTTTCTAACCAAAAAAGTAATTCTTCGTCAAGATTTATTACGCTAGAAAGAATTAAATGAGGTTTGATTAAATTTTTTTCAAAAAAAAATGATAATTTTTCTTGAATTTTTTCGTTGTCAATATAAGTGATAGAATTTAAGCTATTGTTTTCAAATATAGCGAGTTTCGTTCTTGTGTTTCCTATATCAAGTGTGTAAATCATATATCGAATCGTTAGAAAAGCAAAGATAAAGAAAGAAAATTTTGGAAAGAAGTTTTGTTTAAGTAAAAAACTGTTTTATATTTGCAACCGCTTAGAAGAACAAATAGTTCTTCATACTAAAAGTCAATTGGTGCCTTAGCTCAGTTGGTAGAGCAAAGGACTGAAAATCCTTGTGTCCCTGGTTCGATTCCTGGAGGCACCACAA
>JASLED010000013.1 GCA_030151255.1 Flavobacterium sp.
TACAAACCACAATTCTATCTTTTCAAAAAATATAGAAAACGTATAGAAACTCTTTTCTCACAACTCTGCGATCAATTTATGATTAGACGTAATTATGCAAAAACTTTTGAAGGTTTTAAAACTAGAATATTAGCTAAAATAGACGATCTGAGTTTATTATACTTCTTAGATTCAACTAATAAATAGAAGTGCAAATAGAAATATAAACAACTTAAAAATCAATATTACTTAAATGCACTACGGGTAAGTTTTAAAATCAGTACAAATAAAAAAGGAAAGCGTTTAACTTTCCTTTTTTATTCTTCTTTTTGTCCCATCATCATCAAATAAGCTTTTAAGAATTCATCTATTTCGCCGTCCATTACAGCATCAACATCTGTAGTTTCAAAGCTAGTGCGCACATCTTTTACTAATTTATACGGATGCATAACATAGTTTCGTATTTGCGAACCCCATTCTATTTTTTTCTTATTTGCTTCAATTTCGTCTCGCATTGCTTGCTTTTTCTTTAATTCAATTTCGTATAATTGAGATTTTAAGAGCTGCATCGCCTTTATTTTATTGTCTAATTGCGAACGTGTTTCAGAATTTTCAATAATAATTCCAGTTGGATGGTGACGTAAACGAACTGCCGTTTCTACTTTGTTTACATTTTGTCCTCCAGCACCACTAGAACGCATTGTTTCCCAAGAAATATCAGATTGACTAATTTCTATTTCAATGGTATCATCTGCTAATGGATATACATAAACTGAAGCAAAAGAAGTATGTCTTTTGGCATTACTATCAAAAGGTGAAATACGTACCAAACGGTGTACTCCATTTTCTCCTTTTAAATAACCAAAAGCAAATTCACCTTCAATTTCTAAAGTCACAGTTTTTACACCGGCAACTTCTCCTTCTTGATAGTTTAATTCTTTTACCTTGTATCCGTTGTTTTCAGACCACATAATGTACATTCTCATTAACATCGATGCCCAATCACAACTTTCTGTTCCGCCAGCGCCAGCCGTAATTTGTAATACCGCACTCATATTATCTCCTTCGTCAGATAACATATTTTTAAACTCTAAATTCTCAATTAGAGTAAGTGCTGTTTGATATTGAGTAATTACTTCATCTTCGGTAGCTTCTTTTTCGTTGTAAAAATCAAGAAGTATTTGAAATTCTTCAATATTACTTTTTACATTCTCATAATCTTCAATCCATTTCTTTTTGGATTTTAGATTTTTAACGATTATTTCAGCCTCTTTCGAATTGTTCCAAAAGTCAGGAGCAAAGGTTTTCTCTTCTTCGTTAGTTATTTCAATAATTTTCTTATCGACGTCAAAGATACCTCCTTAACGCACCAAGGCGATCAATAATGTTCTTCTGTTGTTCTGTGGTTACCATAATTTTTAATACTTTTACCTGCAAAAATACTTATTACTTCTGATTTATGGAAATTAATTTAATTAGCGATACAATTACAAAACCTACTCCAGAAATGTTGAATTATATGCTAAAAGCGCGAGTAGGAGATGATGTTTATAAACAAGATGGTAGTACCAATGAATTAGAAACGGCTGTAGCTGAGTTGTTTGGTATGGAAGCAGCATTGTTTTTTCCATCAGGAACAATGTGTAATCAGGTGGCTATAAAATTACATACACAACCTGGAGATCAGGTAATTTGCGATAGAAGTTCGCATATTTTTAAATTTGAAGGCGGTGGACCAGCCGTGCACAGTGGAGTAAGTTTAGCTTTAGTGGATGGAGATAGAGGAAGAATTACTGCAGAAGATGTGTTGAAAAATTATACAGATCCAAATAATATTCATTTACCAATAACAACATTGGTTAGTTTAGAAAACACAACAAATGTTGGAGGAGGTGCTTGTTATGAGCTAAACGAAATAGAAAAAATAAGAGCAGTTTGTAATGATTTGGGATTAAAATTGCATTTAGATGGTGCGCGTTTGTGGAATGCTTTGGTGGCAAAATCTCAACATCCTAGTCAATACGGAGCTTTATTTGATACTATTTCGGTTTGTTTTTCTAAAAGTTTGGGTGCGCCAGTTGGTTCAGTTTTGGTTGGTTCAAAAGAGCATATTCAAAGAGCAATTCGCTATAGAAAATTAATGGGAGGCGGAATGCGTCAAACAGGATATTTAGCAGCAGCAGCGCTTTATGCTTTGAAAAATAATGTAAGTCGATTACAAAGAGATCATTATAGAGCAAAGCAAATAGAAATGTTGTTAAACAAAAAAACTTGGATAAAAGAAGTTTTGCCAGTACAAACTAATATTTTGGTTTTTGCTTTGGAAGATAAAAATAGAACAAGTGAATTTTTGTATTTATTAAAACAAAAAAATATTTTGATAAGCGAATTAGCCGACGGTTGGTTGCGTATAGTTACTCATTTAGATTACCGAGAAGTAATGCATGAATATGTATTAGAAACGCTATCAAAAATTGAATTATAAGTGATAAATTACAACTATGCAACTAAAAATTAATACGTTAAAATTGTTTTTTACTTGCTTTAAAAAGTGTAATTTTGTTTAGAATTAAATTAAATAAATGGAAAAGTTAAAACAACGTTGGGGCCTTACTTCTAATTTTCAAGTATGTATCGTTTTATTGGTTTTTGCAATTACAGGATCTACAGCTGCATTTATTTCAAAACCTATTTTAGCATCCCTTGGAATTGAGAGAGGAATAACAAATTCCTTTTTGTATTGGGTTTTATATGTTTTAATTATTTTTCCAATTTATAAAGTAATACTTATTTGTATAGGAACAATTTTTGGTCAGCACACCTTCTTTTGGAATTTTGTAAAAAAGATGCTGACCCGCTGTGGTTTAGGATTTATATATCCAAAAAAAGAAAAACAGAGACAATAATATTATAAAAAAACACCGAGTATTTTACTCGGTGTTTTTTGTTTTATAAACTCATATGTAAAATAGGATATTCTTTTCCTTGTCCGTCAAGTTCAGAACGATCAATTACTTTAAAGCCCATATGTTTGTAAAATCCAACTGCTTGTTCGTTTTGCTCATTTACATCCACTTTGTTTACATTTAAAACATTTACTGCATATTTTAATAATTGTTTTCCTACTCCCTTTGTTCTAAAATTATTATCAATAAATAGCATTTCAAGATTATTGTCGGCAATACCAATAAAACCTATTAATTGACCTGCTTCTTCAAAACCAAATAAAGATACAAACTCAAAATATGTTGGAATTTTTTCTTCGAAGTATTTAAAATCTTCGTCTTTTAAAAAATGATGAGTGTTTAAAACGGCGCTGCGCCAAATGCTTACTAGTTTTGGATAATCTTCTATATTAATTTTTCTAATCATTGAAATACAAATTTAAACTACAAATTTATCTGTTTTTGGATATGATAATACGTTGTAGATTGAATTTATATATTTTTTAAATGAAAAAAAATTCTACTTTGCATCATTTATTTATGGTATAAATTACATGAAGACATACTTTTTTTAGCAATTTAAGCAGAATATTATTTCTAAAATGCTAGAAATAATTAATTCTAGATAGAACTAATTATTTATTGGTTTCTTAAAATTTATTTATAAAAATCGTTTTTCGGTGTTGTGTTTTTTGTAATGTATTGGTTTTTAACTACTGTTTTTTTAAGAAAAATCGAGTTTTGAAATCATTCTATTATGAATAATTTATATAAAATACTTAAAATATTTTTTTAGGTTATTATGATAATATATTAATTATAATGTATGTTAATGAATATAAAATAAAATTAATTTATTTGTGTATTTGTTTTGTTTTTTGATTTATTAATTAGTTTTTGGCTTAAAAAACAAATATAATCATTATTTTTTAATTAAACTTAACCCGTTGGGTGAAATGAATTGAGAAAAAAAAGAGGAATATTATTACGATAGATATTGGTCAAGATACTGAAATTCAGTATCTTGATGTCGCCAAACA
>JASLED010000065.1 GCA_030151255.1 Flavobacterium sp.
TCTGTAGGTCCTGTAATAGGAGAAATAAGCAGAGCTTTATCTTTATCTAATACTACTGCCGGATTAGTTACTACTATTCCTTTAATGGCTTTTGGATTCTTGTCTAGTATGGTGCCTAAAGTATCTCGTAGATACGGCATGGAGATAGTCTTATTAGCTTCATTAATTTTATTGAGTATTGGGTTAGCTATAAGACCTTATGGAAGTCTTATCACGCTGTTTTTAGGAGCTGCTTTAGTAGGTATAGCCATTACAGTTGGTAATGTATTAATGCCTGCATATATAAAGAGTAATTTCCAAAAGAATGTAGGAACCATGATGGGAATATATTCTGTAGCGATGAATTTAACAGCAGCCTTGGCAGCAGGGTTTAGCATTAGCTTAGGTTATATTACAAATTTAGGTTGGAAGGGATCGATAGGAGTGTGGTTGGTACTGAGTATAACAACAATTCTTATTTGGCTACCTCAAGTTAAGAAACAAAAAATGATACAAGCAACCGCTTCTTTAGGGCAGGAAGAAGTAAAAGTTAATATGTATAAATCTAAAGTAGCATGGGCAGTTACCATATTTATGGGCGTACAGTCATTGCTGTTTTACTGTTTAGCAGCATGGCTTCCTAAAGTAGCTATTACTTGGGGCATACCTAAAGAAGAAGCAGGATGGTTATTGTCATATATGCAGTTTGCACAGTTACCCATGACGTTTATTGGAGCTGTTATAGCGAGTAAACTGTCTAATCAAAAACTATTAGCTATAGGTACAGGTATATTGTTTGCTTTAGGGATAGCAGGACTGTTGATTTTTAAGGTTAATTTTATTGCCTTGTGGTGTGTACTGATTGGTACTGCAAGCGGGTTGGCATTCAGTTTATCCATGTTGTTCTTTGTGTTACGAACAAGTAGTACAATACAGGCAGCAGAGTTATCAGGTATGGCGCAGTCTATCGGATATTTAATCGCAGCATGCGGACCACCTATTTTTGGAGCCTTATTCGATATGTCACAATCGTGGTCATTCTCATTAGCATTTTTATTAATAATGTCAGGTACATTGATTATATCTGGAGGCATCGCTGGCAAGAATAGTTGGGTAAAGTAAAAGAGTATTTTATAAGAACTTTACATCCACTTTCTTTTTGAAAACTATTTAATTCTTGTTAAGAAGAGAAAGTTCTAATAAGTTTAGCTGTATCTTTGGGTATAGAGTTATGTAAATAGTTCCTCATTAAAATAGATAAAAGATGAAAGTAGAAATATGGTCAGACGTAATGTGCCCGTTTTGTTACGTAGGAAAGAAAAACTTTGAGAATGCATTGGCTCAATTGCCTTTTAAAGATAAAATTCAAGTTGAATGGAAGAGTTTTCAGTTAGATCCAACTTTGCCAGAAAAAGGCTTAACTGAATCAACAAAAGAATATTTGGCAAAACGAAAAGGAATGCCAGAAGATCAAATAGAAGGAATGTTAGTACATTTAAAAAATGTTGGGCAAGAAGTTGGTATTGATTTTAGACAAGACATTTCAATTCCAGTAAATACGCTAAAAGCACATAGATTAAGCCACTTTGCGCAAGCAAAAGGAAAAGGAAATGAAATAGAAGAAGCACTATTTAAGGCTTATTTTACAGAAGGTAAAAATGTCGGAAACGATGAGGTTTTACTAGATTTAATCGAATCAATTGGATTGAATAAAAATGAAGCCAAACAATTTTTGGCTTCGGAAGAATTGCTACAAGAAGTAAAGTCAGATATTTCAGAAGCAAATGAATTGGGAATTTCTGGAGTTCCATTTTTTGTAATTAATAGAAAATATGGTATTTCAGGAGCTCAACCTTCAGAAGTATTCGTTGATGCATTAACACAATCGTTTAACGAAAGTCAGCCAGCTTTTGAAATGAAAGGAAATGCAGAAAATGCTTGTGGTCCAGAAGGATGTGAAATATAAAAATGATTAATTTAAATTATTGCAAAAAGCCTTGGTAACCTTAGTTATCAAGGCTTTTTTGTTTGTTTTTTCTGTAAAAAAACAGCAATGTTATTCATTCCTTTTTAATATTTTTGAGTGTAAAATAGTTTAAAAATGAGATTTGTATTATTTGTAACATGTTTTGTTGCTTTTTCAGCAAGTAACGCACAAACAAAACAAGATAAAATTGTAGAAGCATATTTATTCAACGGAGCATACAAACATCATTATCTTACACAAGCTTGGGAAGAATGGATTAATAAAGGTCTTCAGCAAGATTCAACAATTGCAATGTTATGGGAAAATAAAGCATTGCCATATTGGAAAATCAGAAAATATGAAACTGCTGTTGCGTTTTATAACAATGCTGTCTTATATGATAGAAAAAGATATTTGGCCAGAAGAGGTTATTTGAAATGCGTTTTTCAAAAAGATTACAAAAGTGCAATTACTGATTTTGAAGATGCTCAGCGCGAATTTGGTTATAATTACGAAAGCGATCATTCATATGCATTTTATATTGCGCTGTGTTATTTGCAACTCAATGAATTTAAAACAGCTGAGCAAATATTACAAACAGATTTAGATAGCATAAAAAACAAGCAAGGCGAATCATGGATTCATTATCTCGATTGGTTTTATATGGGCATAATTAAGTATGAATTAAAACAATATAACGAAGCAATAGTGTGTTTTGATAAGGCTTTAAGCGAATATAATAAGTTTTCTGATGCACAATATTATAAAGGACTTTGCTTGTTAGAAAAAGGCAATATATCTGAAGCCGAAAAAATAATGCAAGTAGCAAAACAAAATGCCGAATTGGGATTTACTTTTAATGAAGGCGATTCTCCTTACGAAAAATATCCTTATCAAGTAAATTGGTACATGGCAAAATGGATTATTCCAAATTATTCAGAATAATAAAAACAAAACCTCAATGATTATTTTATTGAGGTTTTGTTTTTTATATAAATACAAAAAAACACCCTTTTACTTATACCAATAAACCTTGATTTAGTTAGTATCTTTGGTGTTTAAAATAAAAAGAAGAATGAAATTAAAAATTCTACATACAGCCGATTGGCATTTAGGAAAAAGATTGGACAATTACAGTCGGGTGGAAGAACAAAAAGAAATTTTAGATGAAATTTGTAGAATTGCTACAAGAGAAAAAGTGGATTTGGTTCTTGTAGCTGGTGATTTATTCGATACTTTTAATCCGCCCATCGAAGCAGTAGAATTGTTTTATAAAGCCTTGAAAAAACTTGCCAAAAACGGAGAATGCCCAGTAATTGCCATTGCGGGTAATCACGATAGTCCGGAACGAATTGATGCGCCAGATCCTTTGGCAAGAGAATGCGGAATAATTTTAGTTGGTTATCCTAATGCTGAGATTGCAAAATTCGAAATTCCCAATCAGTTTAAAGTTAGTAAAACGGCAAACGGATTTATCGAAATTAGAAAAGAAAATTACAAATATCCTATCCGAATTTTTCACACACCTTATGCCAATGAAATTCGCTTGAAAAAAGCATTGAGTATTGATGATAAAGCAGAAGATCTAAATCAGGTATTAAAAGAAAATTGGAAAGAATTAGCCGATAAATATTGCAAAACAAAAGGAATTAATCTATTGGTTTCTCATTTGTATATGATGAATCGAAATGGTGAAATTTTGGAAGAACCAGAAGGAGAAAAACCATTAAAAATAGGAAATGCCGACTTACTGTACAGTGATATTATTCCTCAACAAATTCAATATACTGCTTTAGGCCATTTACATAGAATGCATCAAATTGGACCAGAAGAACGCCCTGTGGTATATTCTGGAAGTCCGTTGGCGTATAGCTTTAGCGAAGCCGGACAGCAAAAATATGTGGTTATTATAGAAGCAGAAGTAAATCAGCCTGTTACTTATCGAACTATTCCTTTGCAAAGAGGACGTTCATTATCTAGAGTAAAATTTGAATCGGTTGATGAAGCTATTTTTTGGTTAATCAATAATCCTGAACAATTGGTTGAATTAACGCTGGTAAGTGATACTTTTTTAAAGGCAGATGATTTAAAACGAATTAATCAAGCACATGATGGAATTATTTCAATTATTCCTCAAATTAATTTAAAAGAAGGGCAAACAAGCAGAGCGATGAATCAAGTGAATTTAGAACAAGATATGCAAGATTTGTTTAAAGATTATTTTAAACAACGTTATAACGGACAAGAACCAAATAACGAGCTGATGGATTTGTTTAACGAAATTCTAAATCAGTAATTATGATACCTATTCAGTTAACCATCGAAGGACTTTATTCTTATCAAGAAAAACAAGTAATTGATTTTACAAAGCTAATCGAAGCAGGACTTTTTGGTATTTTTGGAAGAGTAGGCTCGGGTAAATCATCAATTTTAGAAGCAATTTCTTTTGGTTTATACGGAGAAACAGAACGCATGAATAAAGCGGATAACCGCGCGTATAATATGATGAATTTAAAATCGAACCGTTCATTGATCGATTTTGAGTTTTATAATTTCAAAGACGAAAAATATCGTATTTATCGCGAGTTTAAAAGAAATTCAAAACGTTTTGATGATGTAAAGCGAAGCGAAGCAATTTTGTATAAATGGGAAAATGAAGAATGGATTCCGCAGCCCGATTTAAATATTCAAGAAGTAATAGGCTTAAGCTACGATAACTTTAAACGCACAATTATTATTCCGCAAGGTCAATTCAAAGAGTTTTTAGAATTGGGCGGAAAAGCGCGTACTGATATGTTGCAACAAATTTTTGGATTAGATCGTTTTGATTTATCGCACAAAGCAAAAAGCGTATATAATGCAGCAAAAGAAAGTTTAAATTTAGTTGAAGGCGAATTAAAAAGTTATCAAAATATTTCTGCTCAAGAAATAGAACAGAAAAAAGAATTACATCAGCAAGAAAAAGAAATAAGCAATCAACTTGCCTTACAATATCGTACAGAAAACGAACAATTTCAAAAAGTATTAGCTGTAAAAAACGATTTTGTAACAATTGCCAATAAACAAAAAGAATTAGCTGATTTAGAAGCGAAATTACCCGAAATTCAACAAAAAAAGAATGAATTATCTCAATTTGAAAAGATTGAAAAGGCATTTGCATCGGTTTTAAAAGAGCAAGAAATAATATTAAAAAACAAACAAGAAAAGGAAGATAAATTAGCTCTTCAAACCGTTGAGGTAACTAATTTGCAAAAGCAATTTGATGTTGTTGAATATAGTTTTAAAACCGCCGAACAAGAATTTAAAACGTTAGATTATCTAAAGGAAGAATGGCGTGAACTGCAATTAATTAAAGAAATAAAAAAAGCCGAAATTAATAGAAAAGCATTGCTAGTAAATCTGCAAAAAAATGAACAATCAATAAAAGAAGCGCAGAATAACGCAATTGTAGTAAACGAAAAACTTGTACAGCAACAAAATATATTAGCAGAGTTAAAAAAACAACGAATAGATACGTCTGTTTTAATGGAAATTGATGCTTGGTTTATTCATCAAGATGTGCTTTTTAACGAAAACCAAAAATGGCAAAATAACAGCCAAAAGCTAACACAAGAAATTAGTCAGAATGAGAATGATATTGCAGCATTAAAGTTTAAAAATGTTCAAAATTGGCAAGCTGAAATTGAACATTATAAACAATTATTTAATCAATCCATTCAAAAAATAGAAGATGAGCTAAGACAATTAAAAGTAAATGAACAATTAGTACATTATTCGCATAATTTGCAAGAGGGCCAACCTTGTTCATTATGCGGGGCAACGCATCATCCCAATGTTTTAAAAAGCGAAAATATCGATCAAATAATCGTT
Source organism: Flavobacterium sp. (assembly GCA_030151255.1). GTDB lineage: Bacteria > Bacteroidota > Bacteroidia > Flavobacteriales > Flavobacteriaceae > Flavobacterium. The sequence goes on from JASLED010000065.1 coordinate 5,816, forward strand.
TTAGCGCAACAAAAATTAGAAGCTGAAAAAGATAAATTGCAACGATTATCTATTTACGAAACCAAAGCAACAATTGTATTTGAAAAAAAGCAACAATTAAATAATCAACATGTTGATTTGTTGCAGGAACAACAAAATAACACGCAACAGCAACTGAATCATCATAATGCTTTTGTATGGACAATTGTGTCAAAAGATGATAAAGTTGGGTTTACAGCATTAAAAAGTCAGGCAAAAGAAATTGCTTTGCAAATTGAAGTATTGGATCAGCAGGTTGAGGAATTAAAAAAAGAAGTTGATACAAAGCGAAAGCAAATTGATGAGATTGAAAAAGGAATTACCGAAAGCAAAATTCAAAATGCAGGAATTGAAAGCGAAATTCTAACCAAAAAAGCACAAGTAATTCGTTTGCAATGGCAGGATTATGAGCACATAGAAGAAACAATAATCGATCAGCAATTACAACACCAAACTGCAACTATTCAACGAATTGAACACTCTTATAAAACATTGTCAGAGCAATATCAAAATATTATTCCTCAGTTGGCAAGTGCAAAAACATTATTAGAGAACAATAAATTGGAAGTAAATGAAGTTCTCTTAAAAGCAACCGAATTAACATTAGCTATTGAGCAATTATTGCAGCAATATCAAATAAGTACGCTGGAAGAAGTGCAATTGATTTTGAATAAAAATATTGATGTAGAACAGCAACGAAATAATATTCAAACTTTTGATTTACAATTGGAAGTATTAAGAATTTCGATTAAAGAATTGAAAGAAAAATTGGAGGGAATTGCATTTGATATGAATGATTTTTCTCAACAAGAAATAAAAATATTACAATTGGAAAAAGACAGCAATACAGCTAAAGAGGTTGTTGTAAAATTGGAAGGCGAAATAGAGCGTTTGGAAAAAGATTGGAATAAAAAACAAATGCTCGAAAAAGAATTTGCCATCATTGAAAAACGAACAACTAATTTAAGTACGTTGCTTACCATGTTTAATGGTGCCGGATTTGTAAATTATGTTTCTACAATTTATCTGAAAAATTTATGCGATATGGCAAATCTTCGTTTTCATCGATTGACTAATAATCAGTTGAGTTTACAGTTAAATGCAAACAACGATTTTGAAATTGTAGATTATTTGAACGAAGGAAAAACAAGAAGTGTAAAAACCCTTTCGGGCGGGCAGAGTTTTCAAGTTTCCTTATCTTTAGCATTAGCGTTGGCAGAAAGTGTACAGAGTTTATCAAAATCAAATAAAAACTTTTTCTTTATTGACGAAGGTTTTGGAACACAAGATACAGAATCGGTAAACGTGGTTTTTGAAACTTTAAACAATTTGCAGAAAGAAAATAGAATTGTTGGAATAATTTCTCACGTAGATGAATTACAAGAACGCATACCAATTTCTTTATCTGTTGTAAAAACGGAAAAAAATGGAAGTTTAGTCACCGAAAACAATCAATAAAAGCTATTTTTTTCGAATAGAATAATTTGTGTTAGCTATCGAAAAAAAATATAAAAGAATATACGAAATCAATTACATTTGTATAATACAAATATCTTTTTAATCTAAATTTGAGTATGAATTTTAAATTTTCAAAAGAAGAAAAAACATCTATACTTATTACTAATGTAATAGCTGTAATTGTGCTTCTTCTTCTTTATTTTATAAAATTTATCGATACACAAACGGCACATAATTATTTTGGTGGCGGTGGCGGTGGCGGTGCAGGAGTTGCTATTTCAATAGAAGGTACTCCTGGTAAATATCTAAAGTTAGATCCAGTCATTGTGAGTGATGCTGGAGCACAGCAAGTAAAACAAGTTATTGCACAAGAAATAGCTCAACCAAAAGAAATAGTAGCTTATAACGATAGAGAATCTGATGTTATTGTCAATAAAATTGAAGATAAACAAAAGGATAAAAAAACGGAAAAGCCCAAAGTGGAAGAGGTAAAAAAGGTAGAGAAAGTTGCAAATACAAATAAAAAAGAAATAATAGGTGCTGCAGATAAAGTAGTAGCTTCCAAACCAAACCAAACAACAGCCTCAGCTCAGCCAAAACAAGATCTTTCTAATGCTACAAAAAATGCATTAAGTAGTTTTATGAACGGAGGTAATGGATCGGGCGGAGGAGGGAACTCTGGCGATGGAAAAGGAGGTTTGTCTACATCTGGCGGATATTATGGAATGGGTACAGGAGACGGAACAGGTTCTGGAAACGGATCGGGTAGTGGCTCTGGTGGTGGAAGCGGAAGCGGTTCTGGTGGCGGACATGGAGATGGCACAGGAACGGGAACGGGAAGCGGATCGGGATATTCATTAAATGGTAGATCAGCACTTGTAAAACCAGCGCCCAAATATCTGTGTAATGAAGTAGGTAGAGTTGTAGTAGAGGTTTATGTAGATAAACAAGGAAATACAATTGATGCTCGCCCTGGTATAAAAGGTTCTACAAATACGGCTAGTTGTTTATTAGAGCAAGCTAAATTAGCTGCAATGCAAACTAAATGGCAAGCAAATCCAAATGCGCCAGATAAACAAGTAGGTGAAATTATTTATAATTTTAATTTGAGATAAAACAGTTGTTTTTTATATAAAGCCAATTCTATAACAGAGAATTGGCTTTTTTTATTTTATATAACCCGTTGGTGTAATTAAATGATTTGATTTTTAATATTATTTATTGGTCTATCAAAGATAAATTTACTGATATATTGAACCATTGTCAAAGCTGTTTTTTAGCTAAAATTCTTGTTTTAAAACCTAGAAACCTGAGTTCGATTAATATAAGTATAAAAAAAAGGTAAAAAATCTGTATATTAAAGTATCTGAAATTTAAATATATAAAAGATTTTTACCTATGATTTGTTTCAATAAAATTATTGATATTTATTTTTTGTATTGTAGATGAATTCTGTAAATATTTTGAAAAATCGACTAAATCGTTTCTTTTAGGCTTAGGTAAATGTATAGGTATTTCATTTATAGATTCTACTTCCATCTATCTAAGTTTGTAAATCTAAAAGAATCAGTAGAAATAAAGTTTTTAAAAACATTGTAACAACTGGTAAGTCAACCATTGGTTGGTTCCATGGTTTTAAACTTAATAACAAAGGTGAAATATTGAGTTTTGCTATTACTCAGGCTAATGTAAATGATCGTGATCCCTTAAAAAATGAAGGGCTCTTAAAAAAATATCTTTGGAAAATTATTTGCGAATAAAGGGTATATTGGTGATAATTTTGCTGAATTACTGTTCTTAGATGGAATCGAATTAATTACCATTATAAGAAATAATATGAAGAACTCTCTTATGAGTATGTCTGATAAAATTCTACTTAGAAAAGGTTTGTAATTGAAACTGTAAATGATGAATTAAAAAATGTATGTCAAGTAGAACATTCTAGACACAGATCACCTGTGAATTTCTTTACTAATCTTATTGTAGAAATCATTGCATACCATTTCCTGCCTAAGAAATGAGAGAGTTAAAACTAATCAATTAGCCTTGTTCTAATCGAACTCAGGTTAAATATAAAAAAAATTCTGCTCGGTTTTAACTCAAGCAGAATTTTATACTTATACAGTTTTTAGTACAGTGTCGAACTAATTGAAAAATACAAAGACCATCCTATTACAAAACACTAAATCGCAATGTTGCGATTTAGTGTTTATTTGGTAAGTTTACTATTTATTGCTTTTGTTTTATCGGTTTAATTGAACCCAACCTGTTTTAGTTGTATCAAATGCTTTAATAACATAATAATAAGTTCCACTAATCAAGTTTTTGCCTTTTTTATCTTGACCTTTCCATTGATTAGTGTAATTTCCATCAAACGAATATACCTCAATTCCATTTCTGTTATAGATTTTTAAGCTAGTTACCCCATACTCTTCTAAATCAAAACTGTCGTTTATACCATCTCCATTTGGCGAAAAACCTTTAGGAATAGGGCATTCTTCATAATAAACAGTAAACATCGATTCATCTATACAAATTCCATTACTACTTTCTGTTATGACATATACAATTGTATTTGTATCTCTGATTTTTTCGCCTGGTTTTACAGAAACGCGAGTATTATTTACTTGAATTTCATATTTTTGGTTTGGCTCTAAATTTGGCAATTCATAAAGTTTACATGATTCATAAATATCATTATATTGGTGCTTTTCATTCGATTGCTCTACTTTTACGGTAAAAAATACTTCTTCATAGCATCCATTTTTATTATCTTGGAAAATATAAATCAGATAATTTCCTGCTTTTAAAACTTCACCAGATGTATATTGTTTTCCCTTTCCTTTAGCTTCTGAAAAATAATATTGATTTTCTTTAAGCATTGGCAATATAAACGAATCACAAATTTCAATATCTTTTGGTTTTTCTGGTTTATCTCCTTCAATAGATACAATATTAAATGTAAACACATCATTACATTCCATTTTTGCATTTTTTATTTCTATAAAAATAGGTGTGGACTTTTTATTTAAATCTACTTTAAACGCTGTAAAATCTATGATTTCATTCTCTAACCATTCATCATAGAAATATCTTACAATAAAATCATTTCTATTTGTATTGGTAAACATTTGCGCTTCTACTGCTTTTAGATCTATAATTGTTTCTCCGATATTAAATCTACAAACCTCTATATCTAAAGGTTTATTGATAAATGATGTAAGCTTAGGATATATTTCTACATTAATTTCTCCTTTTACTTCACAAGATATATTATGATACTTTGCTATGACGCTGTATTTTCCTGCTTCTGAAACTTTTAAACTACTTTTTGATTCACCTTGAATGAGTTTATCATCTTTATACCATAATAATGTTATATTTTCTGGATCCTCAGAAACACCAGATTCAATAATTTTAAAAGAATCTTGACATATAGCAGTATTATTTGTTATCGTTAAATCTTGTCCTAAATCTAAATCTCCCAAATCAAAACTTCCTGCATTAAAAAACACCGCAGTTGAGTGACTTACAGTTGGGCAAAAATCAATTACAGCTAACTTAATATGATACATTCTTCCTGGTACTACCACCATTGTTTCAGAACTTAATGGCTTTGTAAATCCTACAAAATCAATTGGCGCATCTATTGCTTTATCTACATTGTCGTAATATTTATCAAAATAAATAGCATTTACGTCTGGGCAAGCTGCTCCTGTTTTTGTAGAATTACGAATTGTATTAATAGCTATTGGTAAATTTGTATCTGGAACTTTTGCTAGATTTATACCTTCTCCAGTTGTTAAATCTATTAGCCAAGCAGCAAATAATGCCCCTACATTACAAGCATCTCCACAAGTTTTATGATAACTATTTGAAGCAAATAAGTACTCAAATTTTAAAGAATCTTTTATTGCCAAGAAATCAAATTCTATTTGTGTAACTCTTTTAGTATCTTTTGGTCCTCCACCAGCATTTTGTATGGCATCATTTATATCTTTATCACCAATCCATCTTTCATTATTTTTTCCTCTATCTGCTGTATATCCCATATACGGTCTTGAAACATATTCAATTTCATTTGTAGACAGAACAATACCTTTATCAAATGGAAAATTAGATGTTCCTTTATCAAAATAACCTAAAGTATTATATTTTTTTGTAGCTGGACTACCATCTCCATTCTGATAATTTATATTTGAAACTAAATCACAATTGGATCTTATTAATACTTTTTTAATCAAATCTTCTATCTCTTGAGATGTTCCGCTTGGTATAACAGTAAGTGGAGTTGATGTAGAAGTGGTTAAACATAAATTAAATATAAAATCTACAACTTTGGTAGAAGCTGCAACACCTAAGCGCAAATAATATTTCTGACCAACAACTAATCCGCCCAAAACCCAATCTGGTGTTGTTTGCAAATTTAAACTAGTGCAATCTAATGCAGTAACAGTATTTCCACAAGGCTGATTGTATAATGATAACATTAAAAGCGGATTTGAAGCACCTGATATACTTTTAAAATCTTTTACAGATAATAAATGACTTGTAGCTAATGCAGTAAATTCAAACCAAACATCAGGACCTAATGTTGGTGAACAACTTGGTTTATTATTTATAGATAATGTTGCACCTAATAATGATCCTTTGATAGTTTTATCACAATTTACTCCCGTATTAACAGGAATATTTATTGCTCCAATACATTCATCATTTCCGCCTATTTTAGTACCTGCATTGATAGATGTTGACCAATTACTATAGGAAACGTTATCTGCACACTTTGATCTAACATAAATAGTATATCCTGTTCCTGCTGATAATCCAGTAATACTCAATTTTGGAATGCCTGTTACTACTTGAGATACAATTGGAGTTGATGTTACAGGATCACCACTGTTTACAACAATTACCTCCCAGCTATTTACGGTTCCATATTGTTGCCATTCTAAGTCAAAACCATTGGTTGTTATATTACTTGTCTGCAATAAATAAGGCTCAGGGCAAGTATCTATTTTATATAGAAAGATATTATCTAGAAATAAATTAGCAGATTTTGCATTTAAAGCATCAATATGCCAAGCTATATTAATATCTCCTTTTATACCGTCAATAAAAACAACTTCTTCATTAAATACTTCATTTGTGTATTTTTTCTTCTTAACAAGTTCTGTTGTAAAGTGAGTTACATCAATTCCGTCTGTTGATAGTAAAACTTCAAATTCATTAGAAGCAGTAGCTAAAGTATTTGTTCTATAATGGTATTTTAGTACATAAAGTCCTCCATCTAAATTAAACGTTGGGGAAATTAACCAATCATTCAGATTTACCGCTTTCGAACTAGATGCTGTATAAAAAATAGCCTGATCTCCTTCATGTTTCACTATTGCATTTTGTTTCCATTTTGTATTCAATGGTATAATTTTATTATTTTCATCTATAGATATCCAACATCTTATAGTTTCAGAGTTTTTATTAAAACCTTCCCAAAAAGGTGTTTGATATACATCGCAAAGTGTTGTAAATTCAAACGGACCAAGCCAAATACTAGTACTTCCATCTTTACAAATAGATCGAACGTAGTATTCATATTTTGTATTTCCTTTTAATGAATTTCCGTTATAATCTTTGCTAACAGAGTTTTTATTCTTAGATGTAATTGTACCTTTTTTTACAGGCAAAACACCTCCAGCTTCTTGAACATGATATTCCCATTGATTCGCTCCTGAATCATCTTGCCAAATCAAATCAGCGGAGTGAATATCTATATTTTCGACTCCCATTGTCATTGGTTCTGGACAGCCAATTACTTCTTCTACAAATACATTATCAATAAGTATATCCTTGCTTCCTAAACCTTTAACATGCCATGCTATATTTACATCGCCACTTAAATTAGAAATAAAGACTTTTTTTTCTTGATAATCAATATTCTCATATTTTGTACTTGGTACAATAACTGTTTTAAAATCTTTAGGGTCTATTCCATTTTGAGATGCTACTACTTCAAATTCGCTCTTAGTAGATGATGAAAATGTTTTATAATGATATTTTAATCTATACATTTTTCCTGGATTCAACTTAAAAGTTGGAGATATTAACCAATCATCTGACTCAATAGAATTACCAATATCAGAAACAGTAAATCTCATTGACAAATTTCCTTCATAAGGAGTTTTGTCTTGCTTTACCCATATTCCGGTACTTGTTGTTAAATTTGCATCTTTATTTACATCATTAATACTCCAACAATAAACAGTTTGCGAATTACTATTAAATCCTTCCCAAAATGGAAGATCTAGCGCAACACATGCAGTTCTAAAAATATAAGGTCCTGCCCAAATACTATTATCATTGCCTCCACATGTAGTTCTTACAAAAAATTCGTATTCAGTATTGGGTTTAATTTTCTTTCCAAATCTATCTACTGTTATTACAACATCTTTTTTACTTGATGAAGTACCTTTTCCCTTTGGCAAAATACCTCCAGCTTCTTGAACAAAATATTCCCAATTTGCCCCAAAATCATCTCTCCATTTTATAGTTACTTGATCAGAGGTAAGATTATCAACCTCTAATTGTATTGGTTCAGGACAATCAATTTCTCTGAAAGAAACAGCATCTAAATAAAAATTACTGAAACTGTTTTTTGTATTAATATGCCATGCTAAATTAAACGGACCGGATATATTAGAGATATAAACTGTTTCTTCCATCCAATTATCCTTATTATAGCCTTGTTTACTTACTAAAACATTTTTGAAATCATTTATTCCAGCACCTGTAGTTGAATAAAGAACTTGAAAATCGGTATTATTATAAGAATACGTCTTATAAAAGTATTTTAATCTATATTTTTTATTACTGTCTAAATTAAAAGTTGGAGAAATAAGCCAATCATCATTACTTGGTCCACCTGAATAATACATAGCCCCATTTCCTTCATATTTAGCACCTGTTTTTTGCCAAATTCCGCTAACAAAAGCACCAGAACCAGTTTTATTTTTATCATTATCAACTATCAACCAACAATCTATAGTAGACGAATCTGTATTAAAACCTTCCCAAAAAGGCATTGATACAGGCAAACATGGTGTTTTAAAAGTAATCGGACCTATCCACTTACTTTTCTTTGTTCCATCGCAGGTTGATCTTAAATAAATTTCGTATTCAGTTGCTGGAAGCAAAGCAGATGCTCCTATTCCATTCGTTGTTTGTACCGTTATGGTTTTATTAGTTGTTGAAAGAGGTGTTCCAACAGGCAACCCGCTGGGAAAAGCTGGTTTTACAAAATAATCCCAACCGGAATTTACGTTATCTTTCCATGTTATAGTTGCTTTATTATGTTCTAAATTGCTTATTACAACATCCTCACTTGGAGGTAAACAATCTGCTTTTTCTAGAGATACATCGTCTAGATATAACATTGCAGTTCCATTACTAACAACTCTCCATGCTATATTAACGTTACCAGTAATTCCATGTATAAAAATACTTTTTTGTGTATAATTAGGAATTTGCACGCTGGTTTTAGGCATTAATACATTTTTAAAATTATCTAATTCTATTCCATCTACAGATAAAAGAACTTCAAACTCAGTGGCTAAAAAACTAGTTGATTTATACCAAAATGTTAACTCATAAATATCACCTGTCAATTGAATTGAAGGCGATATTAACCATCCATCATTTGGATTATTAAATCCATAAAAATACATTGCCTTATCTCCACTTTTTGAGCCAGATGAAGATTGCTCCCATGTATTTTGTTTTCCTGGTGTTTTTAAATGATCGTTTGTATCAACAATTCTCCAACAATAATAACTTGGCGAATTAGAATCAAAAGATTCCTTAAAAGGTAAAACTGTAAAATGATCACAGCTAGTTCTAAATATAAAAGGACCAACCCAATTACTATTGCTTGCACTTCCACAAATGGCACGCACATAAAACTCATAGTCTGTTCCAGGTTGTAACGCGTTACCGCTAATTGTTGTACTAACTATTACTTCAGTTAATAATGATGTTATACCATTACCTACAGGACTTCCTATTCCTTCTTCTTGCACATAATATTCCCATTTATTTGCTAGGGCATCATCCCATAAAATAGTTACATTTCCAGCACCTATATTTTTCACTTTTTGATTTATAGGATCTTCACAAATAGCATTAGAAAAACTCAGCATTTCTTCCAAGTTTAAAATTGTATCGTTCAGTCTATAATTACTAAAAGAAAACTTTGTACTTGCTGCAAAAAGTACAATGCTTGAAATAACCAGCACAAAGGCCAACAAAATATGTTTTATTAATCTCATAAAAACGATTTATTTTTTTGTAAAAATATAACAAAACATAATATTTAGAACCATTCTATATTGATATATTTAAAAATACAAAACAACAGATATAAATAATATTTAAAATATTAACACAAATATTTAATTTAATAAACAAATAGTAAGTTATAAAAAACAAAACAAAACTAACACTACTTAAAGTATTATATAAAAATTATTTTTATTTAATCTTAATAATATATAAAATAGAAGTAATATACTTAGCTTTTAGTAAACATTTATCTAAACAAACGAGCAAATTATTTAATAAATTACTCTTTTGTTTGTGTTGGTTGTCCGTATTTAAACCAATAACTTTGCAATCCGATATCAAAAATTTATGTCTACTCAAAATACCGCAATACATCCAATTTATAACTTACAATTTTTATTAGTTTGTTTTAGTTCCTTATTGTTCTCTGCAAGTTTCAATATGCTTATACCTGAACTTCCTGATTATTTAACAAGCTTAGGCGGAGCAGAATATAAAGGGCTAATTATTGGATTGTTTACCATTACGGCCGGAATTTCTCGTCCTTTTAGTGGAAAGTTAACCGACAAAATTGGACGAGTTCCAATTATGGCAATCGGTTCTATAGTTTGTTTTGTTTGTAGCTTATTATATCCAATACTTACTACTGTATCTGGCTTTTTATTTTTACGATTATTACATGGGTTTTCTACAGGTTTTAAACCCACAGCTACCGCAGCTTATGTTGCAGATATTGTACCAAAAGAACGCTGGGGCGAAGCACTTGGTTTACACGGTATTTGTTTTAGCACTGGAATGGCAATTGGTCCGGCTGTAGGAAGTACAATAAAAATATATACTTCTATAAATTTTTTATTTTATACTTCATCGTTATTTGCGCTATTATCTATCATTATTTTGCTAAACATGAAGGAAACATTAAAAGAAAAAACACCTTTTTCATTTTCGTTATTCAAAATTTCGGCCAAAGATGTTTTTGATATACACGTTTTACCAGCTGCGTTGGTTACTTTTTTATCTTATGTTGCTTATGGAGTTATTCTAACGTTAATTCCTGATTGGACTGGACATTTAGGCATAGAAAACAAAGGTGTATTTTTTATGATTTTTACAATTTCATCTTTATTAATTCGTTTTTTTGCAGGTAAAGTTTCTGATCAATATGGAAGAACATTAATCATTAAAATAGGATTAACTTTTTTAATGATTTCACTAATTATCATAGCTTATTTTAAAACGATAAACGGAATGTATTTTGGAGCGTTTGTTTACGGAATTTCGTTGGGAATTTTGTCACCAGCATTAAATGCTTGGACTATTGATTTCAGCTTACCCGATCAACGCGGACGTGCTATTTCTACTATGTACATTGCGCTAGAAGCAGGTATTGGAGGCGGTGCTTTTTTAGCAGGTTGGTATTATAGCAATAAAATAGAAAATATTCCGTCTGCAATTTTTCACAGCTCAATTGTGGTATTTATTAGCTTGATGTATATGTTGATTAGGAAAAACAACGTAAGATTAGCTTAATTTTCTTCAGCGATATTTAAATTCAAACGCGTTACAATAGGATAATGGTCAGAATTTACAAAGTCAGAATACGTATCAAATGATTTCACCTCAATCGTTTGATCTACAAACACATAATCAATACGCATTGGATAATAAGGAAAATGGTAGCTTTTTCCAAAGCCGCTACCTGCCTCAATAAAAGCATCATTTAAATCGCCTTTAATATTGCTATAAACATAAGAAAATGCGCTATTATTCATATCACCACAAATGATTTTTCGAAACGAAGCATCTTTCATGTGCGACTGAATTAATTCGGATTGTAATTGCTGTTCTTTAAACGCATGTGAAATTCGTTTGAAGATAATTTTTGATGTTTCTTCGCTGATTTTCTCATGAATATCTGGGCTAATACTTATTGATTGCAAATGAATGCTATATACTCGAATTGTATCATTTTTAACGACAATATCGGCAAAAATTACATTGTTATTTGAATTTGGAAGTCTAATTTCTCCTTTGTCAATCATTCTGTATTTAGAGTAAATAGCCTGTCCTGTCATTATTTTATCGCCGTGTGCAATAATATGTTTATACGGATATTGTTTTAGATTAATGCCCGAGCTTTTTGAAAATTCTTGTAAACACAAAATATCTGGATTTTGTAATTCAATAAATTCCTGAATTTTTTCGGTCACATTATCATCCGAAATCCATTTAAATAAATTGAACAAACGAACATTGTACGTCATCAAAACAATATCATTTTCGTCAGATTCTGTTGTTTTTCCACTAATCTTATAAAATTTATTAATGAAGGTAACTCCCATCAACAAAATAACAAACGACAAAAGTGCTTGTCGTTTTACTTGAATTCCCCAATAGATAAGAAAAAACAAATTAACAGTTAACAATGATGGAAGAATAAGCGTAAAAACAGATAAAATAGGGAAAAGCTTGGGCGCTAAAAAAGGTAACAAATACCCTAATAAAGTAGCACCTGCCAACAAAATATTTCCAATAAATACTATTTTATTAAACCACGATAATCGCTTCATATTACTTATTTCCTTGCCTAAACAGAAAGTCTTTTTCTTGCTTGGTTAAACTATCATAACCACTTTTACTAATCTTATCTAAAATCTGATCTACTTTTATTTGTATATCTTCTTTACGCGTTTCGTTTTCCGTTGTTTGTTTATTTACATAAACCGTTTTTAAATGCGTGTGTTTCTTAGGTTTTGCTTTACTAAACTTAATTTCATTTTTTAAATAAATCATATACAATACACCTGCACAAGCACCACCCAAATGAGCCAAATGCCCACCAAGATTACTCGAAGATAATTGAAACAAATCAATAATTATTATAAAAAAAGCAATATAAATCATTTTTACTTTTCCTATTAAAGCCAAGCGTAATTCCATTTGCGGAGCATAATATGCTAAGCCTATTAAAGGAGCCATTACTGCTGCCGAAGCACCAACTAAAGCACTACCTAGAGAAAGAAAAAATGAACTTATAAAATAAAAAAAACCTCCGCTTAAAGCTCCTAAAAAGTAAACCTTTAGAAATTGTTTTTGAGAAAAAAATGTAGCAAACAAATTGCTCACAAAAAACAACATAATCATATTTAGCACCAAATGCCAAATATTTGC